>NZ_JBFJWS010000039.1:0-19084 GCF_041623545.1 Zhongshania sp. | reverse complement strand
GGGCAGCCGGCATTCTCGTATTTGAATTTTGAATCAGGAATGGCGCCACCCACCCCAATACTCCGGGTTAGTAACCCCATTGTGCTAAGTGTTTTCAGCTTCGCAATTGCAAGATCTTGCTCAGAACTGACCACCGATCGGCTTACATCAAAATATTCGTTTTCTGAATCGAGTAAATCTAAAAGGGTGCGCTGACCAATATCAAATTGTTTGCGATAGGCAATTCTCGCCTTTTCGATAGATTGTTCATTACGGAGTAAAAATACGAGTTTGCGCGTTATGCTGTCGATGTCAGTGTAGGCGATAAGTAAATTTTGCCTCACGTCGTGACAGGCTTGAACGCGGAGGTCGAAGGCTTCATCACGGAGACTTGTGAACTGTTTTCTTGCGGCGCGATCAGAGCCCCCGTTGTAAAGGTTATAGGTAAGTACCAGCTCGACAGCGCGCTCGTCGTGACGGCCTAATAGGCGGTCGATATCGTGGCCTTGTTCGGCGCGCAGACGCAAATCAAGTTTCGGGAAATAGCGAGATTTTTGTGACTTAGCGGCAGAGTCGGCGGCTGCTAACGTGGCAAGCGCTTTTTGGAGCAGCGGGCTGCTATCGTAGGCCTGACTTAATGCCTCGTCTCGAGTGCCAGGGATGCCGTCAAATGTCAGTGCCGGCTGGGGTAATTTAGTCGCGGGCATCGCTGTTACCACCCGTTGAAAACGGGTGACCACATCGTGGAGATTTGTTACATCTTGCAGCAAATTGAAATCGGCGAGGGCGAGTCGCGCGTTGGCTTGATCGAGGTCAACGCCTCGGCTGACCCCCGCATCGGCACGTTCTCCAACATGCTTGTAAATTTTCATATGTTCTTCAAGATTTTGCTCAGCGAGTACTACTAGTGCTTGGTAGCGCACCACATCGTGGTAGGCCTTTGCCGCTTCTAGGGCAACTTCTTCAGCGGTGCGCAGTAGCTCGTAATAGGCGGCTCGCTGAGCGTGACTAAGCTCGCCGCTGCGGTGCTTAGTAGCAAACCCATCAAACAGCATTTGCGTTAGCGTGAGCCGAGTGTTGTCCTCTAAATAGCTGTCTTCTGGAAAGATGGGCGTTTCCCGCGTGGTTTCGCCAAATTCTGAGGTAAGGTCAACTCGGGGAAGGTAGCCTCCCTTAGCCGATCGCAGCTCGTGGCCAGCCGCCTTGTAGGCATGTAGGCTAGCTTGGACGCTGGGATTATTAACTACCGCGTGTTTAATAGCTTGCTCGAAATCACTGATAACCTCAGTCGCCGCAACGTATAGCGAAAAGGAGGTCAGAACGCAGCATATAACTAATTTACTAAGTTGGCTTTTCATTGGCTTTCCCTGCAAGGATATTTAACCCGAAATTAGCGAGAACAGCTCATAATCTCTATAAGGTATAGCAGACCCTTCGAGATAAGCAACCCGAAAGCCTATAGCAGGAGGTGGATGTTTGTAATGTATTTTTATTGTTTTAAATCATAATGTTACTAGCGAATATGTGATTTTCATAATGGTCGAATTTTTTGGATTTTTGCAGCTGTATCTGGCTTATGCCTCGTAGCGAACAGCAGAAAAAGTTATTGTTTCTTTGTCCGTTTTAGATCTTGGTTGGAATTTGATCGGCGCGGTTCAAGCTAATTAGACTGGTATTGTGGGCGATAAAAAGTGCTATGAATGGCGAGGAAAAGCTCGAGTGGAAGCAAGGGGGGTAGATGTTTCGGATAGGGAATTTACTTTAAAAGTATAAAGAAGTGAGCTTCACGAATTGGTGGCGTGTATGGATGTTAGTACGGTGATTTCGACTAACTTCGATAAAATATATGAAACTGTACTTCTGCTTCTAACATATTAGATTAGCTTGACTTTATGAGGCTAATTTTAATGCCTCCGGACTGACGCCGCGGCTAGCGATATTATGCTGGGTTATAAGGGCGCGATAATATTGGCTGTGGCTTAGGGGATTATTCCCCGCTGGGCGGTGATAGTTCAGATGTCTTGTTGAGCTGCAGCGGTAATGACGCATTGAGGGATGGCGGCGCGACCTTCGAGTCCCAACAACATATTACCCTGAAGGGTGTTGATCTTGCTGGAGCGGAAACCTTGAGTGACCAAGATATTTTCGTCAGCTTACTCGCTAACGGTAATTTGATTGTTGATTAAGCGAACCCAACTGTTGTCTGTAATCATAGTGTAGTTTCCGTAGTGCATTTCTAGAGGCTCAGTGACATGCGCGACGGAAATTTAGGTATATTCAACGCTTATTCACAATATTTGGCCAATTTCTATGTTGCGCAACTCTGCGTGGTTTATCATGCTGGGATACGTTTTCGCTTTAGGTTGGTTTACATCATGTCGCCTTCTTGCACCACTACTCGATTCACCCCGATACCTTTCAGGGGTGCTCGGTGTTAGGCAATTACCGCTTTGCCTTAGTTGACCTAGAAACCACGGGTGGGCAGGCCAGCCAAGATCACATAATGGAAGTGGCTGTGCGCGTTGTTGGCGGCGAAGTGGATCTAGAATGGGAGTCTTTAATAGATCCACTTTGTTCAGTGCCTTCATTTATTCAGAGTCTTACTGGTATTAGTAGCAGTATGTTGCGCGGTAAACCACGCTTTGCCGACGTGCAGGAATTGCTGTGGTCGTATTTGGATGATGCCATTTTAGTTGCTCATAATGCCCGCTTTGATGCTGGGTTTTTGCGGGCTAATTTTGCGCGTTATGGCCGCGACTATCAGCCCCGTGTTTTATGTACGCTGAAACTGGCGCGGACACTTTACCCCGATTGGCCAAAACACGGTTTAGAGGCCATTTGTGAACGTATCGGTTTTTACTCGGAAGTGCATCACCGGGCGATGGCCGATGTCGACGCGATGAAAGCTTTTCTCGACTACGCCCGCGCAGATAAAGGCGAAGCCGTTTTTAATTTTGAAGTTGGATTGCTGCTGGGCATGCCGGTGCTGCCACCGTCGATGAGTCAGGCCGATATTGATGCGATTCCCTGTCAGGCGGGCATCTATCGGTTATTGGGCGAGGCCGGGGAATTATTGTACCTAGGCACTGCTAGGTCTCTGCAGGAGCAGGTGCTCTCTCATTTTGAGAACCCCACAGGGGACAGTAAAGCGGCAAAATTGGTGCGTCGAGTCGATTCTGTGCAGTGGCAAGTACTGGCCGGAGAATTATCTGCGGGCTTACATTTAAGTGCCGCCCTGCGTCACGAAAAGCCATTACTTCAACGCCGTGCTAAAGCTTTGGGCAAGGCCTGTTGTGTGCGCTTTATCACGGACGACCGTGGCGAGCTACAGCTGCGATTGCGTTCTGGCTTGCCCGCCAATATAGCGTCGACTGGTGAGTCAGTTGCGCTATTTCGCGAGCGTAAACACGCTAAAACCCGTATCAGAGAGTTGGCAAAGGAGCATCAGCTGTGTCTGCGACGTTTGGCAGTGCTTGTTGAAGGGGAGCTTTGTGAGTGTGGTGCTTGCATTTTAACTGCAGAGAAATCCGGTGGTTCGCCTCTCGCGCCAACAGCAGAAACAGCGGCTGATTTTTCCGCGCAAGTAAAAGTGGCGTTTGCCGGATATTTGTATGCGCCATGGCCCTTTGCTGAGCCAGTGTTGGTTCATGAGGATAATGGGGCGGGCCGTAGCGAATGGCATTTAGTGCACGACTGGCGGCATTTCGGCAGCTTCCGTTGGGACGCTGAACGCGGGCAGTTGTTTGAGTTAAGTGGCGAGGCTAAACCGCTAGATTTAGCTGCAGCACGCCGTATATGTGATCAAACCCAAGAGTTTCGTTACGAGCATTATCGATTATTCCGAGCTTTTCAGCATGATTTGGCTTGGCAGCCCTTGTCACAATTTAATGTGGCAATAAGCGATGACTGCGTGACGTGAACTCAGTCTCTACCCCCGCGTCCTAATCAGGTATAATCGCCGTCAACATATTAGTCCTATTTAATACAGCTGCTTGCGCTTGTGGCGCAGCAGCAGATCAGTGAGATTCTCCTATGGCCATTTCTTCGTTTCATCCTCCTCTTCGCACTTTGATGGGTCCAGGTCCTTCTGATGTGCATCCGCGTATCCTTGAAGCGCTGGGTCGGCCAACACTGGGCCATCTCGACCCATTGTTTGTGGGCATGATGGATGAAACCAAAGAACTGTTGAAGTATGCGTTTCAAACCAGCAATGAGTTGACCTTACCCATTTCTGCGCCGGGTTCAGCCGGCATGGAAGCTTGTTTTGTTAATTTGCTTGAGCCCGGTGATAAGGCGCTGGTTTGTGTGAACGGCGTATTTGGCAATCGGATGATTGAGAATGTGACGCGTTGTGGCGCTACTGCGATCCGCTTGGATTTTGCTTGGGGTACAGCTGTTGAGCCCGCCGCTGTTGAGGCGGCTTTAAAAGAGCACGCCGATATTAAAGTGTTGGCTTTTGTTCACGCCGAAACTTCGACTGGTGCGCTGAGCGATGCCGAAGCCCTGTGTGGTTTGGCGAAGCAATACGGTTGCTTGAGCATTGTTGATGCGGTGACCTCAATGGGTGGTGTGCCCTTATTGGTAGATAAGTGGCAGGCTGATGCCGTCTATTCGGGTAGCCAGAAGTGCTTGTCGTGCACACCGGGCTTATCGCCGGTGACCTTCAGCCCAGCGGCAGTGGCAGCTATTAAGGCACGTAAGCACCCAGTGCAGAGCTGGTTCTTAGATATGAATCTTATTTTGGGCTATTGGGGTGAGGGCGGAAAGCGTGCCTACCACCACACCGCACCGGTAAATGCCTTGTATGGCTTGCATGAATCTCTCGTTATGCTGCAAGAAGAGGGCTTAGAGAATGCATGGCAGCGTCATGCCACCATGCACAACGCCTTGGCGGCTGGCTTAGAAAGCTTAGGTATTCAATTTGTGGTGGCGGCCGAGCAACGCTTGCCCCAGCTCAACAGCGTTTATATTCCTGATGGCGTAGACGACGCAACTACCCGTCAATACTTGCTGGCCAACCATGATTTAGAAATTGGCGCTGGACTGGGTGATCTTGCCGGTAAGGTATGGCGTATTGGCTTGATGGGCTATAGCGCTAAACCTGAAAATATTCGTATGCTGTTGTCAGCATTGGCCGCGGCAATGCTTGCGCAAGGTTACAAATGTGATGCTAATGCAGCACTTGCTGCTGCTGAGGCTGTATTGGCGTAAATATAGTCATTACAGAATTTTTTGCAGTGGCTAATTATCTGCTAATCTTCAGTTGTCTGTATTTTTGCTAATTAGTTGATGAGTGAGTTGATGTGAATTCAAGTACCCCTTTGATTGATCAGATCCGAACGGATTTGCTGCAGGCAATTGAGAATGATGCAATTGTGCTGCCGACCTTGCCTGAAGTGGCTTTGGAGATCCGTGAGGCGGCCAGCGATCCCGAGGTCAATATTGGTATGCTTGCTACTATTATTGAGAACGACAGTTCGATCGCTGCGAGAATTTTACGGGTTGCTAATAGTTCTCTGTTGCGGGGGTTGCAACCGATCAATGACGTAAAGGGCGCAATAGGTCGCATAGGTTTGGGTTACACCAGCACCTTGGTCACAACCTTGGCAATGCAGCAAATTTTTCTGTCTACCAAAGAGTCCTTAAATCAGCGCATGCGTAGTATTTGGGTGCAGAGTACGGATGTTGCTGCAATATCTTATACTCTGGCGACATCGCAGGCGCATCTTAAGCCTGAGTTGGCGACACTTGCGGGTATCATTCATCAAATAGGTGCGCTCCCTATTTTGTCCTATGCCGTTGGTCGGGGGTTCCTGCGCGATCACCCTGAGTTATTGGATCAGGCCTTGTTGCGGCTAAGTCCTGAGGTGGGTCGGCGCATACTAGAAGTCTGGGGCTTTGCTGATGAGCTGATTGCTGTTCCGGAAGGCTGTGCCGACTTTCAGCGCGATGTTAAAACAGCGGACTATGCGGATGTTGTCACTGTGGCGAGATTGCAGACCTATGTCGGCACTCAGCATCCATTAGCGGAAGTAGATTGGGCTGAAGTGAAGGCCTTTGAACGACTCGGTTTGCCCGTGACGCCAGGTAAGGGCGATGAGGCTTATCAGCAGCAGATCGAATTAATGCAGGGCATGTTGCGCGACTGATGAAAACCGATCGCGCTGCATGTCGGTTGATTTGATGAGCAGCGCGTCCCCCTCTGATTTATATCCCTTTTAAAGCTCCTAGGTAAATAATCTGGGCGTGATGGCTTAGTCTTTTGGCTGGGCGTCAAACTGCTGGCCGTTGACCTTAGCGCTGGCATCGCTCATTAAATATAAATACAGCGGCATAATCTCTTCAGGTAGCGGGTTGTCCTGAGGATTTTCGCCGGGATAGGCCGTGCGGCGCATGACGGTTTGGGTGGCGCCGGGATTGATCGTGTTCACTCTGGTGTTGTTCAGCTCAAACTCTTCATCAGCGAGTACTTGCATAAAACCTTCTGTGGCAAATTTAGAGACGGCGTAGGCTCCCCAAAATGCCCGGCCTTTGCGACCAACGCTGGATGAGGTTAGGACAATAGACGCGGAGTTAGCGGCGGCCAGCATAGGCAGTAGCGCTTGGGTCATCATAAAGGCGGCGGTGATATTAACGTGTAATACGTCGTCCCAGCTGTCAATGCTGGTTTGCGCCAAGGTGCGGCGCTGTCCAAGTATGCCTGCGTTGTGGAGTAGGCCATCGAGGCGGCCAAATTCTCGTTCAATGGTATTCGCCAGCTCATCATAATCTTTCATGACCGCGCCGCGCAGATGCACCGGGTAAATAGCGGCTTGAGGGTAGCCAGCAGCCTCAATTTCGTCGTAGACCGCTTCTAGTTTTTCGACGGTGCGGCCCAGTAATATTACGGTGGCGCCGTGTTCTGCAAAGCTTAATGACGCTGCGCGGCCAATGCCGTCGCCAGCGCCGGTGACTAAAATGGTTTTGCCCGCCAAGCACTGGGGGGCGGCAATAAAATCATTGGGGAGGCTTAGGGGCACGGAGTATCCTCAGGTTTGCGATGCTTGGAGTTGGCTTAGGAGTGGAATTAAATCTGCTGCTTGAGAAACAATATAGTCTGCGCCCCAGCTTTCGGCGCTATCACCGGCTGAGACATAGCCGTAAGCGCAGGCCACGGTGCGCATGCTGGCATTGCGGCCAGCATCGATATCTCGGCGGTGGTCGCCAACATAAATGGCGTGAGCAGGCGGGCAGTCGATTTCTTTGCAAGCCAAATAAATAGGCTCTGGATGTGGCTTGCGATTTGTCACATGGTCGGGGCATATCGCGGTGGCGCAGCGTTGGTCTAAGCCCATTGCGATGAGTAGGGGCTCGGTATAACGGGCGGGCTTATTGGTCACAATCCCCCATTGCATGCCGAGGCTTTCAATGTGATCTAGGGTCTCGCTCATGCCCGGGAAGAGGGTGGTGCTTACCGCGAGCTGGGCTAGGTAGCGATCGAGAAATTCGTCGAGCAGGGCTTGGTAGCCGGCTTCTCCTTCTTGCTGTTGAAAGCCAAGGCTGACCACCGCGCGGGCGCCATCGGAAACCCGTTTGCGCACCTCGTCATAGTTCTGTAGTGCCAATTTTCGCTCGGCGAGCATGGCGTTTAACACCGCAGTGAAATCCGCTGCGGTGTCGAGCAGGGTGCCATCCAGATCAAACAATACGGCTTTTAGCATTACAGAGGCTTCTTGACGTGAATCATATAATTGACGTCGACATCTTTATCATTAAGACGATAAGTGCGCAGAATCGGGTTGTAGGTCAAACCCGTCATGTGCTGCAGTTGTAAGTCGGCTTGACGCACCCAATTGGCCAGCTCGGCAGGGCGAATAAAGCGACTAAAATCGTGGGTGCCCCGGGGCAGCATTTTTAATAAATACTCGGCGCCGACAATGGCAAACATAAACGCCTTGGGGTTGCGGTTGATGGTGGAGAAATAGATATCGCCACCAGGCTTGCAGAGTTTGGCGCAGGCGCGAATCACTGAGGATGGGTCGGGTACATGCTCAAGCATTTCTAGGCATGTCACTACGTCATAACAGCCGGCCTCGTCTTCGGCTAATTCTTCGGCAGTGATTTGAAAATACTCAACCTTGGTGCCGGATTCTAGCTGGTGCATGCGCGCGACATTTAGCGGGGTTTCGCCCATGTCGATGCCTTTGACCTTGGCGCCGCGCTGGGCCATGGATTCAGACAGAATACCGCCCCCGCAACCCACGTCGACGACTTTGCGTTCGGCCAAAGGAGAGCGTTCATCTATATAGTTAACGCGCAGTGGATTGATATCGTGCAGCGGTTTAAATTCGCTATTGCGATCCCACCAGCGGTGGGCCAGTTCTTCAAACTTGGCAATTTCTGCTGGGTCAACATTATTGCCCGTGGTGTTTGAGTGAGCCTGCTGCATTTTATTCTCCACTAATTTTTTTGCGCCAGAGCTCAGCGCGGGCAATGATGTCCCGGCTGTCTAGCGTGGTCAGTTCGCCATTATCCAGCACCTTGCGGCCCATGATCCAGCTATAGCGAACCCGATGGCCAATATTGGTGTATACGATTTGCGATACGGGGTTGTAAATGGGTTGTTGCTCTAGTGCCGACAGATCTATAGCAATGATGTCGGCCTGCTTGCCGACTTCAATACTGCCCACCAAGTGATCGATGCCCAAGGCTTTTGCACCGTTGATCGTGGCCATTTCTAAGGCGTAGCTGTCGGGTAGGGCGCTGGCGTCTCCTGCCACGGCTTTGCCCAGTAGGGCCGCAGTGCGCATTTCGCCAAACAAGTCGAGGTCGTTATTACTGGCGGCGCCGTCGGTGCCAAGAGCAACATTCATACCCGCCTTGCGCATTTTCTCGATAGGTGAAAAGCCGCTGGCCAGTTTTAAATTGGACTCGGGGCAGTGCACCGCGTGGCAGCCATGGCTGGCGAGCGTAGTGATATCTTCGTCACTGAGGGCGGCTAGATGCACGCATTGGGTCTTGGGGCCGAGCAGGCCCAGTTCGGCGAGGCGGGCGATGGGCCGTTTGCCGGATTGCGCCACGGCGTCATCCACTTCCTGCTGAGTTTCATGAAGGTGGATTTGAATCGGTACGTCGAGCTCAGCAGCAAAGGTCACAATGCGTTGCATGGCCTCATCGCCGACGGTGTAGGGCGCGTGGGGGCCAAAGGCAATATTAATTAGCTCACTGTATTTGTGTTCGTCGAGCAGGGCCAAACCTTTGCGGAAGTAGTCGTCTGGCCCGCTGCCCCAAGCGCAGGGGAAATCGAAGATCGGGAAGCTGAGCTGGGCGCGAATACCGGCTTTGCGGACCACTTGCGCAGTGATCTCAGGGAAAAAGTACATGTCACTAAAAGTCGTAGTACCGCTACGTAGCATTTCGGCAATGGCCAGTTCGCTGCCATCGCGGACAAACTCTTCATTAACCCATTGGCCCTCGGCAGGCCAGATATAGTCATTTAACCAAGTGTGTAAGGCCTTGTCGTCGGCCATACCGCGAAATAGGCTCATCGCGGCGTGGCCGTGGGCGTTGATTAAGCCGGGCATAACCGCGTGGTGTTTGAGGTGTAATGTTTCCTCCGCGGCAATGCTCTGCGCTTCATCTGCTGGCAGAATGGCGCTGATTTTACCGTCGCTAATGGCAATGGCATAGTCGGCAAGCGGCGCGCTATTCGGAGTGATCGGGATTATCCAGCGGGCAAAAATCAGAGTGTCGGCGCGATTGTTTGTGGGGGCAGGCATAGGGCTGTCCGGATCCTGTTGGGCAAAGTCGCCAGTATACCCGCAAAAGGCGCGGCTGTGGGCTGAATTGTGGTGATAGCGCATTGATTTACGGCGATTTTGAACTGTCTTAGGCTGTTGAAATTATGCTATGATTGCCGCTTTATTTTCTGCTTCGAGCTGTTGCGTCGCTTGCGGTGATGGCGTCAGTGCTGGCTTAAATACCGGATGCGGCCGATTTCTCAGCGCCAATGCTGCGAAGCGAGCATCCATAATAAGGAATTACCCCGTTCATGGCTGATATAGCTAAAGAGATTTTGCCGGTCAATATTGAGGATGAGCTAAAACAGTCCTACCTCGATTATGCAATGAGCGTTATTGTGGGTCGGGCACTTCCCGACGTCCGGGATGGTTTGAAACCGGTTCACCGCCGGGTATTGTTCGCCATGAGCGAGCTCAATAACGATTGGAATAAGGGCTACAAGAAGTCGGCCCGTGTCGTTGGTGATGTTATTGGTAAATACCATCCCCACGGCGATTCTGCGGTATATGACACCATCGTTCGCATGGCGCAGCCCTTCTCGCTGCGCTATATGCTGGTCGACGGTCAAGGTAACTTCGGTTCCATCGACGGTGATAATGCCGCGGCGATGCGTTATACCGAAATTCGTATGCGCAAAATTGCCCATGAAATCCTCGCTGATCTCGACAAAGAGACCGTGGATTGGGTGCCAAACTACGACGGCACTGAGCAAATTCCAGAAGTCATGCCAACGAAGATTCCTGCGCTGCTGATTAACGGCTCCTCAGGTATCGCGGTAGGTATGGCGACCAATATTCCGCCTCACAACTTGACCGAAGTGATTAACGGTTGCTTGGCAACCCTCGATAATCCGGATATCACCGTTGAAGAGTTGATGGAGCATATCCCCGGCCCAGACTTCCCGACGGCGGCAATTATTAACGGCCGTGCAGGTATCGTAGAGGCTTATAAGACCGGTCGCGGCCGCATTTATATTCGCGCTCGTGCCGAGGTCATC
This sequence comes from Zhongshania sp., assembly GCF_041623545.1. Classification (GTDB taxonomy): domain Bacteria; phylum Pseudomonadota; class Gammaproteobacteria; order Pseudomonadales; family Spongiibacteraceae; genus Spongiibacter. The sequence continues at coordinate 8,328 of NZ_JBFJWS010000039.1, read as the reverse complement.
ATCGATGAAAAGACTCACCGTGAAACGATTCTCATCCACGAACTGCCGTATCAGGTTAACAAGGCGCGGTTGATCGAGAAAATCGCCGAGTTGGTTAAAGAGAAGAAAATTGAAGGCATTTCAGAACTGCGCGACGAATCTGATAAGGACGGTTTGCGGGTAGTCATTGAGATGAAACGTGGCGAAAGCGGCGAAGTTGTCTTAAACAACCTATATGCCCAGACCCAGCTGCAGAATGTATTTGGCATTAATATTGTCGCGCTGGTCGATAAACAGCCACGTATTCTAAATTTAAAGCAGCTTATTGAATACTTTATTCGCCACCGCCGCGAAGTCGTTACCCGCCGTACCGTCTATTTGCTGCGCAAGGCACGGGAACGTGGACATGTATTGGAAGGTCTCGCCATTGCGATTTCCAATATTGATGAAATTATTGCCATGATCAAGGCCTCGGCCACCACCCAAGAAGCCAAAGATAATCTGATTTCGCGTCCTTGGAAATTGGGTGACGTTGCTGGCATGTTAGAGCGCGCTGGCGAAAATGCGTGTCGGCCAGATGATTTGGAAGAAATGTACGGCATGCGGGACGGCCAGTACTACCTGTCGCCAGTACAGGTTCAAGCGATTCTGGATTTGCGTTTGCAAAAGCTGACTGGCCTTGAGCACGAGAAGTTGCTGGGCGAGTATCAAGAGCGCTTACTGGAAATTGCTGAATACTTGAATATTTTGGCGAATCCAGACGTCCTGATTGCGGTGATTCGCGGTGAGCTTGAGCAGGTTGTGGCTGACTACGGCGATGAGCGTCGCAGTGAAATTGTTGCTTCGCATTTGGATTTGAACCACGAAGACCTGATTCCCGAAGAAGACCGCGTTGTTACCATTTCTAATGGTGGTTATGCGAAGTCACAGCCGCTGGATACCTATCAGGCTCAGCGCCGTGGTGGCATGGGTAAGTCGGCTACCTCAGTAAAAGACGAAGACTTTGTTGAGCATTTATTGGTGGTGAATACGCATACCACGATTTTGTGCTTCAGTAATATCGGTAAAGTGTATTGGTTGAAGGTATACCAAATCCCCGTTGCGGGTCGTAACTCGCGGGGTCGACCAATGGTGAATTTACTGCCATTGGGTGAGGACGAACGTATTACCTCGATATTGCCAGTCAACGAGTACACTGAAGGCTATTTCATCTTTATGGCTACCGGTTTAGGCACCGTTAAAAAGACACCGCTAGAGGCCTTTTCGCGCCAGCGCAGTGTTGGTTTGCGGGCGATTGAGCTTGATGAAGGTGATGTGCTAATTGGCACCGCAATCACTAACGGCGAAAACGATATCCTGCTGCTGACCAGTGCGGGTAAAGCTGCTCGTTTTGCTGAAAAAGACGTGCGCGCTATGGGTCGTACTGCACGTGGTGTACGTGGTATCCGTATGGATGAAGGCCAGCGCGCTATCGCGATGATTATTCCCCAAGAGGGTGGCTGCGTGTTGACCGTGTCAGAAAATGGCTACGGCAAACGTACCTTGGTTGAAGATTTCCCAGCTAAAGGGCGTGGTAACCGCGGTGTTATCGCCATGGCCATGAGCGAGCGTAACGGTCCACTCGTTGGCGCCGTGCAAGTCTTTGAGGGCGACGATCTAATGCTGATCAGTGATCAGGGCACCTTGGTGCGTACCCGCACTGACGAGGTGTCGATCTTGAGTCGTAATACCCAAGGCGTTCGGGTTATTCGTCTTAAAGAAGACGAGCACTTAGTGGGCGTGCAACGGGTAGATGAAGAAGATGAAGCGCTGCCATTGGACGAAGATGGTGAAGTTGTGATCGCGAGCGAGGCGGATGTTATCGCTGCTGAGCCTGATGATGCTGCCGGTGATGATGCGCCAGCGGTTGACGAATAAGTCTTCTTTACGCGAACAGTTTTAAGCAAGAAAAGGCGGTGGGGTTTGCGCCCTGCCGCTATCCAACTTTTTATCTTTGGAGTGGCAATTTAAATGGCACGTCGTTTTAATTTTTGTGCAGGCCCAGCTTCTATTCCTGAAGCCGTATTAACTGAAGCTGCAGAGCAAATGCTGGACTGGCAGGGTCGCGGTTTGTCGGTAATGGAAATGAGCCACCGCTCCGAAGAAATGGTTGGTATTGCCAATGAGGCAGAGGCCGATCTGCGTGAGTTAATGGGGATTTCCGACGACTATGCTGTGCTGTTTTTACAGGGCGGCGCTAGCAGTCAGTTTTCTGCGGTGCCTTTAAACCTGATGGGTGAAGGCAAGGTCGTTGATTATGTGAATACTGGCGAGTGGTCTAAAAAGGCCATTAAAGAAGCCAAGCGCTACGCCAATGTCAATGTGGTTGCTAGCTCTGAAGATACTAACTTCACTAGCATTCCGGCTTTCGATAGCTGGAAGCTGAGTGACGATGCGGCCTATTTGCACTACACCCCCAATGAGACCATTGGCGGCGTGGAATTCTTTTGGACGCCTGAAAGCAAGGTGCCTTTAGTGGCAGATATGTCTTCAACTATTTTGTCGCGTCCTATTGATGTGAATAAATTTGGCCTGATCTACGCTGGCGCCCAGAAGAACATCGGCCCTGCGGGTTTGACTATCGTTATTGTGCGTAAAGATCTGCTGGGTAAATCCAGCGCGATTACGCCAACCATGATGGATTATAAAACCGCTGCCGATAATGACTCTATGTACAATACTCCGCCGACGCTAGCGTGGTACTTGGCAGGTTTGGTCTTTAAATGGTTGAAGGCGCAGGGTGGCCTAGAAGCCATGGAAGTGATTAACCGCCGTAAAGCCGAAAAATTGTACGGCTATATCGATGCCAGCGGTTTTTATAGTAACCCTGTTGAGGTGGCTAGCCGTTCATTGATGAACATTCCCTTTGTTTTAGCTGACGCGAGCTTGGATAAAGCTTTCCTTGCCGGTGCTGAAGAAGCGGGCCTCCTGAATTTGAAGGGCCACCGCTCCGTGGGCGGTATGCGCGCCAGTGTTTACAATGCCGTGCCAGAAGAAGCCGTAGATGCATTGATTACTTATATGAAAGCCTTTGCCGAGCAGAACAGCTAATTACTATGAGTGAAAGCAAAACGCCGCCAGTGGATCTCAATACCCTGCGTCAGGATATCGATAGCATCGATACCCAGATTCACGAATTATTGAATAAACGCGCACGCTGCGCCCAGCAAGTGGCTGAGGTGAAACTGGCCGAGTTCGCGGCGGCCCAGCAGTTTGAGTCCAGTGGCGATAGTAATAGCTCGCAGCAATTATTATTTTACCGCCCCGAGCGCGAGGCCCAGGTCTTGGCGCGGGTGAAGGCGTCGAATAATGGCCCTTTAGCAGACGACACTGTGGCGTTTATTTTTCGCGAGATCATGTCGGCGTGCTTGGCCTTAGAAAAACCGATGGAAGTGGCTTACCTAGGCCCCGGTGGCACCTTTACCCAAGCGGCGGCCTTGAAGCATTTTGGCCACGCGGTTATTAGCGTACCTCAAGCTTCTATCGATGGCGTGTTTGCCAAAGTAGAATCCGGTCAGTGCCATTACGGCGTGGTGCCGGTAGAGAACTCTACCGAGGGTATGGTTTCTCATACGCTCGATGCCTTCATTAATTCACCGTTAAAAATTTGCGGCGAAGTTGAGCTGCGCATCCGCTTGCATCTTTTGGTGAGCAGCCAGACAGCGGGCAAAGAAATTAAACGGATATGTGCCCATCAGCAGGCTTTGGCGCAAAGTCGGCGCTGGTTGGATGCGAATTTTCCTGGTGTCGAGCGCGCTGCGGTCAGTAGCAATGGCGAAGCCGCGCGCATGGCCGCGGAGGAAGAGGGCGTCGCTGCGATTGCGGGTGATTTAGCTGAAACTCAATACGGCTTGCAGCAGCTGGCGGGCAATATTGAAGATCAACCTGATAATACCACCCGCTTTCTGATTATCGGTCGCGAAAATGTTTCGCCCAGCGGTCGCGATAAAACATCGCTGGTCGTGTCGGCTCGCAACCGTCCCGGTGCCTTGTTTAAATTGCTTGAGCCCTTTCAAAAAGCGGATGTCATGCTGACCCGCATCGATACTCGGCCCTCGCGTAGCGAAACCTGGACCTATGTGTTCTTTATTGAATTTGAAGGTCATCGCGAAGACCCTAAAATTATCGATATTCTCAATACCATTGAACAGCACTCCATTATGTTTAAAGTCTTGGGTTCTTACCCCAAGGCGGCGCTTTAGTTATGTGTTTGCCCCTAGCCCTAATGCGGAAGGTAACTGAATAGTGAGTTGCGATGTATTTGCGCTGGCGAATGCCGGTGTGCGTGGTTTACAGCCCTACCAGCCGGGCAAGCCGATTGAAGAGTTACAGCGCGAGCTGGGTTTGAGTGATGTTGTTAAGTTGGCCAGCAATGAAAACCCGCTGGGACCGTCACCGCTGGCCTTGGCTGCGGCTGAAAATGCCTTAAAAAATCTGCATCTTTACCCCGATGCCAGCGGTTTTGAACTTAAGAAAAAATTGGCAGCAAAGCTGGGTGTGACTGAGCTGCAATTTACTCTCGGCAATGGTTCGAATGATGTGCTTGACCTTATTGCTCGCACTTTTCTCGGCCCAGGCTGCTCAGCCGTTTTTTCCCAGCACGCCTTTATTGTTTACCCCATCGCCGTGCAGGCGGTGGGTGCCCGAGCGATAGTAACGCCTGCGAAAAACTGGGGTCACGACCTTGATGCCATGGTGGCGGCAATTGAAGCTGATACTCGTGTGGTGTTTATTGCCAACCCAAATAATCCCACCGGTAATTATTTAAATCGCGAAGATTTGTCCGCGTTTCTCAGCAAAGTGCCAGACCACGTTATGGTCGTGCTTGATGAAGCTTATATTGAGTTTGCTGGCGCTGATGATTTTCCTGATGGCTTAGAATTTTTAAAAACTTACCCCAATATTATCGTCACTCGCACTTTCTCTAAGGCTTATGGCCTTGCCGGTTTGCGCATTGGCTATGGAGTGAGTAGTCCAGCGACGGCAGATTTGTTAAACCGGGTGCGAGCGCCATTTAATGTTAGTGTGCCGGCCTTGGCGGCAGCCGTGGCGGTGTTGGATGACGATGATTATTTGCGTCGCAGCCAGCAGGTCAATCGCGACGGTATGCTGCAAATATGCGAGGGCCTGGATGCACTGGGTGTGACGTATATTCCATCCTTAGGAAATTTTGTGGCCTTGGAATTGTTGTGCGATGCCATGCCGGTTTACCAAAATTTATTGCGCGAAGGTGTAATTGTACGGCCAGTTGGCGTGTATCAAATGCCCAAACATTTACGGGTGTCTATTGGCCTGGAACACGAGAACCAGCGCTTTCTCGACGCGCTGAAAAAGGTGTTGGGTGTCTGAGTTTCATATAAATAAGCTTGCCATTATCGGTTTAGGGCTGATGGGTGGCTCCTTGGCTCGGGCGCTAAAAGCGCAGGGCGCCGTAGGGCAGGTTGTCGCGACTGGCCGTCGAGCACCGTCGTTAGAAAAAGGTTTGGCGCTTGGTGTTATCGATGCGTGGACCCTCGATATGGCGGAAGCGGTGGTCAATGCTGACGTTGTGGTGATCGCCACGCCGACCTTGATTGCTGAAAAAGTGCTGGCTGAGCTGGCGCCGCTAATGACCCCCGCTATGATCGTGACCGATGTTGCCAGTGTTAAGGGCAATATGCAGCGCGCCGCCGAGCGCGTATTTGGCGAGGTGCCCGCTAATTTTGTGATGGGCCACCCCATTGCTGGGTCTGAGCAGAGTGGCGTAGAGGCGGCCACCGTCGATTTGTTTTTAGACCACCGTGTGATTCTAACGCCTTTGTCGACTACCTCTGAGCCAGCGACAGCACTGATACAGGCGATGTGGGAGGCTTGCGGCGCCGAAGTGGTGTGCATGGACGTCGCGGAGCACGACTCGGTATTGGCCGCGACCAGTCATTTGCCCCATGTCTTGGCTTATACCCTTGTCGATGCCCTTGCCCAAAACGGATCGGCGGCGGATATTTTTCGTTTTGCCGCAGGCGGTTTTCGCGACTTCACCCGTATTGCCTCCAGCGACCCGACCATGTGGCACGATATCGCCCTTGCCAATCAAGACGCAATATTGCAGGGCATAGATGATTTCAGTGCCCATTTAGACAAAGTCCGCGCGGCGATTGCCAGCGGTGATGGCGATAGCCTTTATGCCACCTTTGATCGTGCTAAGCGCGCCCGTGACGAACACTTTTTGGGGCAGTATCTCAGTCGGCAAAAGAAATCGCCCTCATCTTAATTTGCTTATTAAAGAGAATCTAATCGTGGAATTCCTATTGCAGCCCGGTGGTCAGATGCGCGGTACAGCCCGTGTTCCAGGCGATAAATCTATTTCTCACCGCTCTATTATGCTTGGTGCTATTGCAGACGGCATCACCACTGTGGACGGGTTTCTTGAAGGTGAGGACGCGCTGTCTACACTTAAAGCGTTTCAGGCCATGGGTGTGCAAATTGACGGGCCCGAAGATGGTCGCGTGGTGATTCACGGTGTCGGCCGCGATGGTTTAAAAGCGCCGGCGGGTGATTTGTATGTCGGTAACTCCGGCACCTCAATGCGGCTCTTGGCCGGTTTGTTGGCGGGCCAGAACTTTGATGTGACTATGACCGGTGATGTATCGCTGAGCAAGCGGCCCATGGAGCGTGTTGCTGCGCCGCTGCGGGCAATGGGCGCGGTAGTGGAAACTGGGGAGGGTGGTCGGCCCCCCTTAACCCTGCGCGGCGGCAGTAAATTACAGGGTATTGATTACGTGTTACCCATGGCCAGTGCTCAGGTCAAATCTTGCGTGCTATTGGCTGGCTTATACGCGGAAGGTCAAACGCGCACCACCGAGCCGGCGCCGACTCGGGATCACAGCGAGCGCATGTTGCGGGGTTTTGGCTACGACGTTCAGGTTTCTGGGCCAGTCGCGAGCTTGCAGGGCGGCGGCCGTTTGTCGGCGGTGCATATCGATGTGCCTGCGGATATCTCCTCGGCGGCCTTTTTTATGGTGGCGGCGAGTATTTGCCCAGATGCCGATTTGACGCTCGAACACGTCGGCATTAACCCGACCCGCGTTGGTGTGATCAATATTCTTCGCGCCATGGGTGGCGATATTACTGTTTTTAATGAGCGCGAGGTCGGCGGTGAGCCAGTCGCCGATATTCGTATTCGCCATGCTAAGCTTAAAGGCATTAATATTCTTGAAGATCAGGTGCCCTTGGCGATAGACGAATTCCCAGTGCTGTTTGTGGCTGCAGCCTGCGCTGAAGGTCGCACAGTGCTGACTGGCGCCGAAGAGCTGCGAGTTAAAGAGAGTGATCGCATTCAGGTGATGGCAGATGGCCTTCAGGCCATGGGTATTTCGGCTCAGCCCACCGAAGACGGTATTGTTATTGACGGCGGCCAAATTACCGGCGCTACTGTTAACAGTCATCACGATCACCGAATCGCCATGTCTTTTGCCGTGGCTTCCTTGCGCGCGACTGAGGTCATTCGAATCCAAGATTGTGACAATGTCGCGACCTCGTTTCCTAACTTTGTTGAATTGGCAGCGGGCTTGGGCATGAATATAGAGGCATTGGTATGAGTGAAATAGCGGTGCCGGTAATAGCTATCGATGGTCCCAGTGGCTCAGGTAAAGGCACCTTGTGCCAGACCTTGGCGCGTCATTTTGGTTGGCATTTATTAGACAGCGGCGCCTTGTACCGATTAACCGGTATGGCCGCCGATCGTCACGGCGTGGCGTTGGACGACGAGCTGGCCGTTGCCGAACTGGCTAAAAATTTAGATGTGCAGTTTGTGCCCGGCGCAGCAGGCGAGCCGACCTCGGTATTGCTTGAAGGTGATGACGTGAGCGGCGAACTGCGCACCGAGAAAACCGGCCTGTTAGCCTCGAAAGTGGCGGTTTTGGGTGCCGTGCGCAGCGCTTTATTGCAGCGCCAGCGTGACTTTGCTCAGGCGCCGGGCTTGGTTGCTGACGGCAGGGATATGGGTACGGTGGTGTTTACCGACGCGCCATTGAAGATATTTCTAACCGCCAGCGCCGAGGAACGCGCGCAGCGGCGCTATAAGCAGTTGAAATCAAAGGGTGATGATGTTAATCTCGCGACCCTTTTATTGGAGATTCAGGCTCGAGATAAGCGAGATTCTGAGCGCGAACTGGCTCCTTTAAAGCCCGCTGCTGACGCGATACAACTTGATAGCAGCGGTTTAGGAATAGAAGAAGTGTTCGAACGGGTGTTGGCGGAAGCCAAGATTCGACTGCCTAGCTTGTAAAAGCGGGCAAAAAACCGTCACAGACAGCGCAAATACCAGCTGGC
>NZ_JBFJWS010000038.1:0-19563 GCF_041623545.1 Zhongshania sp. | reverse complement strand
TAAAGGCAAGGACACGTCAACTCCGCCAGCGACTGGCGATTGTCCATTGTTTTCAGACACACTAAGCCCGCCGACAAATATTCAGCCCTTGGAGCCGGTACAAGGCACTTTAGCTCCGCGCGAACTTCATCGCTACAACTGTCACCATGCAGCTGTAGCAATTCAAACCGGCGCAATGCCGCGTTCGGTTTATTAGCGACGAGCGCGGAAAAATGCTCAAAGTCCTTTGCTGGCATAGCTGCGGGCCAATCATCGTCGGCAACAAACACCGCATTGCTAGCAACACAAATCAGCGCTTGCACGCGATCAGGGAAGCGCGCAGCTAATCGTGTTGCCAGCATGCCACCCAAAGACCAGCCACAGTATATCGCCCGCGCTGGCAACACAGGCAAAATCGCGCTGATGTAATCATCTGGGCCACCGCTCGCTGCTAACCCGTCACTGCGGCCACAACCCGGCAGGTCAATGAGGGTAATGTTGAAATTCCGGCGCAAGGTGGCCAACAAAGGCCGCCAAATTGACGAATCACTGGCCCAGCCATGCAGCAAGACGAGTTCGGCGGCGTCCTTGCGATAGGCCGCTAGGTGCTCACGAAAAATGGCCATTAAACGTCAAGCGCCTCGACCAGTGCCACCAACAATTGATCAACATCAGCCTCGCTATGCCCAGCCGACAGAGTAATACGGAGGCGCGAGCTGCCAACCGGCACAGTGGGCGGGCGAATAGCCGAAACCAAAATGCCACGCTGTTCCAGCGCTGCACTTAAGGCCATTGCCCTCTGTTCATCGCCAATTAACAGGGGCTGTATTGCCGTCACCGAGTCCATTACAGGTAGTTTCAATTCAGCGGCACGCTTGCGAAAGTAGCCAATCAATTCCTGTAAATGCCTACGCCGCCACGCTTCTTCGGCAAGCAGGTCTAAACCGGCGACTGTGGCCGCCGCCACCGCGGGTGGCATCGCCGTGGTATAAATATAGGGGCGAGCAAACTGAATTAAGGTCTCAATTAGCTCCTCACTTCCCGCCACGAAGGCGCCAAAACTCCCCAGCCCTTTGCCCAGCGTGCCCATTAGCACCGGTAATTGTGCCTGATCCAGACCGAACAATTCTGCGCTACCAGCGCCATGCTCACCAAGCACACCAAAGCCGTGAGCGTCATCCGCCATCAACCAAGCACCGTATTTGCTCGCTAAGGCAGCTAGTTCATCAAGAGGGGCCATATCCCCATCCATACTGAATACTGCATCCACCACAATCAGGCGATTACCCTCGGCGGGAAGTTTTTGCAGGCGACGCTCAAGATCAGCCATATCATTGTGCTGAAAGCGCTGAAAACGCGCACCGCTCAGCAAACCAGCATCAAGCAAGGACGCATGGTTAAGACGATCTTCGAGAATATGGTCGCCCTTGCCCAGTATGGCAGTAACGGTACCGAGATTGGCCATATAGCCCGTGGAGAAAAGCAGCGCGCGATCACGGCCAGTGATTTTTGCCAAACGTTCTTCTAGGTAGTGGTGGTGAACCGAATGGCCACAAACAAGGTGCGAGGCTCCGCCCCCCACGCCAAACTGCGCGGCGGTGTCTTGCATTGCTGCAATCAACTTTGGGTGATTTGCGAGGCCGAGATAATCATTACTGCAAAACTGTAATAAGTCGCAACCAGCAACTTGCAAGCGCGGCCCTTGGGCCGACTCCAGCAACCGTCTACTGCGGTAGCGGGACTGCGCACTGCGCTCGGCGAGGCGGCGCTGTAAAACCTCATTCATCACAATGCATTACAGCGCTGCAAATCAGGCCGTTGCGTCGTAGAAAAAGCGATTATTCTCTACTTGCTGGACTGCACCTAATAGCATTTCGCTCTGCGCCTCGTCGTCTTGTTCAACATGGCGCTCTTCAGGCTTAATCCCTAAACGAGCAAACAACTCAAGATCTTTATTAGCCTTGGGATTGGGGGTGGTCAGCAGTTTTTCACCATAGAAAATTGAATTTGCACCAGCAAAATACGCTAGCGCATGCATTTCTTCGTTCATCGCCTCCCGGCCAGCGGATAAACGCACATGGGATTTTGGCATCATAATACGCGCCACAGCGATGGTCCGAATAAAGTCAAAGGGGTCCAGGTCAGCCAATTCGGCCATCGGCGTGCCTTCTACTTTAACCAACATATTGATCGGCACGCTTTCAGGCTGGACCGGTAAATTTGCCAACTGTATCAATAAACCAGCACGGTCTTTTATCGACTCGCCCATACCCACAATGCCGCCGCTGCATACCTTTATCCCTGCATCGCGAACATTTGCAAGTGTACCCAAACGGTCTTGATAGGTACGCGTGGTGATGATTTCGCCGTAGTACTCTGGCGAGGTATCAAGATTGTGGTTGTAATAATCTAGGCCTGCATCAGCCAATTCCGCCGCTTGCTCGCCGGTTAGCATACCCAAGGTCATACACGTTTCTAAGCCCATTTCCTTTACCCCCTTCACCATCGCGGTGACATAGGGCATATCTTTTTTCTTGGGCGAGCGCCACGCCGCGCCCATGCAAAAACGAGTAGTGCCTGAGGCTTTAGCTGCACGGGCTTCGGCCAACACTTTTTCGACTTCCATCAGCTTTTCGGCTTCAAGGCCAGTGTCGTAGCGATTGCTCTGGGGGCAATATTTGCAATCTTCGGGGCAGGCGCCGGTTTTAATCGACAATAAGGTACTGACTTGCACGGCATTAGGATCAAAATTAGCACGGTGCACGGTTTGCGCTTGAAACAACAAATCATTAAACGGCTGAGCAAATAAGGCCTGAACCTCTTGGCTGGTCCAGTCAGTACGAATTGTCGTTGGCGTATGTGCAGTCATGATAAAGTCCCGTTTGGGCGAAGTCGTAAAGCCTAGTATGATAAAGGCTTGGCGCAAGCTGTCAACCTGCAAGGATGCTCATGGTTAACAGATTTTATAAGCATATGATTTATAAAGCTTTTAACGGGTGCTGTATTTTATGTAAAGCCCCAAGTTTTCGCCAAATTGACCTGTGTCACCGCTGCGAAGCCGACTTACCCTGGCTAGAAGCGCACTGCGCTCGCTGCGCACTCCCCCTATCCATCCGCGATAGCTACAGCGAGTGCGGCCGCTGCCTCAGTAAGCCCCCAGTCTTTTCCCAGTGCCTGACCCCACTGCGCTACGACTTCCCGATTGATCGCCTAATTGCCGGGTTTAAACATCGCGGCCAACTTAGCTATGGTTCCGTGTTAGCAGAACTATGGCTCAACGCTGTTGGTGGTGACCTCGACGTCTTGCCCGAGCTCTTAGTCCCAGTGCCCATCCACTGGCGGCGACGCTGGCAACGCGGCTTCAACCAAGCGGCTGTGCTCGCTGACGATTGGGGAAAAGCGCTAGGCATTCCCGTTTGCCACGCCCTTGCTCACCCCCACGCCACGCCATCGCAACAAAAGCTTAGCGCCGCAATGCGCCAGAAAAATATTAAACAAGCATTCACCTTTATTCCCGGGAGCCCGATCCAAGACAAGCACATCGCCATTGTTGACGACGTGGTGACAACAACCGCGACAGCCAATACCGTGGCCGCTATACTGGCGCGCAATGGCGCCCGGCAACTTGATATCTGGTGTCTGGCGCGCACCCCCTAACTAGCAAAAAAATGGAGGCGACAAATGCACGATTTCCAATACCGCCTCCTCGATAAAGCATCAGGTACGCAAACATGAGCCATCACGATTGGCTGGCGATTTTCCTGACACTGAAATTAGCAGGACTCACAACACTCATTCTGCTGATCATCGCCACACCACTTGCATGGTGGCTGGCCAATACTCCGTGGCGCGGCAAACCCTTTATTGAGGCGCTGGTGGCGCTACCACTAGTATTGCCGCCAACGGTACTCGGCTTTTACCTCCTTATTGCCTTTGCACCCAGCTCACCTCTAGCGCAATTTTGGTTCGGCATAACAGGCGACAACCTTGCCTTTAGTTTCAGCGCCCTCGTTATTGCCTCCGTGCTCTATTCGCTACCGTTTGTGGTGCAGCCATTGCAAAGTGGCTTTCAACAGCTCCCCAAAGCGCTATTGGAGACTGCGGCGAGTCTCGGCGCCACCAGCCTCGACCGCTTTACGAGTATTGTGGTGCCCCTATGCCGCAGCAATTTTCTCGTCGCCATAACCTTGGGCTTCGCCCACACCGTGGGTGAGTTTGGCGTAGTACTCATGATTGGCGGCAATATTCCCGGCCGCACCCAGGTCTTGTCCATCGCACTCTACGACCGAGTCGAATCACTGCAATACAGTGCAGCTCACTGGCTCGCCGGTGGACTGATCGCCTTTTCCTTTATTGTACTCTGTGCAGTCTATCGCCTGAATCGCACGCCCGGCATAGCGATAGCGCTTAGCGGCAACGCCTCAACAAAGGCACGGGCATGAGCTTACTGCTATCTCTGCATCTTCAACGCGACGAATTCAGGCTCGATATTGATACTGCAATACCAGGCACTGGGATTACGGCCATTTGCGGCCCAAGCGGCAGCGGCAAAACCAGCTTGCTGCGCTGCATCGCAGGCCTAGATCGCGCCCCCACTGGCATGGTGCAATTTTCCGGGACCGACTGGCAAACCGAAGCGCATTTTTTACGCTGTGAAAAACGCGGCATAGGGCTGGTATTTCAAGATGCCCAATTATTCCCCCACCTCAGCGTTACCGCCAATTTACGCTACGCCCAAAAGCGCCAGTTTCGCTCAGCGGGACCGAGTTTTGCGGAGATCTGCGACTGGTTGCAAATTCAGCCCCTACTAAATCGAGGCGTTAACAAACTCTCAGGTGGCGAACGCAAGCGGGTCGCTATTGCCCGCGCTCTGCTACGCCACCCCCAATTACTATTAATGGACGAACCTTTAGCTGGACTTCATGATGCCGCCAGAGACCAGATGATGGATGTGCTACAAACGCTGCCACAGCACCTTAATTTACCCATTATTTATGTCAGTCACAGCTTTCACGAAGTCAGCCGCCTCGCCGACCATGTACTCTTATTGGAAAATGGCCAACTTATTGCCGAAGGCGGCTTGGTCGAACTAAGTAGCCGTTTAGATTTACCACTCAGTCGCCAGCAGGATGCAGGCGCCGTATTGATTGCCAGCGTCTACAGCCATGATCAAGAATATCAGCTAAGCACCCTGCGGCTAGATGCAAACCACCAGCTCAGTATTAACCAAATCCCCGCTGCACCAGGTCGGCAACTTAGACTTTTTGTTGCCGCTCGGGATATCAGCATCAGCCTTGAAGCCCCACGGCAAAGCAGCATTTTGAATATTCTAAGCTGTACCATCGATACCCTCGACGGCGATACCGCCCAGCACAACGCCATGAACCCCCAAGTCACTGTGCGCCTAAGTGTGGGCGATCAGTATTTGCTGGCCCGTATCACCCGAAAATCCCGAGACCGTTTAAATTTGCAAGTAGGCCAACAGGTATTCGCGCAAATTAAAACCGTCGCCCTCGTAAATGAATATGGAGTCGCATCATGAGCGAGACCGAACAACAAGATTTTGCTGAACTTAACCCGGACCGCGTTATCGACGCCGTCGAAAGCCTAGGCTTCATCAGCGATCTTCGAGTATTTGCCCTAAACAGCTATGAAAACAGGGTTTACCAATTCGGCCTAGAAGACAAAGAGCCGCTGGTGGTGAAGTTTTACCGTCCCGAGCGCTGGAGCGACGAGCAAATTTTAGAAGAGCACCAATTCACCCAACAGCTGTTTGAAACCGATATACCGGTGATTGCTCCGTGGCGGGACGACGCTGGCACAAGTTTATTTACCTTTGAGGGCTATCGCTTCGCCCTCTACCCCCGTCGCGGCGGCCACGCACCCGCGCTAGATGATATGGACAACCTCTTCCAGCTAGGGCGCCTAATTGGTCGCCTTCACTTGGTGGGCGCCAGCGCACCGTTTCAGTATCGCCCAACGCTCGACACCAGGAGCTTTGGCGACGATAGCCGCAGTTTCATCCTCAACGGTGTCATCCCAAGCAATCTAAGTGATGCCTACGGCAGCCTTAGCGCGGATCTATTGAAACGAGTCCACCAACGCTTTGCCGACGTTTCGCCGACTTATATTCGCACCCATGGCGACGGTCACGTTGGCAACATACTCTCTCGCAATGGTGAAACCTGGCTGGTCGACTTTGACGACAGCCGCATGGCGCCCGCCATTCAGGATTTGTGGATGTTTCTCTCCGGCGAAACTGACGCCCAGCAACGCGCTATTATGGAATTAGTCGAAGGCTACAATGAATTTTACGATTTCAATCCTAAGGAACTTAGCCTAATCGAAGCCCTACGCAGCCTGCGCATAATGCATCACGCAGCTTGGCTCGCGCGCCGCTGGCAAGACCCAGCCTTCCCCAAGGCTTTTCCTTGGTTTAATACTGAGCGTTACTGGGGCGAACACATTCTTCAATTACGCGAGCAACTCGCATTAATGCAGGAAGCCCCGCTGAGGCTGCCTTACTAAGCGCACTTAGGGAATGAAAATTAAAACCGCATCACACTGATCCACAATCAGTGTTTACACGTACAACATGGGTTGGTATTTTCAACGGTACAAATAAGCACTGCCGTTAGAGTAGTGTGGCATAAAACCGGATAAAGCCTGTTGACGAACAAAGCTGACCCCCATTGGGCTCGAAGCGACGAACCACACAGCGCTAGACAATTGCAATAAAATGATCAGCTCGAATCCGCTCGGCGGAAAGAAGTAGGAGTGAATGCATGCTTACAATCCAAGTGAACGGGGTAGCCCACACCGTCGACGCCCCCGAGGACAAGCCTCTGCTGTGGGTCTTGCGTGAAAATCTCAAACTCACCGGCAGCAAATACGGTTGCGGACAAGCCCTGTGTGGCGCCTGCACCGTGCATATCGACGGCCAACCCACGCGCTCCTGCGTCATGCCGGTCGGCGCAGTTGGCAATAAAGCTGTGCGCACCGTTGAAGATATTCGCAATGAGCATATTGGCAGCCTTGTACAAAACGCTTGGCAAGAGCTGAATGTGCCGCAATGCGGCTACTGCCAGTCCGGTCAAATTATGGCCGCGACCGCCTTACTTAAAAGTAATTCGGCCCCCAGCGACCAAGACATTGATCGCGCTATGTCAGGCAACATCTGCCGCTGCGGCACCTACCCACGCATTCGTAAGGCGATTCACAAAATCGCCAGCGAACAACTATAGGAGCCGACGATGACGCACTCTGGTTTTAGCCGACGAGATTTCCTTCGAGTCAGCGTTTTGGCGGGCGGTGGTTTACTGGTTGCCTGCGGCGGCTCGTCTAGCAAACGCCCAGCAACGACGCCGGGCAACAATAACGGTACGCCACCCGCCACACCCGCCGAAGAATTCATTCTCGGCGAATTTATGCGTATCGGCACTGATAACCGTATAACGGTGCTAGTCGGCGCGACCGAAATCGGCCAGGGCGCCCTCACTGCAATCCCCATGATTGTTGCTGAAGAACTGGATGCCGACTGGAGCCTAGTAAGCGCTGAACAATCGCCGGTCGCCGCCAACTTTAATAACCCCTACTTTCAAAGTACTCTACAATTTACCGTCGCCAGCTCCAGTATTCGCGGCTATTTTGAGCCCCAGCGCAGTATCGGCGCAGCAGTTCGACAAATGCTCATTAACGCCGCTGCCAAACGCTGGGCGGTCGACCCGAGCACACTGCGCACCGAAGCGAGCTATGTCATCGACGATATAGGCGGCCGTAGCGCCAGTTACGGCGACCTTTCTAGCGCCGCAGCCGAAGAGGATGTGCCAAGCAACCCTACCCTAAAAGACCCGGCCAGTTACCGTATCATTGGCACCTCACGTCAGCGCACTGACGCCAGCGCCAAAACTGACGGCAGCTTTCAATATGGTATGGATGTCGACATTCCCGGCATGCTCACTGCACTTATTGCTCGGCCACCGCGCTTTAACGGTCAAGCCCTCAGTGTTGACGACAACGCCGCGTTAGCCGTGCCTGGCGTTCGCAGTGTGCACACTATTCCCGGTGGTGTGGCGGTGGTCGCCGACGACTTTTGGTCCGCGCAGCAAGGCCGCAAAGCGCTACAAGTCAGCTGGAATGAATTACTGGCTGGCCGAACCGATTCGGCCAGCCAGCGCGACGAGTACAATCTTCGCCTGAACCTACCCGGTTTACCGATCCGCACCGACGGCTCCACGCTTTTAGCGCAGGCACAAGCCAGCGAAACCCTGAGCGCTGATTATTACTTCCCATTTATGGCCCACGCCGCCATGGAACCCCTCAACGTCGTCGTGGATTACGATGGCAGTAGCGCCGAAATCTGGACTGGTACGCAATCAGCCACCCTCGACAAGCTCTTTGCCTCACAAGTACTCGGCCTGCTACCCGACCAAATCAACTTCCATATGATGCCCTCGGGTGGCGGCTTTGGCCGACGCGGCAACCCGCTTGCTGATTATGTTCGCGATGCCTGCGCGGTTGCGAAAGCGCTGCAACTGCCCGTGAAGGTTATTTGGACTAGAGAAGACGATATGAAAGGCGGCTACTACCGGCCCGCAGCGGCAGTTCGGGTATCTGCGTCATTAAACAGTGCGGATAATGTCATCGCGTGGACCCACCGCGCCGTGACGCAAGACGTAACGGGCTCACTGTATATCGAAAATGCTTTAGACGCCTTTCACGACATGGAATTACCGCCGCTAGCAGAGCTCACTGACTTCGAATCCGGGATGCCCTACAAAATCGACAATGTGCTCATGGATGCTCATCTTACGATTCTCCCAGCGATGCCATCGCTGTGGATGCGCTCGGTAAATAAATTCACCGATGTTTTTGCCCAAGAGACTTTTATCGACGAATTGGCGCTGCGGGTCGGCAAGAACCCCTACGCATTCCGGCGCGAGCTACTCAGTGAGAAGCCGCGCCACCGCGCCGTGCTCGACGCAGTCGCTCAAGCCGCCAACTGGGGCCAAACCACCTCTGGCAGAAAAAAGGGCATCGCCGTCATGGGGCATTGGAACAGTTTTATTGCCCAAGTGGTCGAGGTCTCCGTGTCCGCCAACCGTGAATTAACCGTGCACCGAGTCGTCAGTGCGGTGGATTGCGGCACAGCCGTCAACCCCGACTTAGTCATCGCTCAAGTCGAATCAGCGGTTATCTTTGCACTGTCGAGCGTCCTGTTCGGGGAGATTTTACTAGAAGACGGTGTGGTGCAGCAGAGCAACTTCGATGACTACCCGGTATTGCGGATGCATCAAACGCCGATTATTGAGACGGTTATAGTCAACAGCGGCAATCCCGTCGGCGGCGTGGGCGAAATCGGCGTGCCCTGTGTCGGCCCCGCGCTCGCCAATGCTATTTTCGCCGCCAGCGGCGAACGTATTCGCGAACTGCCCTTGCGCCGCCTCAATTTTAAAATCGCCTAAGCTCGGAGCTGACAATGACATCGAATTCTAAGAAAAGCCCCGCCCCTGTGGGAATGCTAAGCCTATTGCTATTTACATGCCTACTCAGCTCGGGCGCCATTGCGCAATCACCGTTATTTCAACCGCTGTTTGACGTGCTCACCCACCCGCGCTGCTTAAATTGTCACACCAAAACCGAATTTCCCCGGCAAGGGGACGAGCGCCGCCGTCACGATCAACTTGTGGTGCGCGGTGAAGACAATCACGGCGCGCCCACCTTGCAATGCGCGGCCTGCCACCAAGATTCAAATGTGGCAGATGACGAGGTACCTGGCGCGCCACACTGGGGCCTTGCACCGCTGAGCATGGCTTGGGAGGATCTAAGCCCTAGCCAGCTCTGCGCGGCACTGAAAGACACAAGCAAAAATGGCAATCGCAGCCTAGAGGATTTGTTTCGGCACATGACCGAGGACGACTTGGTGTTATGGGCGTGGAATCCAGGAAAAAACCGCAGCACACCGCCATTGAGCGAAACTGAGTTTGCTGAAAAATTACGGGTATGGGTGAATGCGGGTGGGCCTTGCTAACCCCCTTCCTTGGGGTCATTACGCACTTTTAGTGCTGATTACGCACCGGAACTGAGTTTACGGTTTTGAGGCTGGCTCACGCCAACTATATCTAAGACACGGCTTTTACCATTCAATAAAGGCCAATGAATTCGTTTCCCTGTTCGCAGACCAATTAAGGCGCAGCCTACAGGGGAAAGAATCGACACTTTTCGTTTGGTCAAATCCGCCTGCCAGGGCAACACTAAAGTAACTTTACTCTCTTTGCTCAGTTCGGGGTCAAAAAAATCCACTGTGGCATTTAACGACACCACATTATCTGGAAAGCCCTCATCGGCAAGTACTTTTGCCTTGCTCATACCCGCAGCCAAAGCTTCAGTCGCTTCAGATCTATTGCGTTTTATAAATTCAGTTAACGACAGATAATCTGACTCTTTTATCAATAAGTACTCATCATTTAACGTAGTCAACACTCTTCTCTCCATGCGTAGAACCGACAGCGTGCCTAAGGAATTCAAAGCATCCTGTCCTGCTCTAAGTTTATTAGCGTGGTTAATCAAGCAACTAAGCAAGCTCCGTTGCTCGGAAAGAGAAAGACTGGCCCCAACAAATTAGGCAGCCTGTCTGCGATTAAAGTTATAAAAATTACTTTTGCCATATCGTTTTTATTATTCATGGCGGTCACATTAGCATGTCTTCATACAAAAACAAGTTTACAAACTTGCGCTTGTTCAAACATTTAGCAAAAGCGACGGTAAACTTATGTCAATAGGCTGCCAATGCTCACCACTTGGCGTATCGAAATTAACTTTTTAATCTATAGCCGGTTCTAAACATCCAAGAAATTAGTGCCAAACATCCCGCCATAAACAATAAAATCATGGCAACACTCACACCGACATTAACATCGGCAACATCGTAAAAGCTCCAGCGAAACGCGCTGATCAAATACACAACGGGGTTTGCCAAGGTAATCGTCTGCCATAGTGGCGGCAACATGGTAATAGAATAAAAGCTGCCGCCAAGAAAGGTCAGCGGTGTCACAATCAACATCGGTATGATTTGTAGTTTTTCAAAACCATCGGCCCAAATACCGATAATAAAACCAAATAAACTAAAGGTAACGGCAGTTAACAAAAGAAAGGTAACCATCCACACTGGGTGAGCAATATGGTAATCGACAAATAAGCGCGCAGTGATGAGGATAATGACGCCGAGAATCACTGACTTCGTCGCGGCGGCGCCCACGTAGCCCAGCAAGATCTCACGCATAGAAATGGGTGCAGACAATATTTCATATATCGTGCCATTGTATTTAGGGAAGTAAATACCAAAAGAAGCGTTGGAAATGCTCTCGGTTAATAAGGCCAACATAATTAAACCGGGAATGATGAAGGCACCGTAGCTCACCCCGCCAATTTCGACCATGCGCGAGCCAATCGCCGAGCCAAACACCACAAAATAAAGCGATGTCGAAATAACCGGCGATGCAATACTCTGCATCAAAGTGCGCCATGTACGACCCAACTCAAACTTATAAATAGCGCGAATTGCATAAATATTCATGATTTGAGCTCCGCTTGTTGTGGCGCGGACACCAGGCTGACGAAAATCTCCTCAAGGGAGCGTTGCCGCGACTGCAGGTCTCGGTAATCGATGCCATGGGCATCAAGGCGCCGAAATAAATCGGCGATGCCGGTGTGTTCACTCTGGGTGTCAAAATGGTAGATTAACTCCATTCCCTCGCTACCAAGACTAAGAGGGTAGGATTGTAGCTCCAGTGGCAACACTGCCAAAGGTTTTTGCAATTGCAGGCGCAGCTGCTTCTGGCCGAGCTTATCCATAAGCGCCAACTTGTCCTCAACCAAAATTATTTCGCCCTTATTGATCACCCCAATGCGGTCTGCCATTTCTTCCGCTTCCTCAATATAATGGGTGGTCAAAATAATCGTCACGCCCCGCTCCCGCAGGCCCCGCACCATATCCCACATATCCCGTCGCAGCTCGACGTCGACCCCAGCGGTGGGTTCATCAAGAAATAGAATTTCCGGCTCGTGAGACAGTGCCTTAGCAATCATTACTCGTCGCTTCATACCACCTGACAAGGACATGATCCGCGAATCTTTTTTATCCCACAGCGAGAGTTGCCTCAGAATTTGTTCGATATACGCCGGATTGGGCGGTTTGCCAAACAAACCGCGGCTAAATCTAACCGTTGCCAGCACACTTTCAAAACCATCGGTACAGAGCTCCTGAGGTACCAAGCCAATCTTACTGCGCGCGGCACGAAAGTCGCGCACAATATCGCTACCATCAGCACTAATGGTTCCACTACTTGGATTTACAATGCCGCAGATAATACTAATTAAAGTAGTTTTACCTGCGCCATTAGGGCCAAGCAGCGCGAAAATTTCGCCGCGCCGAATATCAAGACTGACATTATTAAGGGCTTGAAAACCCCCAGTATAGATTTTATTCAGATTAGAAACGCTGATAATGGCCGACACGCAAACTCCTAGTAGGTGACCGAATTAATCGCTGAGAAGTGTTAACCATGCCACAGCTCCAGGCAAGGTTTGTTATCGGTTCGCGACTTAGACGCCCTGCAATTGCCGCCAAAACATATTGGCCGCAGAGTCACTCATCGCGGCTACCGCCGCGGAATCCAAATAAATGCCATCAATGAGCAATCGGCTCATACCGTGCAGGGTTGACCAACTCACTTGAGCATAGCGCAATGGATCAACCGCAGCGGCCGCCAAGCGTGATTGCTGCCAGTGACGAATTTGATCGACGTAAATTTTAAACGAGGCATAGGCCTCCGCTTTCAAGGACGCCGTCAGCTGCTGCGACTTCCACAAGTGACCGCCGAACATGAGATCGTAATACTCGGCATTGTTCACTGCGAAATTAATATAGCGGCTTATAAATTGGCGAATTGCGGCTTCATCTAGCACATCAACGTGAGTCGTCGCCTCAGCAGGCCCTCCCCCCGCCGTCACAATTGCACGAAAGCGCCTAAAACCTTCCTCAGCAACAGCACACAATAACGCCTGCTTATCATTGAAGTGATGGTATGGCGCCGTTCTAGAGACTCCGACCGCTTGGGCGAGCTTGCGCATGGACAGCGCCGCCTCGCCCTCGTCTCGAATTAATTTTGCGGCTGCATCAAGCAGTTGTCGGCGCAGATCACCGTGGTGATAAGGCTTGCTCTCGCCAACAGGGAGGGGCACGCTGCTATTTTCGATTTCAAGTTTTGCCATGGCCGCAATCTACCAAGCCAACTTGACGCTGTCTATATTGCTTTTAGGAATGGAAATACATCTCAGCCCTATTGCCACACCGCCGTCATCATTAAAGCGATAAAATACTCCGCGTAACTCGCCCTCGGCCATTCTGGATAGCCGTCGGGAACGATACACTAATATTGCACTCCATAATGGATTGCCACTCGCGCGCCCTCCAAACAGGAAGATTATGAGCAAGGTCAAAATTAGCGCACTCATAGCGTTGCTGTGTGCATCTATCACAATGGCTGTACCGCTGAGCTTTGCCGCGCCGGAAAAGCCTCGCGCAGACCTACGTATTGAGCTGAATACCCCCCTGTTGACGGAAATGAGTGGCATAGTCGCCAGCCCCCATCACAAAAATCGTTATTGGGCACACAATGACAGCGGCGACAGCCCCCGCCTATTTGCATTTGACGAGCAGGGCAAACTCCTGACCGAACTGAAGGTAAAAGGCGCCGGGGCGTTTGATTGGGAAGATATCGACGGCTTTAGCGATACCACAGGCAGCTATCTACTTATCGCCGACATCGGCGATAACATGGCGTTTAGACCATTTACGGACGTGTATTTAATCGCCGAGCCGACTGCGCTGACGTCACCGAAAACGGAAACTAACGTTCTTCGCCACTACATGTTAATTAACGAAGATGGCCCCCGCGACGCCGAGGCTCTTGCAGTGGATAGTCGCGAGCGTTTTGTTTATATACTGAGCAAACGCGACATCCATCCTCGTCTTTATCGATTTTCCTTAGATGCCCTCGCTGGCCAGCCCGTCCCAGTCAATTTTCTGGGCGAGGTTCGCAGCATACCAAGTACCGAAAAGCATCAAGCCCAGGGCGCTGGGCGAATCACGCGATTCTCCCCCACCGCGATGGCCTTTAGTCCAGCGGGTGATGCGGCGATTATTGTCACCTCGGGTAAAACCTATTTCTTTCCGCGAAAACCAAATCAAACGTGGCTGCAAGCGCTAAATAAAACGCCTATCACCGTCGATGTTAAGCGTATGCCACAAATTGAAGCTGGCACATTTAGCCGCGATGGCAAGCAGCTCTTGATAGGGTCAGAGGGCTCGCCGGCACAAATTGAAATTATCGCCAGCCCCAAAGTTCACTAATCGGCTGACGATATTGACATAAGTCACCCCCTAATCATTAATACTTGGCTTCAGCAATATCCTCAACCAACGGAAGAAGCCATTTTTCTGCAGCACCATTTTATCTACGCCATCAAAAAACAGTGCTTGTCCGGCTGGGTCTGCAAAATAATCGGCGCGGGTTCGCATTGGCCGTGTCACGTCCAACTCTTTAACCACCACAGCAGGGTTACCCGCTACTACTACATTAGCTGGCACATCGCGACTAACCACCGCACAGGCCGCCACGACGCTATTCTCGCCGATTGTCACGCCCTTAAGTACTGTGCTGCGGTCACCAAGCCAGACATTATTGCCAATACGAACGGGGCTTACGTCGGTGCTTCGGCTGGCACGGTCATACATTTGATGCCAATCGCTATCGGTTATATACACGCCATTGGCGATCATCACACTGTCACCAATAGTGATTTCGTTCGCCGCTGAGATTCGGGTTCCCGGGCTAATCAGCACATAGTCACCGATTTTAATCCGGCCACTGTGCTCATCATTGCCCCACACGCCAATTTTTACTCGGTTTTCCGGCTCGCCGATCACAGTGGCGCAGTGGCCAATTTCAATGTTTGGCCCAGAAATCGAGATATACCAAGGTTTCATGAATGTGGGGTAATCCCCCAAAAAATCACAGGCGGGCTTAAGAAAATGCTGGGTATACCAGCCGCGAAAACGCAGATAACTTTTCTTTACCCAATAGGGTCGTTGATCTTGTCGCATAGTCAGCCCATTAATTGAAATCAAGCTAGTGTCGCAAGCACACAGCCGACGGGCAATGCTTGTAAGATTACCAATGCATGAAGATATCGCGCCAGCGCCACACCAGCATTACAGATGAGCCACGCCACGCTATACTTTGGCCCCATTTTCGATACACTATTAACCATGACTATTCGCACCGCAAAGAAAACTGACAAGCTCGACCCCGTATGGCAAACCATCCGCAAGGAAACCGCCTGCGAGGTTGAACGCGAACCCGTGTTGGCCAGTTTTCTACACGCCACCATCCTCAACCACGACACCTTGGAAACTGCCCTCAGTTTTCATTTGGCACACAGCCTCGCCAGCCCCGCGGCGTCTGCTCTGCTGGTGAGAGAGGTGATTGAAAAAGCATTTAGTAGCGACACAACTATTGGCGCCGCCATACGCGCCGATATCTGCGCCGTGTTCGAGCGAGATTCGGCCTGTTCAAGCTTGTCGATACCCTTTTTATATTTTAAGGGCTTCCACGCATTGCAGTCCTACCGTATTGCTCATTCACTTTGGCTGCAGGGCCGAACCTCTTTGGCTCTTTATTTTCAAAACCGGATATCCTGCGAGTTTGGTGTAGACATCCACCCCGCCGCCAAAATCGGCAGAGGAATTTTAATGGATCACGCCACCGGTATCGTCATCGGAGAAACGGCGGTGGTAGGCAATAATGTCTCGATTATGCAGTCGGTAACCCTCGGCGGCACCGGCAAAGAGGAGGGTGATCGCCACCCCAAGGTCGCAGACGGCGTATTGCTAAGCGCTGGCGCTAAAATACTTGGTAATATTCATATTGGTGAGGGCGCCCAAGTAATGGCTGGCAGCGTCGTCTTACGGGATGTGCCACCGCACACGGTAGTAGCAGGCGTACCCGCCAAAGTCATTGGCAAACCCGATTGTCAGGCGCCAGCGCTTTCAATGAATCACCGCGCCTGTTGCGACGAGTAGCTGCGACGAATCGAGTGCTGATCGTCGCAGATCTCGCATTACGACTTAACGCTTACACACCGGCTTAATACCCCGCGCTTGCGCTTGCTGGTATAGCGGCGTCGCCGTAGCCAACTGGCGCTGCAAATCTTTAATCCGCGACGCATGCGACGGATGGGTGGACATAAACTCGGGGGGCTGACCGCCGCTAACCGCGCTCATATTTTGCCACAAGCTGACACTCGCCTCTGGGTTAAACCCAGACTTGGCCATTAGATCCAAACCAACAATATCCGCTTCCGACTCTTGCGCGCGACCATAGGGTAGGACAACGCCATATTGGGTGCCCAAACCGAGCAAGCCCATAACAGTCTCTTTACCAGCACCCTCGCCCAGCAGCACCCCAACCAACTGAGTACCCGTACCAGCAACACTTTGTACTGACATTCGCTCGGCACTGTGATGAGCTAATACGTGGCCGACTTCGTGACCTATCACCGTCGCGAGTTGATCAGCATTTTTTGCCACGGCAAAAATGCCGGTGTGCACGCCAATTTTTTTGCCGGGCAAAGCAAAGGCATTCGCCGACGCTTCTTCAAAGACAACAACCTCCCAGCTACCCCGCCACTCTGACGGCAAGCTAGCCGTGATCGCGTCAGCAATACAACTTACATAGCGATTGGTGGCGCCGTCTTTATTGATCGTCATCTTCTTTTTCATTTCGTCAAACGCAGCGCCACCCATCTGTGACATTTCGCCATCAGAAAATAACAGCACCTGACGGCGCCCTGTCGGCGACTCTGCACAAGCCACGAGACCCGCCGCCAAAGCCAAGGCCAAAACCGACTTAAATATTTTCATAAATCTCCCCGTTAGCGTTAAAGTAGACCAGAATATCGACGGCCATTATGGCACAGCCGCCTGTTCTATGAGTGCTGTAGCCAGCCATAATTCAAAAAGGAGTCTGAACGTTGTCAGAACTTTGTGGCTGGTGCACCAGCGACCCCCAGTATATTGATTATCACAATACCGAATGGGGCGTACCCTGTGACGACGATGCAGTCCATTTCGAATTTCTCATTTTAGAAGCGGCCCAAGCCGGCTTAAGTTGGCTCACGGTATTACGCAAACGCGAGGGCTACCGAAAAGCATTCGCTAATTTCAATCCCCGCAAAGTCGCTAAATTCGACGACACCATGGTCGAAATTTTAAAAACCAATCCCGACATTGTCCGTAATCGCTTAAAAATCGAAAGCGCCATTAGCAACGCAAAGCTATTCCTAGAAATACAAAAGGAGTACGGCAGCTTTGCGCGCTATATGTGGTCTTATTTCGATGACGCGCCGCAACAAAATCACTGGCGTAAGTTAAGTGAAGTGCCCGCAACAAGCATGCAATCAGATCAAATTAGCAAGGATTTAAAAAAGCGTGGCTTTCGATTTTTTGGCAGCACAATTTGTTATGCCAATTTGCAGGCACTGGGCTTTGTTAATGATCACCTGCTAAGCTGTCCAAGACACGCCACCTGCGCCGAACTGGGTAAAAATTTCCGACCGCATTGGCAATTAAAGGGTAAGACATTATGAAAACCGCCAGCGCACTAATACTATGCATCACCACCTTGCTGGCCGCTTGCAGCTCGACTAAGGTCGTCACAGACTATAATCCTAGCGCTGACTTTGGTCGTTACCAGCGCTACATCTGGTCGGAAAATAGCGGCGCCGACAAAGGCATTTCACCCTTTATTATCGACAATACTAAAACAGCCCTAGAATCTCAGCTAAACACCCGGTCATTCCGCCCAGCGCAGAAGCAGCAAAATGCCGACTTTATTGTTAAATACTATTTAGCGGAAGCCGCAGATACCATTGATCGCGGTCCTCGGCTAGGCTTGGGCTTTGGCAGCTTTGGCGGTAATTTCGGCGTCAGTAGCTCAGTTGGTGTACCCCTAGGCAAAGACACCATTAACCGCAATGTACAAATCATTATTGATTTCTTAAACCCTACCGACATGAAGTTAAGTTGGCGCGGGTCTCTTGTCATTGAGCTGCATAATAGCGATCCCAAGGCGAATAACGCGATGATACTGCAGGCCGTCACTGAAATATTGGCCCAGTTTCCTCCAGGGCGTTAATCATGTTGGCAATCATTTAAAGCAATACGGAAATAAGTGTTTAAGTTTGCCACGATCCATATCACTAAATAATTCTATATTGCGTTCTGGGATTGCATCGGGATCAGGGTATGAAGCCAATACCGCCTCTAAACTAGCTTCTCGCAGCAGGTGAAAAATAGGATAGGGCGCACGATTCGTGAAGTTCTCAGCATCATCTTTATCGGTTTCAGCAAACTGGTACTGCGGGTGAAAACTCGCAATTTGTATTACTCCTTCCCAGTCCCCCTCCACCAGCATTGCATCAGCAATATCAAGGAAGTCGTTATAATCATAAAAATCTGCCAACATATGCGGCACAACCAGCAAACTAGTCTCTAAAGTCTCGACCGGAGTCTCCTCTAGGCGACAGAGCGCAAGATGTAAGTCCCCAGCTAATTCCTCAGGGCTTTGTGCTGAACTGATATCTACACGCACTCGAGCTTCCTGCAGAGGTTTTGCGGCAAAGGGACACAATCCTAGCCCAACAACCACACGCTCAAGCCACAAGCTTACGGCTGCCTCAACAGTCTTTTTAGCGTCATTTTCCGCACTAATCACAGCCATTTCACTCCCAAAACCAAACCGCCAATAGATTTTAAAGAAATCACAGCGCTGCGGCTTAGACAAAAATACAATAATAATGCGCTATTTAGCGCGGGGCAGGCAGCGCCGACACTGCTAGACTAAAGCAGACGATTGTAGCAGCAATGGCCGCATTCTCTTAAGACCAGTGCTACTGCATACGCTAGCTACGGTTAGGAGCATAATATGAAACGCTATTTTTTTCTGGCTGATAATCTCGACAAACTCGAAACAGTGGAACACGACCTCGAGGCCAACGGAATATCCACTCCGCAAATTCATGTTTTAAGCAATGACGATCGCGGCGTGACGCTGCGAAAGCTCAATGATGTTGAAGCAGTGTTGCGCAAAGATGTCGTCCACTCGATGGAGCGTGGCGCCCTGATTGGCGCAGCGGCGGCGGCAGTGGTACTCGCAGTCGGCCATTACTCCGGTGCAACAGAAACAGCTGCCGGCTGGACGCCCTTCGTGTTTCTCGCCATTGTTGTCTTGGGCTTTTTCACTTGGGAAGGCGGACTATTTGGTATTCAAGAACCCCACCACGAGTTCAAACGCTTTCAGGCAGATTTAGACAATGGGCGCCACTTACTGATCATTGATATCAATGAAAAAGATCACGGCATACTCAACCGTGTGACTGCTCACTACCCAGAGCTCGAGTTCTCTGGAACGTGCAATGGTGCGCCGCAGTGGTATATCACTATGCAAAACAAGTGGAAAAACT
>NZ_JBFJWS010000037.1:0-19609 GCF_041623545.1 Zhongshania sp. | reverse complement strand
CGGCCTCGGCATGGGCTATACGCTAGCAGCGGCACTTCGCGCGGTGGGCAGCACGAGCCAAGTAACTGTCGCGGAACTGATTCCGGCCGTTGTCGAATGGAATCAAGGACCCTTAGGCGATTGTGCTGGCCAGCCCTTAAGCGACCCCAGAACAAAGGTTCATATTGGCGACGTGGCCGAATTATTACGCGACAACCCCAAAGCCTATGACGCTATTTTATTGGATGTCGACAACGGCCCAGAAGGCCTGACTCAAAACGACAACAATTGGCTGTATTCCCAGGCGGGACTCGAAGACCTATTTACCACCTTGCGCCCCGAAGGTGTATTGGCGATTTGGTCAGCCGGCGCTGACTCTATGTTTGCTATTCGATTAAAGAAAGCGCGATTCAAAGTCAGTATCCACACTGTACGTGCCCGCCCTGGCAAAGGTAGCCGCCACACTATATTTCTCGCGCAAAAACCTTGGCAAGCAGCGGATCAAGGTCGTTAACAGCGGCAGAGAGTTAGTGGTTTTTAATGCAATTTGCTATTCTTGCGGGCTTATATTCAACGCGTAATTTAAGCACGACTTACAGCCCAAGTGCTGTATAGAAACCCTATCGCCTAACGAATAAGGCCAATAAGCCGTAATGACTAAAGACGCCAATACCAGCAGCGTAGAAGTATCCCACACGCCAATGATGGTTCAGTATTTAAAGATCAAGGCGGAGCACCCCAATGAAGTGGTGTTCTATCGCATGGGCGATTTTTACGAATTGTTTTTTGAGGATGCCAAAAAAGCCTCTGAATTACTGGATATAACTCTCACCGCGCGGGGCAAAGCCGGCGGCAATCCAATTCCAATGTGCGGGGTGCCCTACCACGCTGTCGAGGGGTATTTAGCCAAATTGGTTAAGGCCGGTGAGTCAGTCGCAATTTGTGAGCAAATCGGCGACCCCGCTACCAGTAAAGGCCCAGTTGAACGCGCCGTAGCCCGTATTGTGACGCCGGGCACCATAAGCGACGAGGCGCTCCTTGACGAGCGCCGCGACGCGCTGCTGGTCGCCGCCTGCGGCCAAGCCGGTTTATTCGGCATAGCCGTTCTCGATATGAGCAGCGGACGTTTTCAAGTCTTAGAGGTTAAAGGCCACGCCGCATTTATTGGCGAATTACAGCGCCTACGCCCCGCGGAATTGCTTGTCGCAGACGATCTCCACGTCGAGGACATGCCCAAATTTGCCGGACTGCGCAAGCTGCCGCCGTGGGAGTTTGATTTTGATGCCGCAACCCGAGGCCTTTGCCAACATTTTGGCGTACAAGACCTCGCCGGTTTTGGCTGCGAACAACTACACCACGGCGTCGCCGCCGCCGGCTGCCTTCTGCACTACGTAAAAGACACCCAGCGCAGTGCCCTGCCCCATATTCGCCAGCTTAAACACGAATCCCGCGATGACGCCGTTGCAATGGACGCCGCCACCCGCCGAAACCTAGAACTCGACCTGAATTTAGGCGGTGGCACCGAGAACACCTTGGCCTCCGTCTTTGATCGCTGCCAAACGGCCATGGGCTCGCGCCTTCTCCGCCGCTGGCTGCACCGACCACTGCGCAACCAGGCAACTCTAACTGCCCGCCAAAGTGGCGTAGTGGGCCTCCTCGACAATTATCAGTTTGAGACATTGCGCGCCACTCTTAAACAGATTGGCGATTTGGAACGCATTCTCTCTCGTGTTGGCCTGCGCTCCGCACGTCCCAGGGACTTATCGCGACTACAGCGCTCACTGGCGACATTGCCAGAGCTACAAAGCCAATTAAAGCCCCTAGATATTCCTTATCTGCAGGGCTTAGCCGAGCAAATCAGCGAATTTCCAAGTCTGGCCGACCTACTCAGCCGTGCCGTGGCCGACAATCCGCCAATGGTCCTGCGCGACGGCGGTGTCATCGCCGAAGGCTTTGACCCAGAGTTAGACGAGTTACGGAGTCTTAGCACCGACGCTGGTGAATTCCTGCTGGCCATGGAGCGCCGCGAGCGCGAGAAAACCGGACTGAGCACTCTGAAAGTCGGCTATAACCGCGTCCATGGCTACTACATCGAAATCAGTAAGCTGCAGGCTGGTCAGGCGCCGGTTGAGTATATCCGTCGGCAAACGCTAAAAAACGCTGAACGTTTTATTACTCCTGAACTAAAAACCTTCGAAGACAAAGCCCTGAGCAGTAAAAGCCGCGCTTTAGCGCGGGAAAAATATCTCTACGAGAGTTTGCTCGACGCATTAAACCTCGAGCTTGCCGCTCTGCAAATAAGCGCACAGGGGTTGTGCGAGCTCGACGTCATTGCCAATTTGGCTGAGCGCGCTATACAACTGGACCTGTGCCAGCCTGAATTCAGCGACACCCCATTACTCAATATCGAGCAAGGCCGCCATCCCGTAGTTGAAAGTGTTCTTGACGAGCCTTTTATCGCGAATGACGTCAAACTTGCCGACGACCGCCGCACACTCATCATTACCGGCCCCAATATGGGCGGTAAATCGACCTATATGCGGCAAACAGCATTAATTGTACTGCTAGCCCATATCGGCAGCTTCGTGCCGGCTAAGGCCGTAAAACTCAGTCTAGTCGACCAAATATTCACCCGTATTGGCTCCTCTGACGACCTCGCTGGCGGGCGCTCGACCTTTATGGTGGAAATGACCGAAACCGCCAATATCCTCCACAACGCTACCGCCAAAAGTTTAATTTTGATGGATGAAATCGGCCGTGGTACCAGTACCTTCGACGGATTATCCTTAGCTTGGGCCTGCGCCATTGACCTTGCCGATCGCGTTCACGGCTTTACTTTGTTTGCGACCCACTATTTTGAATTAACCGTTCTGCCAGAAAGCTACCCTAAGGCCGCCAACGTTCACCTCGGCGTCACCGAGCACAACGACCACATTGTCTTCCTGCATCGGGTAGAAGAAGGCCCCGCAAACCGCAGCTACGGTTTGCAAGTCGCTAAATTAGCCGGTATTCCAGCCAAGGTTGTCAGCGCCGCCAAAATCAAACTTCAGCAACTGGAGTCTCAAGCAATTAAACATGGCCAACTTAGCACCGCGGGTCCACAAACTGATTTATTCGCGGCGCAGCCTACCGCAGATCACCCAGTAGTGACGGAGCTTGAAGACATTAACCCCGACGAACTCAGTCCGCGCCAGGCCCATGAGCTGCTTTATCGCCTTAAAGCCATTTTATAGTAAGGTGGTCGATGACGGACTAACGCGTAAAAACGATAATACACAGCTAAATTATTGTTAAGGCTAAACCTATACCCATATTTTTCACTGGTGTTACAATACCGCGCTGCGAGTAACCCACCCACAGTCAGGATTGAAAAGGGGCTGACCAAAAATGACTTTTGTTGTAGGCGAAGATTGCATTAAGTGCAAACACACTGATTGTGTTGAAGTATGTCCGGTAGACTGTTTTTATGAAGGCCCGAATTTCCTCGTCATACACCCTGACGAATGTATCGACTGTGCCCTGTGTGAACCAGAATGCCCTGTCAATGCGATATTTTCTGAAGACGAGCTGCCTGAAGATCAGCAAGTATTCTTAGAATTAAACGCGGAATTGGCTGAAGTTTGGCCTAATATAACTGAAATGAAAGCGCCGCCAGCGGATGCAGAGGATTGGGCCAACAAACCCAATAAGCTGCAGTACCTCGAGCGCTAAGCACCACGTCATAAAAAAGCCCGCAGTAGCGGGCTTTTTTATGACTGAAAATCCTAGTAGTAAAACATACCCAGCTGCTAGAGCTTGTCACTCTCTCCCAAGCACGGCCGCGGTGTGGCTAACTAAAGTCTTCAGCGAACAGCGATGATGCACTTAAGCCATTTTCTTCAAACAATACCCGCATACTTTTAAGCGCTTCAACCTGAATTTGACGAACGCGTTCGCGTGTCAAACCTATTTCACGGCCAACCTCTTCCAGCGTTGCCGGCTCGTGCCCGCGCAAGCCAAAACGCCGCACCACGACCTCGCGCTGTTTTGAACTCAAGTCGTCTAGCCATAGATCGATACTGTTAGAGAGGTCCTCACCCTGCAAAATATCGCTGGGGTTCAATGCCTGAGTATCGGCAAGGGTATCAAGTAGAACTTGATCCGAGTCCTGTGCAACAGGAACATCAACGGAACTCACCCGATCTTTCAAACCACACAAACGCTTTGCTTCTGATACCGGCCTATCTAAGGCTACCGCCATTTCTTCTGGCGAAGGCATATGGTCAAGCTTTTGGGTAAGCTCGCGCTCGGCACGCAAATAACTATTTAGTTCTTTTACAACATGAATTGGCAAGCGAATTGTACGAGTTTGATTCATAATCGCGCGTTCAATTGTCTGGCGAATCCACCACGTAGCGTAGGTTGAAAACCGAAAACCACGTTCAGGGTCAAACTTTTCTACCGCGCGAATTAAGCCGAGATTACCCTCTTCGACCAAGTCCAAAAGGCTCAGGCCGCGATTGAGATAACGCCGCGATATCTTCACGACTAAACGCAAATTACTCTCAATCATGCGTTTGCGTCCGGCGTCATCGCCTTTTCTCGCTAGCCGCGAAAAATAAACCTCTTCTTCTGCGCTTAACAAGGGTGAAAAGCCAATCTCACTTAGATACAGCTGGGTCGCATCGAGATCGCTTGATTGTCGCCGGGCACGACCAAGTTTAGCGGCCTTTTTAATGGGTTTCTCTACAGCAGAATGCTCTTCGCTCCTAGGATCTGAATCTTCCTGAACGTCCTTATTAGCTAGCATATCGCTTACATTTGAGCGATAGCTATCTTCTTCATATACCCGCATCGTCGAATCCTTTTTTGCGTTTGTTATTACTCGACTTAGTGATACTTAAAGGCTTTGCCCGGTTTTTATACAACTAACGCCGTGGTAGCAGCCTTAAAGGATCAACCGGTTTTCCGTTCTTTCGAACTTCAAAATGTAATTTAACTGAATCAGTACCGCTATCACCGACCTCGGCAATAACTTGACCCGCTTTAACTTTCTCCCCCTCCTTTACGTTTATACGCCGATTATGCCCATAGGCACTTAAAAAGCGATCGGAATGTTTCAGTATCAGCAGATTGCCATATCCGACCAAACCACTGCCTGCATACACTACCTCGCCACTTCTTGCTGCGTATACAGGCTCGCCCATTTTACCTTTTATATCAATACCCTTATGCGCCTGCCCAGTCGCAACGAATGACCTTACAACAGGTCCATTTAGCGGCCATCGCCAGTTCTCATTCACAATGTTTACTGACGGCCTTGGCGTAACAGCGGGTGCTACTTTCTGCTTGCTTACCGTCGACTTAGCTTTCGGCCGAACTAATGGTTTTATCGGTTCTTGCTTAGCGACCTGTGGCTTATTACTTTCCTTCAGCAATAATGCCTGCCCCGGATAAATGGTATATGGCGGCACCATATTGTTAGCAAGCGCTAACCCTTCAACCCCGAACCCATAGCGCCAAGCAATAGAAAAAAGAGTATCACCGGCGCTCACAATATAATACGGTGGCGTGCGCTCCGCAGGGTTATAACGATCAGAAACAGGGGCGAAACTACCATTGGTAGAACAAGAGACCAAGACTATAATTGCACAGCAAAAACCAGCAATTTGTCGCAATTTACTCATCACATGAAGGACCGATAAACCGCATAAAAAAAACCTTTTTTTTGACAAATGGCAATTTATTTTTAAAGGACCTTGCCCTTAAACTTTACGAATCAACCATCTCGAACTCAGTTTTGATCACTATTTGAGCTTTAAATCACAATTATTAGATGCAAATATTCTTAAAATTTTAGGCTTTTTTCGCAAATCGCTCTATCAAAAGCACCAAGATGACGCCAGTCATAGCCAAGGCCAAAGAAATTGCCAGCTGAGGCTCTGCACTCTCTGCATATTCCCAGGGAAATACATTTTGCCAGCCGGGAGCGAGGGACTCAGAAAGTAAAGCCCCCGAATCAGAGAGTTTCCAAGGCCAAATTATGCTCAATGAACCAATTAATATCCCGCTCAAACTAGCAAGAAGTTGAGCGCGGTAATGGTGCATTAGCCAAGACAATAGCCGCACAAAAAGCATTAAACCAAGCCCACACCCCATTGCAAAGCTCAGCAAGGCAAGCAAATCCAAACTTTTGACAGCATCAATCACCGGCTGGTACATGCCCAGCAGGAGTAAGATAAAACTCCCAGAAATACCGGGTAGAATCATGGCGCAAATTGCCAGCGCCCCCGACAAAAATAAATTCAATGGTGTACTAGCAATATCCGCTGGGCGAATTTCACCAATTAAAATGGCAAAACCAAGGCCGCATATCAACCAAGCGACTTGCCGGCCACCACTCGGTATCTGCCGATACACCAGCAATGCCGACGCGAAAATCAAACCAAAAAACAATGCCGCAAGGGGGACAGGATAGTGATGTAATGCGTAAGAAATAGCCCTTGCCAACGACAAGACACTAGTGGCAATACCTAGCAATAGGCTCATCAAAAAGCCACCGTTGATGTGCTGCCAAAATGCAGTTAGGCCAGATTTAAATAAGACCTGCACAGCCTGAATATTACACGACTTCAAGCTCTCTATAAGCTCGTCATAAATCCCGGTAATGAAAGCAATAGTCCCACCCGACACACCAGGCACCACATCTGCAGCGCCCATGGCCATACCGCGAATAAATACCGCGGGGTAAAATCCCTTCATTAAATTTTCCTTAGTAGTAATGGCGTCGCTTAACGTTAAGACAATAAACCTGCGAGTAAGGGTACAAATAACACCGGTTCAATCACTTGTTCTTGGATACCCTCTTCTGTCTTATCAAAGATGTAAAGAGACTGTTGTTTGCCCTGGGGGCCAATAGGCATAACCAGGCGTCCGCCCAGCGCCAACTGCTCTAATAGCTCCTGAGGAACTTCAGCGGGCGCTGCTGCCGACAAAATCCCATCGTATGGCCCGCGATCCTTCCAACCCATGCTGCCGTCGGCGTGGCGCATCTGCACATTGTTTAGCCCCAACTGACGCATACGTTGACGCGCTTTCTCTTGCAATGGTCGGATACGCTCAACGCTGAAAACGCGATCAACCAATTGCGCCAAAATGGCAGTCTGGTAGCCAGAGCCCGTACCCACCTCCAAAACCCGCTCCCGCGGACCATTCGCCAGTAATAATTCAGTCATACGAGCAACAATATACGGCTGAGACAAGGTCTGCTGGAAACCGATCGGTAGCGAGCTGTCTTCATAGGCGCGATGGGACAATGCCTCATCTAGGAATATGTGCCTAGGAGTGCCCCGAATGACATTTAGCACCGCATTATCGGTGATCCCACGCTCGCTCAAGCGCTCTATTAAGCGATCTCGGGTCCGCTGGGATGTCATCCCGATACCTTGTAAATTTAAGATTGTCACCCAGCTTTCTCAGTTAATACCATTAAACAACGACTCGTTTGCCGCCCCTAGCTCGCCAGTGGATAGCTGATTAATTCTCGCACAAGCGCCGTGGCGAAACAGCCCCTAGGCAAGGAAAAGCTTAACTCCAGCGACTTATTACCCGTAAACCGCCATTGAAAATCCCGGGGTATTAAGCGCAGTGCGCGCCGCTCTGAATTCAAACCGTTTTTTAATAAGCCAGCACAGAGCTCTGAGGCCTGTTCATACACCGCCTCTTCGAGGCTTGCTACCGCACCCTCTACGATTAAACGACCAGCTTTGCCAAACATAGGTCCAGTCGGCTGAATATCACCGCTGGCAACTCGGGCGACAGTCTCGTCATTGAGCTCGGCACTAAACACACTACCACTGTCACGTAGCGCGTAAACATCACCCGCTAAACCTTTATTCCAATTCCCATCACGCACGCGCTGGGCCAAAACCTCATTAAACAAATACGACCTCGCCGCAGATAAATACATACTCCGCTCAAAGCGACCCGGCTTAATTTCACCAGCAAACCACTGCCGACAGCCTGTGATATTGCCGCCCTCGTTGCCAAAGCGCTGTTCGCCGAAGTAATTTGGTACGCCGAGATGAATCTGTTCCAAGCGTGAATTCAAGTCCGCTATGTCACCGATTAAGGACTGTAGGCAAATTGTAAATTTATTGTAGCGATGACTACCCAAGCGGAGTTTCTGGCGATGGCGGCCCTTGCGCAGAATTTTCCACGACTCAGATTCAGGCACATCCCAGCTAGGGAAATTCTTGCCCGGTAAATGGACACAAAACCATTGCCGAGTAATGGCATGACGATCCTTTTGCCCGGAGTAGCTAACGGCCTTGGGCTGCA
The DNA here is from genome assembly GCF_041623545.1 of Zhongshania sp. GTDB lineage: Bacteria > Pseudomonadota > Gammaproteobacteria > Pseudomonadales > Spongiibacteraceae > Spongiibacter. Next base: position 11,311 of record NZ_JBFJWS010000037.1, on the reverse strand, counting down.
CGCCAGCAATTCTGGCGAGCTGACGCGCAACGTATTCAGTATTATCGCCCCGCTTCTCAATCCACAGCCAATCGAATTCGCCATCGTCACTAAAGTCGACGGGAAATACTTCCTCAACCACGAAATCCTCAGGCTGAGCTTTTAATACCCCGCTAACAGTCGGAACACCCATCGCTCGCGGCCAATCAGCGAGCATCACACCGCTCCAATAACACCACGGCATCAACGGCAATACCTTCACTGCGTCCAATGAAGCCGAGCTTTTCAGTCGTTGTGGCTTTCACACTGATCTGACCAACATCCACAAACAATACCTTGGCAATTGATTCACGCATCGCAAGAATATAGTTGGCAAGGCGCGGGGCCTGAGCGGCGATAGTGATATCGGCATTGCCAAGCTGATAACCTTGGGCTTTTATCAATTGGTAACAATGGGCCAGTAATTGGGCGCTGTCTGCACCTTTATAGCGTGAGTCAGTATCAGGAAAATGTTTGCCAATATCCCCAAGCGCCAAGGCGCCAAGTAAGGCATCGCAAAGCGCATGTAAGGCAACATCACCATCGGAATGAGCGATTAGCCGGAATGAGCACGGAATCCAAACCCCGCAAAGATGAATACCCTCACCACTATCTAAGCGGTGAACATCGTAACCGTGACCAATACGAATACTAGGCATTTAAGGCTCCCGCCAGAAAAACCTCGGCAATGGTGAGGTCATCGGGGTAAGTAATTTTAATATTGCGATGACTACCTTCCACCAAAAGTGCCTGGCCTCCCAAGTGTTCCATCGCTGAAGCCTCATCCGTTACCGGTAACGCCCGCTCCCGACAGTATTCCAAGGCCTCACGCAACGCGCCGTAGCGAAATAACTGAGGCGTTAAAGCCCGCCATAAATTATTACGATCCACGGTGGTAACAGCTTCCTGTTCGTCACTTGCACGCTTAACGGTATCAACCACACGCGCGGCTAAAATAGCGCCCACGGCGTGACTACGCCCCTTAAACAACAAGGTTTGAAGATCTTGTTCACTCAGACAGGGACGCGCAGCATCATGCACTAAAACCCAGTCGTGGGCTTCAGCGTCCGTCAAACTCGCCATTGCCAGCGCAACGGAATCCGCTCGCTCGCGCCCCCCAGCGACCTGCGTCACCTTTGGGTGCTTGGCGCAAGATAGTTGCGCGAAGTCTTTGTCATCAGCGTGTAGGGCGACAACAATTCCGGCAAGCTCAGGACAGCGCAACAAGGCATCAAGACTGTGCTCGATAACGGTTTTTCCGGCGAGAGGTGAATATTGTTTGGGCAGCTCAGCGCCAAAGCGGCTGCCTTGCCCCGCAGCGGGCACCACTGCCCAAAGGCGCGGTATTCGGCCCTTGTCGTCAACCATGTCGGCACTGCCTGTTAAATTTCAAGCTATTATTGTGTTCCAACTATTCTTCAACAATAAGGTAAAAAGTCTCATTGTCTTTAATAAGCCCCATATCATTACGGGCTCGCTCTTCTATACTATCGAGATCGTTTTTCAAACTGCGCACTTCACCGTACAAGCGCTCATTGCGCTGATTCAAGTCGGCATTGACTTTTTTCTGCTGGGCAATATCGCGACGTAAACTGGTGATTTGTTCCCAGCTACCGGTGCCAGTCCACAACCTGAATTGCAACATGACCAAAAGGACCAGCAGTAATAAAAGCAATCGCCGGCGAGTCATTGTGCTGCCATCTCACTCATACCCATACTGATCTCAATACCTGCCGGTAAAAATCAAAGGGCAGCGCAAACTGCCCGAACATTGTTAGGCGCGAAATTCATCACGGCCGCGATACGCTGCACCCAACTCTGCTTCAATGCGCAATAAGCGATTGTATTTTGCCACACGGTCAGAGCGGCACAATGAGCCGGTTTTAATCTGACCAGCGGAGGTCGCGACGGCCAAATCAGCAATAGTGGTGTCTTCGGTTTCGCCGGAGCGATGGGAAATAACGGCGGTATAACCTGCGTCTTTGGCCATCTTAATCGCGTCTAAAGTTTCAGTCAGCGAACCGATTTGATTGAATTTAATCAGGATTGAGTTGGCGATCTTGTTATCGATACCGCGTTTCAGAATTTTGGTATTCGTTACGAATAGGTCGTCACCCACTAGTTGCACGCGATCGCCAACTTTACGGGTTAATGTAGCCCAGCCGTCCCAGTCGCTTTCGTCCATGCCATCTTCAATGGAGATAATCGGGTATTTTTGGCTCAGCTCATCTAAATAGCTCGCGAAACCCTCAGCATCAAATTCTTTGCCTTCGCCGCTCAGCACGTATTTGCCGTTCTTGTAAAATTCAGAGGATGCGCAATCGAGTGCCAAGGTAATATCTTTGCCCAATTCATAACCGGCGTTGGCAACGGCCTCAGCAATGGCTTCAAGTGCCGCTTCGTTCGATGGTAGATTCGGTGCAAAACCGCCCTCGTCACCCACTGAGGTGCTCAGGCCACGAGCGACCAATACTTTCTTGAGCGAGTGGAAAATTTCCGCACCCTGACGCAAGGCTTCAGCAAAAGTCGGCGCACCAACGGGCTGAATCATAAATTCTTGGATATCGACATTATTGTCGGCGTGCTCGCCACCGTTGATGATATTCATCATTGGCACCGGCATGGTGTACTGGCCTTCGGTACCATTGATTTGCGCAATACGCTGGTACAGAGGAATACCTTTTTCAATCGCTACAGCTTTGGCGGCTGCTAACGATACTGCGAGAATGGCGTTAGCGCCCAATTTAGACTTGGTCTCAGTACCATCTGCTTTAATCATAGCATTGTCGATAGCGCGCTGATCTTCAGCGTCCATACCCAGCAACAAATCACGAATAGTGGTATTGATATTGGCAACCGCTTTTAACACGCCCTTACCCAAATAACGGCTGGCGTCACCATCGCGAAGCTCTAGCGCTTCGCGAGATCCGGTCGACGCCCCTGAGGGTGCACACGCACTGCCGACCGCGCCTGAGGCCAGTACAACATCCGCCTCAACGGTGGGGTTACCGCGAGAGTCTAGGATCTCATACGCTTTAATATCGACAATCTCTGCCATCTGAGTTTTCTCCGTGTCTGTCTTTACAAAGTTAAAAATCTATTGAATATCGAGTGTCGGCAAGGATTTCACTACATCGTCCACTGCCTTCATATGTTCGAGGAAGCCCTTTAGCGCAGATAAGGGAAGCGCGCTGGGGCCATCACATTTGGCTTGATCGGGATTGGGGTGAGCCTCAAGGAACAAACCAGCAATACCCAAAGCCATGCCGGAACGGCCCAGCTCGGCAACTTGATTGCGCCGCCCACCGGAAGCCGCACCCATCGGGTCGCGACATTGCAGCGCATGGGTAACATCAAAAATCAGCGGCGCCCCGCCGCTGACATCCCGCATAATTTTAAAGCCGAGCATATCGACCACAAGATTGTCATAACCGAAATTGCTGCCGCGCTCACACAGCATAATTTTGTCGTTTCCGCATTCGGCAAACTTCTCGACAATATTTTTCATTTGAGCGGGGCTTAAAAACTGCGGCTTTTTAATATTAATAACCGCATCGGTGGCGGCCATCGCCGCAACTAAATCGGTCTGCCTGGCCAAAAATGCCGGCAACTGAATAACGTCACAGACTTCAGCCACTGGCCCAGCCTGGTGAATTTCGTGAACATCAGTAATGACCGGAATATTAAAGGTCTGCTTAATTTCTTGAAAAATTCGCAGGCCTTCTTCCATTCCAGGGCCACGATAAGAGTGCACTGACGAGCGGTTGGCCTTATCAAAAGAGGCCTTAAAAACATAGGGAATACCCAGTTCAGCACAGACTGTCACGTAATGTTCTGCGACCTTCATGGCCATGTCTCGAGACTCAAGAACGTTCATACCGCCAAACAAAACAAAGGGCTTGTCATTTGCCACATCAATACCGGCAACATTCACTACTTTATCTTTCATCTATGACTTCCTTAAATCCCGACATTGAAGCAGCGCGTTATGCTTTACTGTGTGCATACGCGGCATTCACAAAACCACTGAATAACGGGTGCCCATCCCGTGGCGTTGAAGTGAACTCCGGGTGGAATTGGCAGGCAATAAACCAAGGGTGATCGGGTATTTCAACCACTTCAACCAAACTCTTGTCCGCTGACCAGCCACCGACTTTCAAGCCATTGGCCTGCATATTTTCAACATATTTGTTATTTACTTCGTAGCGATGGCGGTGACGCTCGGTAATCAACTCGCTACCATAAACGGCACTTACCCCAGAGCCTTCAACCAAATGGCACTGCTGGGCACCTAAGCGCATACTGCCACCGAGATCGGTATCTTCATTTCGCTGTTCGACGTCACCCTCTGCGGTCACCCATTCGGTAATCAAGCCAATCACGGGGTCGCTGCACTTCTCATCAAACTCGGTGCTATTCGCGCCGCTAATACCTAAGACATTGCGGGCAAACTCAATAACAGCTACTTGCATACCTAAACAGATACCCAAGTAAGGGATCTTGTTTTCTCTGGCGTATTGCACGGTGAGAATTTTTCCTTCTACACCGCGGTTGCCAAAACCGCCGGGCACCAGAATACCGTCGACGCCGTCAAGCACGCCTAAGCCTTCTTTTTCTATTACCTCAGAATCGATATAGCGCACTGCCACCTTGGTCCGACTGTGGATACCGGCGTGTTTTAGCGCTTCGTTCAGCGACTTATACGCGTCCAATAGCTCCATGTACTTACCCACCATGGCTATGGTCACGGTTTGGTCTTGATGCAAATCGCCTTCGATAACGGTATCCCACTCGGTAAGGTCCGCCGGCGGGCAGTCCAGACCAAAACGTTCAACCACGAGCTCATCTAAGCCCTCCGCCGCTAATAAAGAAGGAATACGGTAGATTGAGTCAACATCGCGCAACGGGATAACCGCACGAGATTCAACATTGGTAAACAACGCTATTTTATGACGGCTGCTCTGGTCAATTTCATGATCTGAGCGGCACAGCAAAATATCAGGCTGTAAGCCGATGGAGCGCAGTTCTTTGACCGAGTGCTGAGTCGGTTTGGTTTTGGTTTCGCCAGCGGTGGCGATGTACGGCACCAAGGTCAGGTGCATCAGCATTGAGCGCTTAGCGCCCAGCTCAACCTTTAACTGACGTGCGGCTTCAAAGAAAGGCAGACCTTCAATATCGCCCACAGTGCCACCAATTTCGACAATGGCGATGTCGGCATCACCGGCACCGGCTAGGACCCGGCGCTTAATTTCATCGGTAATATGGGGAATAACCTGAACCGTGCCACCAAGATAGTCACCGCGACGCTCTTTACGCAGGACGGTTTCATAAACTCGGCCAGCGGTAAAATTATTGCCCTTAGCCATTTTAGCGCGCACAAAGCGCTCATAATGACCAAGATCTAGGTCAGTTTCAGCGCCGTCTTCGGTGACAAACACCTCGCCGTGCTGGAAGGGACTCATGGTACCTGGGTCTACATTGATGTAGGGATCCAGTTTCAACATGGTAACTTTGAGGCCGCGAGCCTCGAGAATAGCGCCCAGCGATGCTGAAGCGATGCCTTTACCGAGAGACGAAACAACACCGCCGGTGACGAATATAAAACGCGCCATGTCATGCCTTTTTGATAGTGCGATAAGATATAGGGCTGGAAAAAGCGGTGCTTCTTTGCCCCTTGAGATGGGATGTCAGTCTAACAGGAAGGACATAGCGAAACAATGAAATTAGGCCTCCGTCGGGCGCCGAGTCTCTGTTATAATGCGCCTCCAATTGCTTGCACATTCAAGGCCTTAGTACTATGCAACCCATGCTGAATATCGCATTGCGCGCCGCCCGTAAGGCGGGAGACATCATCGCCCGCGCTTCTGAGCAACTCGATCGCGTTCAAATCGAGTCCAAGGGCGAGAACGATTTTGTGACCGAAATCGACCGCAAGGCCGAGCAGGAGATCATTTACCACCTGCAAAAAGCCTATCCCGATCACGGATTTCTCGGTGAAGAATCTGGCGCGTCTGGCAATGCCAGCAGCGACTACCAGTGGATTATCGACCCGATCGACGGTACCACCAACTTTGTCCGAGGCATTCCTCACTTTGCCATTTCAATCGCCTGCGTATTTCAAGGCCAGATTGAGCATGCGGTGGTCCTAGACCCCATTCGGCGCGAAGAGTTTACCGCCAGCCGGGGCCGGGGCGCCCAACTCAACGGCCGCCGAGTGCGGGTCACCATGAACTCTAGTTTAGAGGGCGCCTTAATAGGCACCGGCATTCCATTCAAGGCCCACAACGCTCAACACCTGCCGGCTTATATGCGCAGCCTTGAAGCTGTGGCCGCCGAAACCGCCGGTATTCGCCGCGCTGGCGCCGCCTCTCTGGATTTAGCCTATGTTGCTGCCGGCCGTCTTGATGGTTTCTGGGAAATCGGCCTAAGTAAATGGGATATCGCTGCAGGCATTTTGCTGGTACGCGAAGCCGGTGGCTTGGTCAGTGATTTCAGTGGTGGTGGTAATTACTTCGAAAGCGGCCATATTGTTGCCGCCAATCCCAAGTGTTTGAAGGGATTGCTACAGGCAGTGCGCCCGCATTTAGAAAAATTGCGATAGGGATTAGTCAGACGCCTGAAGTCGGCGGTCTGACGCAAGAGCAAAAACAAAAAAAGCGCATCAAATGCGCTTTTTTTACGTCCGACGTCCGTCCCCAGACGCCCGACTGCCTTCTCTTCCGACGTCAGACCCCAGACGTCCGACTCAACTCAAGGCAAATCATCAATCTCTGCCCCTTCTTTCTCCTGCACAATCAAGTCATCCTGACTGATATTCATCGACACCAGCATACTCGCCACGATGTAAACCGATGAATACGTACCCACACCGATACCCACCAGCAGCGCTAAGGCGAAGCTGTGAATCATCTCGCCACCAACCACCGCTAATGCAATCAATACCAACAATGTCGTGCCAGATGTAACGAGCGTGCGGTCTAGGGTTTCGGTTAGGGAGATATTAATCACTTCTACAGCGTCGTGTTTGCGTAATTTACGCAGGTTTTCACGAATACGGTCGGCGACAACGATAGAGTCGTTAAGCGAGTAACCAATTACCGCCAGAACAGCCGCCAATACCGTGAGATCGAAATCCCACCCGACTAGAGCGAAGACACCCAAGGTGATAATGACATCATGACCCAAAGCCGCTACCGCACCGAGAGAAAACTTAATTTGGAAGCGCATCGCGACGTAAATCAGTACCACGACCAAGGCGAGCAATACCGCCAAACCACCCTGCTCACGCAGTTCTTCACCAACTTGAGGGCCAACAAACTCAATACGGCGTAAATCAATTTCACCTGACGTACCGGCCTTCAGTACCTTCAGGACCTCCTCGCCTAATGTTGGACTCATTCCCTGTGGAAGGCGAACCAACACGTCGGTATCCGAACCGAAATTCACGACCACGGCATTGTCGTAACCCGCCGCTTTGAGCTCATCCCGCAGCTCAGGTAAAGACACCGGCTCTTCATAGATAACTTCAATTAAGGTACCGCCGGTAAAATCCAAGCCAAAATTCAGCCCTTTAAAGGCAAGTAAGCCAATAGAGATTACGACCAAACTGACCGAGAGCATGGTGGCAAGCTTGCGCAAGCCCATAAAATCAATAATTTTTGTATTCTCAGACATGTGTTTCCCCTAGATCGCCAGCTTAGTGACGCGACGACCGCCGTAAAGCATATTCACAATTGCTCGTGTACCCATAATCGCCGTAAACATGGAGGTAATTATCCCCAGCGACAAGGTGACCGCAAAACCTCGTACCGGCCCGGTGCCCACTGCGTACAAAATCACAGCAACCAGCAAGGTGGTAATATTCGAGTCCATAATCGTAACAAAGGCGCGACCATAACCGGCCTCAATAGCGTGCTGCACCGACAAGCCCGCTTTTAGTTCTTCGCGAATTCGGGAGAAAATGAGTACATTGGCATCCACCGCCATACCCACCGTCAATACAATACCGGCGATACCAGGCAAGGTTAGCGTGGCACCGAGCAAGGACATACAGGCGGTGAGTAAAACAATATTCGCACCCAGCGCTGCAACCGCAATAACGCCAAACACGCGGTAGTACACCACCATAAACACAGCGACCAAGCCAAGACCGATCTTCACCGCATTAAAGCCTTGTGCAATATTTTCTGCACCCAAGGACGGCCCAACCGTACGCTCCTCAACAAAGTCGATTGGCGCAGCAAGCGCACCTGCGCGCAGCAGCAAAGACAATTCGGCAGCCTCTCCCGGTGCATCCAAACCCGTAATTCTGAACTGCACGCCTAGGGCATCTTTAATCGTTGCTAAGCTAATAATTTTCTTTTCGTCATAGGGCACTTTGACGATGTGCTCTTTGCCTTCCGCATCAACTTTGTAATGGGTACGACTTTTACGCTCAATAAACAGAACACCTAAGCGGCGGTTGATATTGTGACGGGTCATACGGTGCATCAGCGTACCGCCCTCGCTGTCGAGGGTAATACTGACCTGAGGCATGCCATTTTGATCAAAGCTGGCCTGGGCATTTGCCACGCGCTCACCGGTAATCACCACATCACGCTCTAACCACGCACTGGGCTCACCTTGACCAGGATTGCGAAATTCAAACTGCTCACGGTCAGATATCGGCGCGTCGTAGCGAGCTTCTAATCTGAAATCTAGATTCGCGGTTTTACCCAGTATACGTTTTGCTTCTGCGGTATCCTGAACACCAGGCAACTCAACGACTATTCTGTTTCGGCCCTGGCGCTGCACTAAGGGCTCAGAAACCCCAAGTTCGTTAACCCGATTACGCAGGGTCGTTAAGTTTTGGCCCACAGCGTAATCTTCAATTTCTTTGCGCTTCGCTTCGCTGATTAACGCGCTAAAATAAAATGCGCTGTCGCCAGCCGGTGAGTCCACCCGCTGCGCGGTTAATTCCGTAAATTCCTTCCTGACTAAATTCAGTGCGGAATCTCGCAAGTCTGCCGACGTGAACTTACCGGTGATAACACCATCGTCGCCTAAACTCACAAAACCACGAATACCGTCTTCACGTAATTTCTTCTTAATGCCGGAGTTATAGTGCTCCAGTCGAGTCGCAATAGCAGATTCAGTATCGACTTCCAGCAAGAAATGCACGCCACCGCTCAAATCCAGACCTAATTTCATGGCCTGCGCACCCAAGTTACTCAACCACTCAGGCGTATTGGATGCCAAATTCAAGGCGACAATAAAACCGTCTCCCAAGCTGCGCTGTACCACCCGTTGAGCGCGGAGCTGAACTTCCGCATCATACAGACGGATCAAACCACTTTTGCCTGACTCATTAGCCTTTTCGCCAAAATGCTCGATACCACTGGCATCCAAGGCTGCCGATAAACGCTCCATCTGCGCCTGATCGATAATGACACCACTACTTTCCCCTGAAATCTGCAGGGCCGGGTCTGGCCTATACAAATTAGGGATTGCGTACAGCAAACCAAAGCCCAGAACTGCCACAATTAGCAGGTTTTTCCAGAGCGGATATTTATTTAACATTCTATTTCCACCAAAACCGCCTGTCGCGACGGTGTCCGTTTAACACTGGGCGAGACACCCCTAACATCCAAATACCACACATATAAGAAGGCCGGTAAAAACCGGCCCCCTAAGAACTCAGCCAACCCAAACCCGAGCGTTACGGAATAAGCGCATCCAGCCACTGTCCTCCACCGAATTATCCGCGATCCAGGAGTTCTGCACCGTTCGGAACACCCGCTCCGGGTGGGGCATCATAATCGTAACCCGACCATCAGCGCTGCTCGCACCTGCAATACCTGCAGGCGAACCATTGGGGTTAGCCGGATATTGCTCAGTTACCGCCAAATGATTATCAATATATCTCAGCGCCACTTTACCAGATTGCTGCAAACTGCCGAGCTGAGCCGAATTGGCAAACTCCGCGCGCCCCTCTCCATGCGCAATCGCAACAGGCATATGCGAACCCGCCATGCCAGCAAGTAATATGGAGGGTGATTCGGGAATTTCAAGTTGCGCTACCCGTGCCTCGAACTGTTCTGAGCGGTTGCGCACAAAACGCGGCCAAAACTCAGCGCCGGGTATTAGCGAATGCAAATTTGACATCATCTGACAGCCATTGCAGACACCTAGCGAGAAGGTATCTTCGCGCTGAAAATAAGCGGCGAACTCATCTCTTGCCCGAGCATTAAACAATATTGTTTTTGCCCAACCCTCACCGGCCCCCAGCACATCGCCATAGGAGAAACCACCACAAGCAGCCAAGCCCTTAAAATCAGCGAGGCTAACTCGACCACTGAGAATATCGCTCATGTGCACATCAACTGCGCTAAACCCGGCGCGATCAAAAGCCGCAGCCATTTCCATTTGGCCGTTAACACCCTGTTCACGCAGTATCGCCACCCGTGGCCGCACGCCAGTTTTAATATACGGTGCAGCAATATCCGATTGAGCATCAAAGCTAAGCTTACTGCTTAAACCCGGATCGGCTTCAACGAGACCATCAAACTCCTGCTGGGCACACTCAGGGTTATCACGCAGCGCTTGCATACGATAACTCAGCTCCTGCCACTTACGATGCAATGCCAAGCGCTCCCCGCGCAATACTTCGCTACCGGCAAAACGCATTTGCACGTCACTGCCCAGCACGACACTACCAATATTCTGAACCAGATCGCCTAGACCGTGCTCGGCAAAAATTGCCATTACACCACTAATATCTGCTGTTTTCACCTGAAGTACGGCACCCGCCTCTTCAGCAAAGAGCGCACCGTGAACCGTGCCTTCTGAGCCTAAATCAATATCTAGACCACAATGCCCAGCAAAGGCCATTTCCAGTAGTGTGATCGCCGTACCACCATCGGAGCGGTCGTGGTAGGCGATGATTTTTTCTTTCTCTAGCAGTAGCTGAATCGCATTAAAAAAGCCTGACAGTAACTTAGGGTCATCAATATCTGGTGCAGTATCACCGATTTGCTGATACACCTGCGCCAAACAGGAACCGCCAAGGCGCTGCTTACCCGCGCCAAGGTCAACGAGCAGTAAGGCGGTGTCGCCCAAATCTGTGCGCAGCTGCGGCGTAACCGTTTTCCGCACATCATTCACTGGACTAAAGGCAGTGATGATTAAGGACATCGGTGCGGTAATAGCTTTGTCCGCGTCATTGTCACGCCAAGTCGTGCGCATAGACATCGAGTCTTTGCCAACCGGGATGGTTATCCCCAGCGCTGGACAAAACTCCATGCCAACCGCCTTT
>NZ_JBFJWS010000036.1:0-19715 GCF_041623545.1 Zhongshania sp. | reverse complement strand
ATTAACCGACACATTGGTTTTACCCACGCCGCCCTTACCGCTGCTTACTGCTATTACTTTTACTGCGCTCATCTAATTATCATTCTCCCTTAAACTACTCCGCAGCTTATTTTAGGCCTAGGCCAACGAAAATGCTCTACGCATAAGCCCGCACTATGCCCTGAAGCCCTATAAACACGTCTATATTGGCCACTTACACCCTGAGGCTTAAACCACCGCTCGCAGCAATTGGCGTCGAATTTCGCTTCTGGTCCGCAGCCGCGGCTGCCTCGGGTCGGTGTTCAATGTCTGGACCGCGCTTAAGTTCGAAGGCTCGCGCCATGCGCACCGCCATATTCACCAGTTTAGCACCATCCGCAGCAGACAGGTTTTGTGGGACTTTAGGGCCGTTTGCGCACCACGCCACTGGCAGACGATGCTGAATTAAATTTGAAATAACGCCACCCAAACGCATAGCCTCGTCGATTCGAGTCACTACGGCACCCTGCGGCGCAAGTGGAGCGTAGGCGTCGATAATTTCACTTTGCACATAAGCTTCAGCGTCAGCTGGCACCGTCACAAAGACCTGCACATCCTGCATCGCCGCCGTTAATTGCTGCAACTCGCTAATACCTCGACTGTCACGAAAAGACATTCCCGCGGTATCGATCAAAACGAGCTGTTTTTTACGTAATATTCGGTAGGTCTTAACCGCCTCTTCCAAGTCACCTGCGGTATGCACGGGAATTTGTAAAATTCGACCATAGGCCCGCAGCTGCTCCTGCGCCCCTACTCTAGCAACATCTGTAGTCAATATAGCGATACTGTCACGACCGTGGTTCAGCACATGCTGAGCGGCTATTTTGGCGATCGTTGTGGTTTTCCCCGCGCCTTGAGGGCCAACTAAGCATACCGCGCCGGAACTGGGTGGCGTCATGACGGGGAGCTGCTTGATTAACAACATTTTGAGAATTTCACGCTGTAAGGTGTCATTCTCGTCTGCAGGGATCTCCGCACACAGGCGTCGACCTAAACTGGGATCTAGATCGAGGCTCGCTAAATAACTATTCAATTCCCGCTGTTCTGGCGCTTGGAAACTCGCCTGCTGCCAGTTGTGACCCTTGAGCTGATCCATCAACATCGACTTCATTGATGACAATTCTTGCTTAAGGGTAAGTAATTCGTCTTTTTGCGACCATGCCAGCTGCGGGCTCTGCATTGGAATCTCGGTCGCCACATGACTTGCAGGACCTTGCGTGGCGCTAGCGCCAAGATTTTGGCGTTCAATGCCCTGCCCGCCTGGCAGTTCGGCATTCTTCTTTTGGCGATCAAGCAAGGCATCGAGTGCCGTGCGCTCCCGACGGGGCTCTACAGCGGGTGAAAACTGCTGGGTAATTTTTCTGGCCATCTGCTGCGCCGCCGTCTCAGTAACGGCAATTTGTGATGCAAGCCCAGAATGCTCTGCGTTGTCATCAAGGCTGACAACAACTTCGACCCCACCATCGACAGTATGAAAATCCAGAATCACCGCATCTGGACCGTGAGCAGCTCGCACCATACGCATAGCTTGCTGGCTATCGGCAGCACGATATTTCTTTACTTGCATACTCGTTCTCCTGCGGCCCCGCGTCTTACGCTAGTCGCGCCTGCTGACCGATGGTAGATAACAAACGCACTTGCTTGCTATCAGGTACTTCGTTGTAAGACAGAACTGACAATCCAGGTACACTGCGCCGAGTGAAGCGCGACAACCAAGCCCGTATCGAGGGTGACACCAGCACTACCGCAGGTTGACCAGATAATTCCTGCCGGTGACTGAAATCAGCCAATTCATTCTGTAAGCGTTCAGCAATTCCCGGCTCCAAACCAACCGCGCCAGAACTGCCTCTTAGCATATCCTGCAACAACTGTTCCAAATCAGCGTCGAGCGCAGAAACCGGCAACTCTTCCTCTAAACCATTGATTTCCTGAACAATCATCCGCCCTAACGCGACCCGAACGCCTTCTAATAATTCGTCAGGATTTTTGCTACGCGGCGCCTGCTCCGCCAAACTTTCGGCGATCATTCGTATACTGCGTATAGAAACCCCCTCTTTGAGCAGGTTTTGCAGCACCCTAACCACAATACTGAGCGGCAATTGTTTGGGGACCACATTCTCCACTAGGCGAGGATCGGTTTTGGCTAAGCGATCAAGCAGCTGCTGCACTTCCTCATGACCCAGTAATTCGTGGGCATGTTGCTTAATAACTTGGCTTAAATGAGTCGCGATCACAGTACAAGGATCAACCACGGTATAGCCCATGGTTTGTGCTTGGTCCCGCTGACTAGAATCAATCCAAACTGCCTCCATGCCAAAGGCGGGATCTTTCGTGGTGGCACCACGCAGCCCCGGCTGGGCACCGCCGGGATTAATCGCCAGGTCTTTACCAACCTGAATATCACCCTGAGCAATGGTGTCGCCCAGTAATTGAATCCGGTAGCTGCCAGGTGACAACTCCAAATTGTCACGAATATGTACAGGTTGAATCAGAAAGCCCAAATCCTTAGAGAGTTTTTTGCGTACCCCGGTAATTCGGCCAATTAATTCCCCGCCTTGATTACGGTCAACCAAGGGAATAAGGCGGTAACCTACCTCGAGGCTCACCACGTCCATATGCGTCACTTCATCCCAGCTCAGTTCACTGGGCTCGCGCGGCGCGGCGGCCAGTTCGTCTCCAGCCTCACCCTCATCCACTATTTCTGGGGCAGTCTTCTTCTTGTTCTGCAACCACCAGCCACTGCCACCACAGACCGCCGCCAGCATCAAGAACACCACATTGGGCATGCCGGGAATAACACCGACCAAGGCCATTAAGGTCGCTGACAAATACAAGACATTGGGGTTGGCAAACATCTGGCTGGCCATCTGCTCGCCGATATTCTGGGGGCGCGAGATACGCGTAACAATAATCGCCACCGCCGTCGACAACAGCAAAGATGGCAGCTGTGCCACCAAGCCGTCACCAATCGTCAGCAAGGTATAGTTATGCATGGCTTGATCAAAGCTCAGGCCATGCTGACTCATGCCAACACCCAGGCCGCCGATGACATTGATGAACAAAATCATAATGCCGGCAACTGCGTCACCACGCACAAACTTACTGGCACCGTCCATTGACCCGTAAAAATCCGCCTCGGTGCGCACTTCTTCACGACGCCGACTGGCCTCTTCCTGGTTTAACAGGCCCGCATTTAAGTCGGAGTCGATCGCCATTTGCTTGCCCGGCATGGCGTCCAAGGTAAACCTAGCGGTGACCTCTGAAACCCGACCCGCGCCCTTGGTGACCACCACAAAGTTAATAACAACTAAGATGATGAAAACCACGATACCGACAACATAGTTGCCGCCGATAACAAACTCACCAAAAGACTCAATAACCTTACCTGCCGCACCAGGGCCAGTATGCCCCTCCAACAGCACCACCCGTGTTGAGGCGACGTTCAAGGACAGTCGTAACAAGGTCGCCAGTAGTAATACCGTGGGGAAAACCGAGAAATCGATGGGCCGTTCGACGTAGATAACCGCCAGAATAATGACGAGCGACAGGGCAATATTGAAGGTGAACAACAAATCGAGCAGAAACGGCGGCATTGGGATAACCAACATCCCCAGACATGCAATGAGCATGACAAGTACGCCGACGCCACTACTGGCGACCTTATCCATCCAGCCGTTCGTTGCAATAGTCTGTGTTGCTGCAGCCATACCCACTCTCTTCTAAGATGGATTTTCTGGCGCGCAGAAGCGCCAAAATTTCGTCGTTATCGAGGGTAATTGCAACAACAGGGCCAACTTGCTACGTTGGAGGCCAGACGTCTGAAGCCGGATGTCTGATGCCTGATGAAGAACCGGTTCAGCGCGAGATTTTGCATCCCCCGTTTTCAGTCAAGCATTAAGTAGTGGCAGTCCGCAGCAAGCTTAGGCCGTGCACATCTTTTGCATCAGACGTCAGGCCTGCATTTCACAGTAAATCCTTCAAATACGCATCATCCACCTCGGGCTCCGGCGGCTCAGGGTATTCGCCACCCAAGGTTTCCCAGCTGCGCAGCTGATAAACATAGGTCAGGATCTGGGCCACCGCTAAATACAGGCCACCAGGGATTTCGGCATCGAGGTCCGTGCTGGCGAATACTGCTCGCGCTAAACGGGGTGATTCAACAATCGGTACATCGTGTTCATTAGCCAATTCACGGATTTTAGCGGCGATATTGTCCGCACCTTTTGCCAGTAGCATGGGTGCAGCCATACGCGCTTCATCGTATTTCAGGGCTACGGCAAAATGGGTCGGGTTAGTGATGATGACGTCGGCCGTGGGGACTTTTTCCATCATTCGGCTATTGGCCGCAGCCTGCTGCATTTCGCGCAGTTTGGCTTTTACTTCCGGACGACCGTCAGACTCTTTGTGCTCATCCTTCACTTCTTGGCGGGTCATGCGCAATTCTTTGTGGTAGTTCCACAGCTGCCAAGGCACGTCGATAGCGGCAATGGCCAACAGCGGTAAACTCACTATAAAAAAGAACCACACTAACAAGGAGGCGCTGTTTCTAATTGCTTCTTTCGGTTCTTGCAAGCCTAAACCGAGAATATCGCCGGCGAGACCAGACAGCAGGAATACCGCCGCCGAGCCAATAAACGCCATCTTCATAAGCGCCTTGGCAAGCTCACCCAAGCTGCGCAAAGAAAACAGTTTCCCCACGCCTTTAATGGGGTCCATGCGCTCAGGTTTAACACTCAAATTAAAAGTCCAGCCACCCAAAATGGTGGAGGAAAACACCACAGCAATTATTGCCACCACCATTAGTGGCCAAATTGTAAATAAGCCGCGAACCAAGGTCTCGTATAGTCGGCCAGCAATTTCCCGCTCATCAGCAATGAGAAAGCCGGGGGCCAAGCTGCTAGACAGCAAGTTCTGCAGGGCCGCCGCCAGTTGCCCACCGGTAAACAATAAAATCACCGCGCCAGACAAGGTCACCATCATGGTGGTAAGTTCTTTCGAACGGGGCACCTGGCCTTTTTTACGGGAATCGGCGAGCTTTTTCTCGGAGGCGTCTTCTGTGCGTTCTTGACCGTCTTCGTTCTCAGCCATGGCTCACATCCCGAGAAATTGTTCAGCAGCCACAAACGCAGCGCTGAGACCAGACGACAGAAGCGGCAGTAAATTAGGCAACAGGCGATCGACCACCATAAAGCCAATTAACATCGCGATAGGGAAACCCACTGCAAACAAATTCAAGGTAGGTGCGGCGCGACTCACCACACCCATGGCAAGCTGCACAACTAACAGCGCTACCACTGCAGGTATGGCAACGCGTATTGCGCCGGTAAACAGCTCGGCGCCGCGAATAATCACCACCCCCAATTGGTCACCGGATAAGGCATTACCACCAATTGGCAAATACTCAAAGCTCCTTGCCAGCAGGTTCAAAAAATCCAAATGGCCATTCATCGCCACAAAGATCAGCATGGTGAATATTAATAAAAATTGCGATAACACCGGTACTTGTACACCCCGTTGCGGGTCAACCATCATCGCAAAACCCAAGCCCATGCCCATCGCAATTAGCTGCCCAGCTAAGATAATAGCGTCAAAAACCAGCTGAATAATAAAGCCAAGGCAGAGGCCAATCAGAAATTCATTGGCAATAAGAAGTACAGTTTCAATACCCAATAAATTCATTGGCGGCGGTGCGGGTAATATCGGTAAAAGCACGGCAGTAATAAACACGGCCACCATGATTCGAGACCGCGCTGGAATATACGCTGCGCTAAACAACGGGGCGGTCATCATTGCGCCGCCAACCCGAATAAAGGGCAGCCATGCGCTGGCCAGCAGAACGCTGAGCTGGTCGGCGGTGAGCCCCATCACAACAGGGTCACCCCACCAAGCCGGGGATCATTTCAAACAGCTGGGTGGTGTAGTCAACTAATTGCCGAATCATCCAAGGGCCAGTTAAGCCAAGCACTACCACCAAGACCACCAATTTGGGAATAAAGCTTAAGGTCATGTCCTGAATCTGAGTTGCGGCCTGAAACATACCGATCATCAGACCCGCAGCAAGTGCCGACAGCAGCAGCGGCGCCGCCAGTAACACGGTGACATTCATGGCCTGACGACCAAGTTCGATAACCGTATCCGCATTCATTGATAAAAACTCGCTGCGAGCGAACCCATTACCAAGCTCCAGCCGTCAACCAACACAAACAGCATGATCTTAAAGGGCAGGGAAATCATCATGGGTGACAGCATCATCATACCCATCGACATCAAAACACTGGCGACCACAAGGTCGATAACAACGAAAGGAATAAACAGTAAAAAGCCAATCTGGAAAGCCGTTTTTAATTCGCTGGTTAAAAACGAGGCCATTAATATGGCAAAGGGGACATCTTCAGGTTTGTCAAAGGCATCTTGGCCGGTAATTTCTGCAAAGCGAGCTATATCTTCCTCCCTAGTTTGCCTTAGCATAAATGCGCGAAAAGGCTGAAAACCGGTTTCAACGGCCTGTTCAAAGGGCATTTCTTCAGCGATATACGGCTTAATCGCATCGTTATATGCAATCTCTGCCACGGGCTGCATAATAAACATGGTCAGAAATAAAGCCAAACTCAGTAAAATTTGGTTCGATGGTGTTTGCCCCGTGCCCAGTGCTTGGCGCAGTATCGACAGCACAATCATAATCCGCGTAAATGCCGTCATGCCGAGTAACAGCGCAGGCAATAAGGTCAGCGCGGTCATCACCGCCAACAATTGCAGAGATACCGTATATTCTTGGCCGCCCCCCGCCGCTGGCATGGCGGTTACCGCAGGTAGCGACAATTGCGCGGCATTAGCAAATAATGGCAGACAACACCCAGCTATTAGCAACAATTTTAGCGCGCGTCTCATGACTGACCACCAGATCCACCGCTCGGCGGTTTCGGTTGATTCTGCGTAGGCAAGCGCGCCAATAATTTTGCAAAGGGCGAATTCTGTGGCGCCAGTGTGTCGCTGCTCGGCGGCGACGTCCAAGTATGCAAAGTGTTGATAGCAGCCGAGGTGCAGCCAATAAGGAGTTTCTCGTCGCCGATCTGCACGACCAAGAGTTTCTCCTTCATGCTCAGGGGGATCTGGCCAACCACGGCCACCCCCGCCTGATTTGGTCCCGCCACCAAACGGCTTTTACGCAATAGCCACATCACGGCGACGATGCACAGTACGACGAGTAATAAACTACCGAGTAAGCCACTAATATCGAGCTGAGCCACACTCGGCGTTGCCGTGGGCAAGGCTGGCGCACTGGCATTGGTCTTTGCAGTAATGAGCGGCTCAGCAACGTCGGCGCTCCACGCCGGCATCGCCATCGCACTGGCAATACTGCCCAGCGCATAAAATCGATTTAACAAATAGCCCTTCATCCCCGGCGCTCACGCTCTTCTTGGCCGACAACCTCAGTGAGCATAATGCCGAATTTGTCCTTTACCACCACAATTTCACCGCGCGCTACTAAGGTGTCGTTAACCAGTACATCGAGTGGAGTACCGGCAGCGCGATCCAACTCAATAATAGCGCCCTGACTAAGTTCGCGCAGGTCGCGGATGCTCATTTTGGTACGCCCGACCTCGACCGCAACGTTAACGCTGACATCCATAATCATGTCGAGGCTCATATCGTTACTCATGCGGCCACTCCCCGGGCTACTGCCAGCTGCTGTGTTTGTTTGCTGAGCGCTAGTGTGTTCATTTAATTCCTTAATTTCTGCGGCGCTTACCGCTTCAATTGGGCTGGCGGCATCCGCCACTGGCTCTTGATTATCGACGTCGTCGGTCATACGTCCTCCTCAGCGCGGCGGCCGTTTTTTCGGCACCGGCCCCTCAAGTTTTACCGCTAAATTGCCCTGATGGCTGCCGAAACGCCCTCGCATAAAGGGTTTTCCGTCAACCTCTAAAATCAATTCATCTGGTGACGGCAGGTCGATAATATCGCCCACTTTAAGGCTCGCCACTTTTTTCAAGCTGAGCTTGGTTTGCCCTAACAAGGCAACCAATTCAATTGGCGCCGATTCCAAGCCTTCGAGCAAGCGATCTCGCCAATCATCACTCGACGGTTTGCGCTTACTTTGACCGGGATCCCCCAAACTATCGCGAACGGCATCAATGGCACTCCAGGGGACAATCGACCACAAACCGCCGCTGAACTCACCGATATTCACGGTAAACCGCGTGGCGACGAGAGAATCGGCCTCGCTGATCGTATCCAGCATGCGCGGGTCATTATATTGTGCAGCAATCGTCGGCTCAGTTTTGATGACTGACTTCCATGAGCTGGCAATATCGGGGAGTAAAGCGGTGTTCAGCATTTCCATAAAACTGAACTCCGATACCGACAAAGTTTCTCGATCACCCTGCTGGCTGGCACCAGAGCCACCGAAATAGCGGTCAACTAACTGAAATACCAAATCGGACTCAAAGGCCAAAAACAAGCTGGCACTCATCGGTAAGCCCTGCACCACCGATAAACTGCAAGGCGCCGACAGGGTGTTGACCATCTCGTCAAATTTCATCACGGTAATCTTATCGGTTTGCACCGAGCTTACCGCCGCGACAAATTCCTGCATTCGATCCTTGGTCGAACTGGCAAACTGCGACTGAATCAATGACAGCGCCGGTATAAGGCGCTGTACAGCGTAATCTTGGCGAGCGAGATTATACTTGCCCTTGCCTGGCCCGTTGTCGTCCTCGCCAGCCATCAGCGCCTCGAGTTCTTCCGGATCGAGTACGTCAGTCATTTCGGCAATCTCACTGAACTACAAACTTAGTGAAATACACGGCATCAATACCGCCTTTACCCGACTCAGATTTTAAAACCTCGTTAATCACCGCCATTGCCTCTTCCTGAATTTTCTGACGTTGCTCTACGGTAGCTATCGCCTCGCGATCAAGCTTACTGAGGAACAATAGCAGGTCATTGCGGATGCGCGGTTCATATTGTTCCACTCGGCTAAACGTATCATCCCGGCGCGACATTAACTCAATTTCAATCATCAAAAAGCGCATGCCGCGCTCGTTTTGCAAATTCACTACAAACGACGGCGACAAGCTGTAGTACTCCGGGGCCTTCATCGCGGGCGCTGCTGCTTCCGCCATTTCACCGTCGGCAGCTGGCATTGCAGGCGCAGTGCTTTTCATAAAAAACCAGGTTCCTCCGACCGCAGCCAAGAGTAAGACCAGCACACCCACAATTAAGATAATCTTCATTTTCATAATTAGCTTCCAACAATCCGCATAGTGACAACATAGCTATAAACAAGGCAAAAGCAAGGCTTATGCCAATGAAAATTGTACTTTAAAATCAAACACTTAATATAGTTGAAAATGCCTATGACAAAACTTTGGCGCCTATTTGTTAGGAATTAGCTGAAATACAAAGCAAGCCCCACCGGGCCACTAGGTATTTAGCCGCTCAGTTACTGTTATAATTCTCCCTCAATTTATTAAGGGGCTCAGCCATGGCAATTGCTTCAGCGCGACACATACTCGTTAAAACCGAACAACAAGCTAAAGACCTAAAAGCAAAAATTGCCAAGGGCGAAGACTTTGGTGAGCTCGCTAAAAAGCACTCAGATTGCCCCTCTGGCAAACAGGGTGGCGACCTCGGCGAATTTCGCCCAGGTCAAATGGTGAAGCCTTTTGACGACGTGGTTTTTAAAGAAGCGGTTTTAGAAGTACACGGCCCAGTCAAAACCCAGTTTGGCTACCACCTGATCCAGACGATTTACCGTAATTAATCAGGGCAATAACGTCAACCGTGCTTTCGCCTTAATACCGTCTCAGAACACCGGTATTAAGGCAGAGTTAGCGCTTCTGGACTAGCGAAATTATTTAAGTAAGAAATCATCGCACGGGCTGATTCACGCTGGTACTCAGGTGTAATGACCCCATGAAAATGATAGGACAAGCGCAAGCACGCCGTGCCGAGCTCGACTGTTAAGGCTCGCGCATTCGGATTTGATGCAGGTAAAACCACATTGGCCGACGCCATTAGCACTTCAACTTGGCGGCCTAAATGCTCGATAGTGAGCTCCAGCGCTCGACTGCTTTCATCACTGGCCATCGCGCCGAGAATCAGCATTCGACCAGCGGGATTACTATTGTGGAAGTCGGCAACCACCTCCGTGATTCTGAATACCATTTGCTGCCATGTCAGCTGCCCTAATTGCTGTGCAGCTTCCTCTACACGTTCTTCCAGTTTCACCAAATAACGCCGACTCAGCTCATTTAGCACTGCGTATGGCGTCGGGAAAAAATGGTAAATACTTGTTCGGGTATAACCGAGGCGCTCGGCAAGTTCCGGAATAGAGAAACCAGAAATTCCCTTGGCGAGCAATACCAGCTCTGCCTCGGCAAGAATTTTCTCGAAACGGGCTTTACCACGCAGCTGCTGCGGTGCCCGGGCCTCTGAGGTGACGATAGATGGTGTGTTCATGACTAAACACTAACACTTGACAGCAAAAACGTACATAAGTATGTTAACCGTAAATACATACATTAGTATGGAAATTTTGCCGCGCAGGATTGCGACAATAACAAGGCTACAACCCTGCTACATCGACAAGCATAAAAATCTAAAAATAAGCACAGCGACTCACATACCCAAGGCGATACCGACACACCCGTTGGCAGCACCGATCTTGAGGAATAGCAGATGAACAAGAATAGCTACCCGCTACGCCATTTTGGCCTAATATTCGCCATTTCAATCGGCTTGGCCGCATGCGGCGGAAGCAGCTCCGGCGCACCGCAAGGGGCAGTTAATATACCGCCAGTTGATAGCGGTGAACCCAGCACATTTGCGAGTACCGAAGCGTTTTTTAGTCAGCGGATCTCTGTGCGCATGGATTACTGCCGAAGCTGCCACCTTCCCGGTGGCGTCGCCGATACCGAAGATGGCAAACGCTTTATGCTCGGCACCAGTAGCAACAGCGACTATATCAATACCTTTGAAGCGTGGCAGGTGCTTGGTAAGGGCGTAGCGAGCAACCCCATATTAACCATGAATGCCGACCCTAATTTAGCCCACAGCGGCGGCAAAAGTTGGCCCGTCGGCAGCCCGGCATACCAGGAAATGACCACCTTATTGCGCTGCTGGAACGAACCAGCAAGCTGCGTACTAAAAAGTGATAACGCTGCCCTTGAGCAGCTGCCCTTACTGGGCAGCCGTCGCGCCGCGCATCGCTGGGCAGAGTTCTGTGCAAACAATAGCGACGACGCGGTCCTCCCAACCGACCCACGCAGCTTAATTCAGCCCGGTGTAAATCAAGGCAAGGCCGTTTTTTTCAACGCTTACTGGGAAGATTGCCACGTCAATCTTCCCGCCGAGGAGCAACAAGCCAAAACCTGTGGTGAATATCGCAGCCGTCGCGACCGCGGCCTGCAATTTCTCGTCGACGAATTACCGGTCGGTACTGTCTCCGCCGCAGAATTTGATAACACCTGGAAAAAATGGGGCTTATCAGCACGCCCCGACAATTTTGAAGAACTGTACACATTGCGCTATGGCATGAACTACGCCCCCTTCGACAACCCCTATCCACGCAATGGCGAAGACCCCAACCAAAGTAAT
This sequence comes from Zhongshania sp., assembly GCF_041623545.1. Taxonomy (GTDB): domain Bacteria; phylum Pseudomonadota; class Gammaproteobacteria; order Pseudomonadales; family Spongiibacteraceae; genus Spongiibacter. Next base: position 8,096 of record NZ_JBFJWS010000036.1, on the reverse strand, counting down.
GGCGGCTCAGGCCAATTACCCTTGGGCCTGCGCCAAAACAAAAATCCCGATGGCAGCTGGGCCGGCACCATCGGCAGTGCTGCGTGCTTTCTCTGCCACGGCGGCCAGGTTGGCGACCCCCGCCAAGGCGATAGCGTGCACATTGGTATAAGCAATATTGGTTCCGGTAATAATAATTACGATGTCCTGATGTCAGCCAAAGATGGTTCGCCTTTTAATGGCCTCGTCTTGGTAGAAGACGCTCTGCCACCCATGGATATCAACGCGGTTTTTAATATTGGCATCAAGCAGCGTGGTCAAAACAATGCGGTTGGCGCTTTTGAGTTTTTAGTGACTTTACTCGATTACGATTCCCTCGGTGTGAACGCCAACCCCCTTAAAAGTGTGACTGGCGGCAGCGCCCAAGGTGTACAGGACGTCGCCCACCCCCTAGCGCACACCCAAGACACACCTCCCTGGTGGAATATGGGTATGCGGCCACGCAAGTTTTTTGACGCTGGCGTATCCAATGACAGCACTCGTATTATCATGGCTGCAGGGCCAGGTGAATTGAATGAAATTTTCTCCCAAGACGGTGCGCCCTACCGCAATCGAATTGAATTGTGGGATCAGGACTTAGAGGCTTATTTCCTATCACTTGAGTCACCGGCGTACCCTGGCGAGGTGAACACGAGTCTCGCGGAACAAGGAGCGATTTTATTCCACAACAAAGATTTATGGGCAGAAGAAGGTAATGCCGCCCACCCTAAACCACTGGGTGGCAATGGTTCCTGCGCATCATGCCACGGCGTCTATTCACCTCGCTTCGCCAATGACCCCAACTTTTTGGAATCACCTGTGTTAGAAGGCGTTGCCGGTCATATTTCACCCCTAAACGTAATCAACACCGACCGCGCCCGCTCGGACATGCTCACCCCCACCCTGCGCCAGGGCTGGGACACCACGTACTGGGGATACACTGACGGCGTTGAGGGTTGGGTTGCACCAGCAGACAAAGACCCACTAACCGAAATGCTAGACGATATGATGCCCATTGAGAGCCGCCCCCAAGGTCTGTGCGGCTGGGAAAAGGAAGTAATCGGCTATCAAGCACCGCCCCTCTATGGCATTTGGGCTACCGCACCTTACTTCCACAATGGTTCGGTACCTACCTTGGCGCAGTTACTCGACTCCAGTACGCGGCCAGCGATTTGGCGGCGTAAAATTCAGCAAGACGGCGCAATTAAAGGTTTCGATCAAAGTATGGCCGCCTACGATCATACTGCTGTTGGCTGGAAACACGATGAGCTAGTGTGTGCCGATATGCCGGGTAATCCCTTGAGTAACTGTAATCCGGTGGACGATAAGGGGCCATCACTAACACAGCTTGCACAGAGTTACTTAAATAGTACTTTGAGCTGGGCGGGCTTAGTCAGTATTCCGGATCCCGCGCCCGATTCCTTCGATAAACGACTTATCTATGACAGCCGAATTTTAGGCAATGGCAACGGTGGTCACAGCTTTAGCGATGTACTGAGCGACGCCGAGCGCAAAGCGATTATCGAATACCTCAAAACACTCTAATTTTTTATATAAAAACAAAAAAGCCCAGGCTTAGCGCCCGGGCTTTTTTTGCGTTAAAAACCTCGGTATTACACCAAGGTTTTACTCTGGCGCTATCTCAATCAATACTTCGCCCGGCGTCACCCGATCGCCTTTCTTAACGAAGATATCAACAATTTTACCGGCAATTGGCGCTTGCACCTCGGCCTCCATCTTCATGGCTTCGGTGACTAATACCGCCTGACCAAGCTTCACGACATCGCCAACCGCAACCAATACTTCCACGATATTGCCTGGCATATTGGTGCTAACGTGACCAGGCTTGCTGGCAGCCTTACGACCACCGCCGCCCTCGGCCTTGTATTCATTCAATGCTTCGAACACCACCTCTTCCGGCATACCATCCAAGGTCATGTAAATATGGCGCTTGCCGGTGCCCTTAACGCCCACACCGGTAATTGCCACTTGGTAGCTTTCACCGTGTACATCAATCACAAACTCGGTGGGCGCGCCGCCATCTGAAACTGGGCGAGTCTTGCCGCTGCCAATGGGCTCCAACACTTCTGGCGTGAGGGTGCCCGCTTCGCGCTCGGCAAGGAAGCTGCGCCCCAAGTCAGGGAACATGGCAAAGGTGAGAACATCTTCCTCGGATTTTGCTAAATCGCCAATTTCAGCACGTAACTTACTTAGCTCCGGTGGCAAAAGATCAGCCGGGCGCACATCAATCACATCTTCACTACCAATCGCCCGTGCCCGCAAATCTTTGTCTACCTCTGCAGGCGCCGCGCCGTAATGGCCCTGTAAATAGCGCTTAACCTCATTGGTGATAGTGGTATAGCGCTTGTCGGCAAGGATATTCATCACCGCCTGGGTACCGACAATTTGAGAGGTTGGCGTAACTAACGGCGGGTAACCGAGGTCTTTGCGCACCGCCGGTATCTCCGCAAACACATCGCCAATACGGTGTAAGGCGCCCTGCTCCTTAAGCTGATTCGCCAAGTTCGACATCATGCCGCCGGGCACTTGGTTAATCTGCACGCTAACGTCTTCACGGGTGAATTCGCTTTCGAACTGGTGGTATTTCTTGCGAACTTCCCACAGCTGGCTGGCAATATTTTGCAGAGCGGGCAAATCTAATCCGCTGTCCCGTGGCGTGCCTTTAAGGGCCGCCACCATGGTTTCAGTCGCCGGGTGACTGGTGCCATTAGCAAAGGCTGACATGGCGGTGTCGATAATATCAATCCCCGCCTCAACGGCCTTGAGCTGGCACAAGCCCGCCAAACCAGAAGTCATATGGGAGTGCAAGGCCAGTGGCACTTTCACTTCGAGTTTAAGCGCCGCAATTAACTCCGATGTCGCCGTAGGCGTAAGCAAGCCCGCCATGTCTTTTATGGCAATAGAGTCCACCCCCATATTGACCATATCGAGGGCTTGCTGCACAAATTTTGCCGTAGTGTGAACCGGGCTGGTGGTATAGCAAATCGTACCCTGCGCGTGCTTACCCGATTTTTTTACCGCGGCCACCGCAGTTTCAAGATTGCGTACATCATTCATGGCATCAAACAGGCGGAAAATATCCATGCCGTTATCAGCGGATTTTTGAATAAAGGCCTCTACCACATCGTCGGCGTAGTGACGGTAGCCAAGCAAATTTTGGCCGCGCACCAGCATTTGCAATTTGGTGTTGGGCAGCGCTGCGCGGAGTTTACGCAAACGCTCCCATGGGTCTTCTTTTAAGAAGCGAACACAGGCGTCAAAGGTCGCACCACCCCAAACTTCAAGGGACCAAAACCCTATCGCATCCAGCTCAGCGCAAACCGGCAGCATATCTTCGGTGCGCATACGGGTAGCGATAAGTGACTGGTGGCCATCGCGCAGGGCAACGTCAGTGATTAGAACAGGTTTCTCTTGACTCATGATCAATATCCTTTGCGTTATAGGCCAGCGTGGGCGGCAATAGCTGCAGCCACGGCGAGGGCAATGTCTTCGGGGCGGGTTTTATCCGAGTACTGAGTCAACTCGGGATGGCTTTCAACAAAACTCGTATCAAAATTCCCCGCGCGAAAATCCGGGTGCTTTAAAATTTGCTGATAATACGACGCCGTGGTTTTTACGCCCTGCAGGCGCATATCATTTAGTGCTCGGGAACCGCGGTTTAAGACCTCATCCCACGTCAGCCCCCAAACAATAAGCTTCAAGCACATCGAATCGAAATACGGCGGAATGGTATAACCGGTATAAATCGCGGTATCGACCCGCACGCCAGGGCCACCCGGCGCATAATAACGGCTAATTTTGCCAAAACTCGGCAGAAAATCGTTCTTGGGGTCTTCAGCATTAATGCGAAATTGCAGAGCATAACCACGATAGGAAATATCCTGCTGGCGATAAGCCAAGGGTAAACCGGACGCAATGCGAATTTGCTCGCGCACCACATCCACCCCAGTGATTTGCTCGGTAATGGTGTGTTCCACCTGCACCCGCGTGTTCATTTCCATAAAATAAATTTGATTGTCCGCCAGCAAAAACTCAACCGTACCGGCGTTTTCATAGCCCACGGCTTCCGCGGCACGCACCGACATATCGCCGATGTAAGCGCGTTGCTCTGGGGTTAATTGTGGCGACGGTGCGATCTCGATGAGCTTTTGATTGCGGCGCTGAATTGAGCAATCACGCTCAAACAAATGAATTACATTGCCGTGGCTGTCGGCAAGAATTTGCGCTTCAATGTGACGGGGATTAACAATGCATTTTTCCATAAACACATCGGCGCGACCGAAGGCTTTGGTTGCCTCAGACACAACGCGGTCGTATTGCCGGCGCAAATCCGCTTCGCTGTCGCAGCGGCGAATGCCCCGTCCACCCCCGCCCGAGGTGGCTTTCAACATCACGGGGTAACCAATGGTTTTAGCGAAACTGACGGCCTCTTCTACGTCGACCAAATTACCATCAGTACCCGGGGTTACCGGCACCCCAGCCGCCGTCATGGCGCGCCGCGCCTCCGTTTTATCACCCATACGCCGAATGACTTCAGCGCTCGGGCCGATAAACGTAATACCACGCTCAGCACAGACATCGGCTAATTCAGCATTCTCTGACAAAAAGCCGTAACCGGGATGTAGGCCATCGCAACCCGTTTCTACCGCAAGAGCAACCAATTTACGGGGATTCAAATACCCCTCTAAAGGGTCCGCGCCGATATTGTAGGCCTCATCGGCTCGTTTCACATGCAAGGCAAAACGATCCGGCTCGGTATAGATTGCCGCCGAGCGTATGCCCATTTCCGCGCACGCCCGGACAATTCGCACCGCGATTTCACCGCGATTGGCAATCAGGATTTTTTTCAACATAGCTGAACTCCCTAATGGGGAAGAATTCCCCCCTAAGCTGACCTTCCAGTTAAATGAACCGTTACTGCAAAGCAACACACCTAGAATTTAATGCAGCCACCGTACCGAAAAAGCGCTAAGATAAAAAATTAATATTTGTATTAATATATATAAGCTATTACTTATACATGGGAAATTACGCGAGAATCCAATGGAAGTCAGCTACCTAAACCGCCTCACTCTTCGCCAATTGGATGTATTCTTAGCCGTCTGCCTGCACCGCAGCTACTCCAAAGCCGCCCTACAGCTCGCGCTTACGCAGCCAGCGGTCAGCTCACAAATTCGCAGCCTCGAAGAGGTCGTCGGCCAAGCCTTGTTCGATTACTTAGGCAAGCAGCTGTTCTTAACCAGCGCCGGAGAAGTCATGCTCCGCGCCGCCCGAGAATTAAAGCAGCGTCTCGTGCACCTAGAGATCGAATTAACCGAGCTACATGGCCGCCTGCAAGGCAGCCTCCATATCGCCATAGAATCCAGCGCCGAATACTTGCTGCCTGGCTACATCAACCATTTTTGCGAGCAACACCCTGACGTTGATATCAGCCTGCACGTGGTCAATCACCAGCACTTACTTGAGCGCCTAAACGACAATCTCGACGACCTCGCGGTAATGACTCAAGTGCCAGAGGGGCGTGCATTGGTCTACACACCCTTTACAGACCATCAGCTCATTGTCGTAACAAACCCCAGCCACCCTCTGGCTTCCCAAGGGAGTGTCAGCTTAAGAGAATTACTGGAGTTCCCCGCCCTTATTCGCGAAGTGGGTTCGGGCACCCGGCAGATCTTTGAGGGCTTCTGCCGCGAAAATGGCTGCCTTATTCAGCGGCGCCGGCAGATGGGCAGCCATCAGGCGATAAAAACCGCCCTCGCCAGCGGCGACCATTTTGCCGTTCTCCCCCAAGCCATGGTCGCCAGTGAGCTTGCCACAAAAACCTTAGCCTTAGTTGCCGTTACCGGCTTCCCAATTCGACGCTCTTGGTGCACGGTCTATCCGAAAGGCAAGCACTTAAATCCGCTGACCAAAGCCTTTCATGACTTCCTTCACAACACGGCCAATTAAGCTGAGATTAGGATTGCCACTACCTCGACCCTGCCCTAAGCTCATGGCCAAAGGAATGCTGGATTTTTAAATGGATAAGGAAATTAAGCCCGCTGTCGCGCTGCTTATCGTGCTGATATTTATCACACCTATCATCGTGCGCTTCTGGGCCGGCGGCGAGCATGCGCTCGCGCGCGCTGGGGTCTACTTTCTCCAAGAAGACGCCCACAATCAGCTCAGCCTGCAAGCCGACCGACTCTTAGTCACTATTCCCAATAACGGCGATAACGAAGGCGTTTTTGACTTTAGTCCCTTTATGACTGAGCCAGGCACTGCCGACCTCATGGGAAACATCGCCTATTTCGCCAATAACGACGTGTTAATCCGAATTGGCTCTACCCAATATGGGCCCAGTAGCTATTTAAGCTTAGCCAGCAGCTCCGACCCTGACGCTGAGCGTTTACGCCAAAGCTTAAGTAAAAACAGTGGCGCACCGGCACAGCTACTGCGCTGCGACCTTAAATCGAAACGTTGCCAAAGTTTTCACAATATTCAAGCACCGTGGCGCTATCGTCTGTATATCAACACCGACCACGATGAGGTGTATTTAAGTGAAGGCACCACCCATAAAGCAAGAGCCATCAGCGCCGCCGGGCAGCCACTGGGCGACATCGATCAAGGCCTATTATTTCCCAAGCGCATTCGCCCCTACCAAGAGGGCCTCTACCTCGTCGACACCAACCATCGCAGCCTGCACTTTTTAAACAAAGGCAGTCACTTTAGCGATACTGGCCGCGAACTTAAATTTAATGCCGACACAGAGACGCAACGCCAATGGCTAGTAGATGCGGTCTATTTTGCCGATCATTGGTGGATCATTTTGGCGAGTAACGGCATGACCAACACCGCTCTTTATCGCGCCGACCATGAAGGTAAAATACTCAACAAAATATCCCTCGGAGCAAAGGCCGAACCTTTCGATTTACTCGTGCGGCATAATCATTTGCTCGTCAGCGACTTGCACAGCGGCGCGGTATATCGCCTCAATCAACAAGGCGAACTTATCGACACTATCCGCTCCCCAGCAATACACAAATACTTTACTGAATTGGCTGCAAGCCGCGCCTACTATCAAAACATCATCACCCTTTCTCACATAGCCCTTGGCTTATTTGCCATATGCGGTATTAGCGGCGCAATCGTCACCGCCCGGCGCCACCGCCAAGCCAATCCCAAAATGGGTTATGATCCCACTGCGCTGCCCAGTTATTTAAACCCGCTACTGCCACTTTATCGGCCAAGCACGACTTTAAAACCCGCGCATCAACTCAAGGAACGATCAATGAGTAATATTTTAATCAGCAATATAGAAATCATTCCCGGCAAACGAGTCACCCAACACCTAGGTTTGGTTATGGGCAGTACGGTACGTGCAAAACACGCTGGCAAAGACTTTATGGCGGGACTAAAAAATATTTTTGGTGGTGAACTGGGCGGTTATACCGAGTTATTGTCTGAGGCCCGTCAGGAAGCGACTGAACGCATGACCGAACAAGCCAAAGCCATTGGCGGCAATGCGGTCATTAACGTGCGTTACTCCACCTCGTCGATTACCGCTGGTGCTTCCGAAATTTTAGCCTACGGCACTGCGGTCTTTCTTGAGGATAAATAATGGAAGCCCTCTTTCAAATTGGCATTTTTATTCTCTTACTCGGCTTTGGTTTTATCTTTGGCCGACGCGCAGAAGCAAAGCACTATAAAAGCATCTTCGCCCGCGAAGACGCCCTGCGCAACGTGGTGGTATCGACCGATCGATTTCCACCTGTAGAGTATATGAACCATCACTCCGGACTGGTAAGTGGCAATGTAGTGATCTCTGTCGATTATTTCAAAGTCGTCGCCGCTGGCCTGCGGGGCATCGTCGGCGGCCGCATTCGCAGCTACGAGACCCTGCTCGATCGCGCCCGCCGCGAAGCTTTATTACGGATGCAAGAACAGGCGCACGCCGCTGGCGCCGAGGCCATTATCAACACCAAACTAGAAACCAGCCGCATATCAGGCAATGGCAATAAAGGTATTGCCTCAGTTGAAGTCCTCGCCTATGGCACCGCCCTAATTCCAGTGCCCAT
>NZ_JBFJWS010000035.1:0-20048 GCF_041623545.1 Zhongshania sp. | reverse complement strand
TGAGAGTCAACTTCGGTTGAAGCGAAAATGGTTTCACCGCGTCCGTCATCGGACGGATTCACATTCGTCGGTAAAGGTATAACGAGACTGGGCGCGGGATCGAAGAATGCACCCGCGCGGGTATAATCGACAATCCCTGTACCGTTTTTCTGTTTAACGGAAACGCCGTGATCACTCTGTGATGCAAACGCACCAGAAATAAAGTCTATGCCGTATCCGAGGCCAAAGGGCGCTGGTAAGCTGCCTGTGAACTGAATCTCCAGTAGATTTTGTTCGTAATAATCCGGCTCATCTGTACCGAAATTGATGAAATCAATTGGTGAGAAATCACCATCGATGGCGTAGGGACTGACCACCTCAGACCAACCGCCAATAACTTGTGCGCTCAGATTGCTAAATACGCCAAAGTCACCGATATCCAAAGCATATTTAAGATTGACTGAACGGGTGTCGCGGTCTGAGAAAGTGTCCCGATCCATTGACAGGGTATCATTGTATGCATCAGCCTCGACAGCGGGGTCGTGTTCACGGAATACCACTAGTGATTTTTCCGTCGCTTTTTTGAGCTGTAATATTAGACCCAATTCTCGTTGCTTGGACTGCCACGCATTGAGTAACAGACTGGAGCTGTCGTTAATAAACCACTTGAGCTTTAGTCGGCTTGAAAGGTCGCTTACGTGATTTTGTTCATTGTCGCGGGCGGTATTGTGAACATGCCAGTCGCGATCATTGTAGCGAACCGAGACACGTCCAGCTAAGACATTATCGATAATTGAAAAAGAGCTGCCAGCTTCGACGCTTACGGTGTCGTAGCTCGCTGCTGCGGTACTGATAAAGCCGCTATTGTCAAAGTCAGGGTCCCGGGTGGTGAAATTTAATACCCCTGCGATGGTGTTTTTGCCAAAGAGTGTTCCCTGTGGACCGCGCAGTACTTCCATGCGCTCAAGGTCAAAAAATGCGTCGTTGATATAGGATGAACGGCCATAGAAAACACCGTCAATAGAGAGTCCTACCGACGGCTCAAGGCCGCGTCCCAAGGGCGGGGTGCCGAAGCCGCGAATGGTGAGTACCGGAGCATAGCCTAGGGCGGTGCTAAATTTGACGTTTGGTGTGTACTGTACCAATTCGCCAACATCTGTACTGCCGAGGTCGCCAATAAAGTCTCGATCAAAGCTGGAAACAGATACAGGAACGTCTTGAAGGCTTTCCGTTTTTTTCTGGGCCGTAACAAAGACTTCCTCAATTATCCGAGATTTACTTTGGTCAGCGGTATTTGACCCTGCAGCTGCGAGTAAGCTTGAGCTAAATATTGTCGCGCTAACTACCGCGCCTAGCCGATCAATTTTAATCATTCCTCACCTCTTACGAGCCTTAAATTACGCAGGGTTCGCGTACATTGCCATTATTATCAAGTGCCAATTTTTCGAGATGCACCGTGTTATCAATAGTGCTTGGCGGGTAAGTCAATTACCACGACCTAGCAAGTCGGGTAGTCGCAACAGCCACGGAGATGGATTTATAGTGTTTCGCTAAATCTCTATATTTTATTATAAAAATCAAATGCTTAACGTTTGTCGTGAGAGACGCTGCGCAATGGTGACGCGAGCCTGGTTTACTGCGCAACGTCAGAGCTAAGTCAATTCCTGTGCCGCATGTAATTTCAGGTCGATTTCCTGTTTGTTTTTAGCGATTACCTTGAGCACCTCTCGGTGGCCGGCAGAGCTTAGTGGGTAGCGCGACGATATTGCGATCGTCAACATAAATAGTGCGAGGAGCACTGGGCCGGCCAGTATCGCTAAATTACTTACCGCTGCGGCAGGCATGTCGCCGGGTAAGGTGTTTTTCGGGAAATTAATGATATCCAATGCGACACCCGCAAAAAAACTGCCTAATCCGAAGCTCGCCTTGGTTGCTAGGGAGCGGGCAGCAAAGAATAATCCTTCTTCACGCTTAGCGGTGTGCTGTTCGTGAACATCAATGGTGTCTGACAACATGGAGTCAAGCATAATGATGTAGGCAATAAAGAAGGATTGCGCTATGGCATTGCCGATAAAAACAATCGTTAAGCGCGAGGAAATCGATAGGGGCTGGAATAAGTCTAAAAAATACAGAAAAAATGGGAATGCCGCTATGACGCCACCCGCAAACGCGCACACCGCGAGGGTGTTCTTTTTGTCGATCTTAGTTGAGAGACGCTGAGCAATCGCCGGTGCGAGGAAAATACTGAAAATAACCGATGAAGAAAGAATGGCTAAGTGATCAGAGGTAAATTCAAAGATATAGCTGCTTACGTATAGTAATAAGGTCTGGCTCACGCCAGCCACAACCATAAACATTAATGTTGCTAGGAAAAGGATCCTAAACGCGTGCTCTTTTAAGGTCACAAACACCGCTACAAAACCAAAAAATGGGCTTTTGGCAAGGGGATCGTGTACCGCCTTTGAGAGGCCGGGGATCACGCTGCGAGTGCTGAAAACCGATATGAGCATCACCGCCATACCCATTATCCCGACAAAAGCGCCAAAAGACGCATAGCTGTCGGCATTTAACATGCCATTTTGATACATGTCGGTAGACGGAAAAAACAGAGCAAAACCTAAGACTGTGGTCACAAGTACGCCGGCGTAGGAGAAAAATACCCGGTAGCCGATGAGCTTGGTACGCTCGTGATAGTCCCTTACCATTTCCGCGCCGAGGGACAGGTGGGGGACAAAAAAGAATGTCAGCATTAGTCGAACGGCGATAGCCCACGCTAACATCCATGAAAACAATGCCATCTCACTCATTCCTGCCGGGGGACTAAACAGGGCAATCATGGCTGCGGCAAATGGGATGGCGCCGGCAAGCATGAAGGGATGGCGACGGCCCCAACGGGAGTTGAATCGATCCGATATTTGGCCAATCATCGGGTCGGTAACGGCATCGACGATGAGGGCGAGCAGTGCGGCCATTCCTGCCAAGCTACCAGAAAGGCCAAGTACCTGGTTGTAATAAAAAAACAAGAAGGTACTAAACGCAGCCGTTTTGATTCCGTCGGCAGCCTGGCCGATGCCGTAGCCAATTTTCAAGGACGTTTTCAATGTTAATTACCACAGTGAGTTAAGTGTTATTGTTGCCCAGTTTGGCAATCTTTCTATATTGGTGATTTACCCTTAGTACTCATCAACAAGCAGGATATACGCTTGGTCTAGGATAAGTGGGTGCTGCCTTTCATCGCATTACATGCGCCAGCGTTAGGATGTTACACCCAATGTCATGTGTGACCACGACGTGGGGTGTCCAGTAGGGGTGGATTGCAGATTGCGAGTGTCAGAGGTAGTATGAATTCCGATTGTTATCAGTAGGATGGGCTTAGATTATCGAGCAGCGATCAGATTACGCCTTTTCCCGGTTTTTGAAGTTTTGGCGGCGGGTACACCAGCTTAGTCAAGAGGAGCTAGCCGCGCGTCTAGATAGCTCGCCGCGGCATATTAGTCGCTTGGAAACGGGAACGTGCCGCGCCAGTGAAGCCATTGTGCTGCAAATCGGCGAGGTTCTTGCGCTTGGGAAGCGCGATCTAAATCACCTGTTAATTTCGGCGGGCTACGCGCCACTGGCCGAGCGAATAGATTTTAACTCCTCGGACCTGCGCTGGTTACGTAAAGCCATGGTTTTAACCCTGCGCGCCTTAGACCCCCACCCAGCGACCCTAGTCGACAATGATTCCCAGATATTGATGGTGAACAAAGGCTTTGTGAATTTGTTTACCCAGGTGGTTCCTGCGTCATTGCTGGCACAAATTACCAATAATTATGACTTTGTCTTTGGTCGTAGTAGCAGCGATAGCATGGTAAAGGACTGGGAAGACACTGTTTCCGCGATTATTATGGCGGGCCAGCAGGCTGCTTTATTTAGTAATAACCCCGATGATCAAGCCCAGATTGACAGCTTGCTCGAGCGCAGCGGCGTACCGACAGATTGGGCGCAACGCGCGGCTAAAATGGAGCCAAGGTCCAGTTTTAGGGTGCAAATTGATTTGCGCGGTGAAGTTCAGAACTTTTTTAATGTCAGTACTATTGTCGGGTCCTTGGGGCCCGCGGCCTTTGTATCCGATCCGCGCCTGACCATTAATATACTCTACCCCGAAGACGATAATCTCGATTTAAGCTTTCCCGCTGACGCGGATATACGCCACCCACTTTTGTTTTACTAAATTTGGCGTATTTGTCGCACACAATCAGTTTCACGCCCTTACCGGGCGTCATCTCCCGCTTCTTTTCAGCCTATTGCGACTTTATAGACTTGCTGTGTCGTGGTGGTCTGCTGTCGACATGCGTAACAATGTTTCCCGTCATTGCGAGCTTGCTAAAAAGGCCGTTGCGCCGCCTCGCATAAAACCTGATTGCCTTGGGTTGTAAATATCAATAAAACGGGAAAGAGCCATGTTTACCTTGGATCCACATCAAAGCTACATGATGCCCGCCCATTTTGGGCCGCGTTATATTGGCGAAAAAACCTCCGGTTGGTATCACGATGTTACTGCGATGGTCGTTTCGTACAAAACTGACCGCGAGAAGCTCGCGGCCTATTTGCCCGATGCATTCGAGGTGGCGGACGACGCTATCGTCTCGGTTTTTTACGCTTGCAATAAAAAGGTCGATTGGCTGGCAGGGCGGGGCTATAACCTTTTAGGGGTCAACGCTCAGGTTGTTTTTAAAGGCGACAAGGAGCGCTTGGTCGGTACCTATAGCTTGGTGATGTGGGAAAACCTTACCGATGCGATTCTTTCTGGTCGCGAGCTCCAAGGCATACCTAAAGTGTTTGCCGACATACCGGATCACCGGGTTGATAATGGCCGTTGGCAGGTTGGCGCTTCGCATTTTGACAACCCCATTGTCGATATGACAATCGATAGTCTGGTTAAGGTCAGCACCGACGATGTTGAGGCACAGTTAAAAGCTGACGCCGCGAAGGATAATCCTATGGCGTGGCGCTTTCTCCCCGCCGTTGGCGGCTTTGGGCCGCCAGCGGTGAATGAAGTGACCTTATTTCCATCGAAGAATGAGTACAGCGAAGTATTTGTGGGTCGCGGCGAACTCAACTGGGAAAATTTGACCTGGGAACAGAACCCCACGCAATACCACATTGTGAACGCATTGGCGGGCTTACCGGTGCTGGAGTACTTGCCCGCCCTAGTTACGCGGGGCCGCACAAATTTAAGTTTACCTGAGCGCTGGTCGCGGACCTTATCACGGTGATCCACGCACGGGAGACGCGTTAATATGCAAATTGCTGAAATAAAAACGGTGTGCTTTATAGGCGCCGGTACGATGGGACGCTTTAACGCCTTGATGGCTGCTGCCGCAGGTTATGAGGCTATTCTTTTCGACGTGTCGAGCGCGGTGCTCGATGAGACCCGCGAGCAGATTGGCACAATGGCAGCGATGCTGGTGCATGTCGGATTTTTCAGTGAAGATGACATTCACACCGCAGTTCAAAATATACGCATTGAACCAGAATTAGCCTTGGCGGTGCAAAACGCTCAGTTGATTAGCGAGTCTGTTGCTGAGCGCCTTGATATCAAACGCACTGTGCATCAACAGCTTGAAGCGCTGTGCCCTCCGACGGCGATTCTCACCACGAATACCAGCACGCTATTGGTATCGCAAATAGAAAGATCGCTCGCGGGTAGCAGGCAATTTGCCGCGTTACATTCACATTTGGGTGCAAGGTTAATTGATATCGTGCGGGGCACTCACACTAGTGCTGAGACCGTCGATATATTGCGACGTTACGTTTTGAGTATTAACGGCGTGCCCTTGATCCTAAAAAAGGAAAACCCCGGGTATGTGCTCAATACCCTGCTAGGCTCGCTATTGGGTATGGCGCTGGGGCTGATGTTGGATGGTGGTATTCCGATAGAAGATATTGATCGGGCTTGGATGCAGGGTGCCAAAGCGCCGATGGGTCCCTTTGGCATGATAGACCTTTTTGGTCTGGATGTGGTGCACGATAGCTGGGCCCACCAGCAGAGTGATCCGCAAAATGCGGCGCTGCGGACAAAGGTTATTGCGCTCTTGTCTTCACATATTAATGCCGGCAATTTGGGGATGAAATCAGGGCAGGGCTTTTATCAATATCCTGCACCTAGCTATGAAAATGCTGACCTTGTCTCTGACGCGACCGGCGAGGATCTCTATAAAATTTTGGCGGGAACGGTCATCGAACAAGCAGTGCTCCTCGCCAAAAGCGATGTGGCGAGCAGCAGTGACATCGACCGGGCCTGGATGTGTGGTACTGGTGCGCTGCAGGGGCCATTTGGTGATCTTGATGAGCAGGGCATCACGACGTTTTTACAGGGCTACCGCAGCTATCGTGACCTGGGCATATTTACCCCAGCAAAGGCTGAGGTGGTTGAGGGTTTTCTCTCTGCACAAGTGGCTTCAGGTAAATCAGGAAGAGAAGAGGGACGGGGATTTTATGATTACCCAGCGCCGTTGTTTGAACGCCCTGAGTTTCTGCGCGGGGAAGCCATTTAAGGTTTAACGAATTTCTCGCATGGATTCCACGAACTAATAATATTGAGCAAATTTATGGAAGACACACTCCTAAAGATAAAAAATAGTATCGCAAGCTTTACCGCCACCGGTGCTGACTTTGAAACCCTGCCGCAAACTGTAAACGGCGTGCTCTACGATGTTTACAAAAATGCGCCCGCCAATTTACGCGACCTTTATCAAGTGTGTTTGGCCTACGATGATAAGACTTTTCTTGTTTATCAAGAACAGCGCCTGAGCTTTCGCCAAACCTATGAGCGTGCAGCGGCACTTGCGGCAGCCATGGCAAAGGACTTAGGTGTCGGTAAGGGGGATCGCGTCGCGATTGCTATGCGCAATAATCCTGAATGGATTTTAAGCTTTATGGCAATCACCGCGCTGGGCGCTGTGGCCGTGCCAATGAACGCGTGGTGGACCAGCGAGGAATTAAAATACGGCCTGCAAGATAGTGGCGCGCGTGTTGTTGTGGTCGATCAACAGCGCCTCGATCGTATAAAGCCATTTCGCGGTGAGTTGGCTTTGACGCTCGTTCTTGCCGCGAGTACGCCGCCAGTGAGTGAGGATGCCAATGTCTATGATTTTTCTGATCTTGCAAATCGCTACCCTGAAGCGACGATGCCTACCATCGACATCGCAGCCGATGACGACGTAAGTATTCTATATACCTCGGGGTCTACCGGGCACCCCAAGGGTGTTGTCTCAACGCATCGGGGAATTATCAGTTCCCTAATGAGCTGGGTGCTACTTGGCGCTGCGGCTGCAGCGATTGAGGATGATGAAGCAGAGAATACCGCGCCGCCAGAGGATGCTGTGGCGCTATTAACTGTGCCTCTGTTCCACGTAACGGGTTCCCATAGCTTATTTTTATTGTCTATCGTCATCGGTCGGAAGCTGGTGATGATGTACAAATGGGACCCTCAGGAAGCCCTTGCGCTTATTGAACGGGAGAAAATTACCTATGTAAATGGTGTGCCGACGGTCTCCCAAGAATTACTCGACGCCGCGGAAAAAAGTGATCGTGACCTATCTAGCCTGCGCGAACTCTACTCTGCTGGGGCCGCACGGCCACCGGAGCATGTCCGTAGAATAAGTGAGGGGTTCAATCTCACCCCAGGCAGCGGCTACGGTTTAACTGAGACTAACGCCGTTGGCGCTGTGAATATGGGCGTAACCTATATTCAGCGCCCCGCTAGTGTGGGTATTCCATCACCGGCGGTGACGCAAATTAAAATTATCGACGAGTGCGGCGCCAGCCTTGCTGTGGGTGAACGGGGCGAAATCTGTATAAAAAGTCCGTCCAACGCCCGGGGCTATTGGCATAAGCCTGAGGCTACTGCAGCCGCTTTTGTGAGTGGCTGGTTTCACACCGGTGATATCGGTTTTATCGACGAAAATGGCATGTTATCTATCGTTGATCGCATTAAAGATATTATCATTCGCGGCGGTGAGAACATCAGCTGCAGTGAGGTGGAGGCGGCGATTTATGCTTGCCCAGATGTCGCAGAAGTCGCGGTCTTTAGCCTGCCGGACGATCGTTTGGGTGAGATTGTCGCCGCAGTTATTTATATGAAGGCGGGGAAGAAAATAAGCGCCGAGGCGTTGACGGAACTGTTAAAACAAAATCTTGCCAGCTATAAGATTCCAGCTTTTATTCAGTTTAGCGATACGCCGCTGGCCCGAACGGCGACGGATAAAATATTTAAGCGGCAGATAAAAGAGCAGGTCTTAGCGACGCTTAACTAAAAAGTCTCTGTTATCTAATGAGTGGCGATGTCGGACCAGCAATATGGATGGTGCATGCTGACTCGCCCAGCCCAGCCTTACCTCCCCATGAGCTACTATTCCTAAAGCCGGTTTTTTGGCTGTTTTTACATGTTATTTGGAAATTGTCTTAGCTAGACATCCCATGTCATGGTCTAGGCGCGAGCTTGTCGCCACTATAGTGTTTTGATTAATGAACAAGGTAGGGCAATGACTTTACCGATTTAGGGCAGCTAACGATGAGTAATTACAAAGCACCAGTTCGTGATATTCAATTTGTTCGTAACGAAGTATTGGATTTCGACACCCATTATCGCGGTCTTGGTTTGCACGACGTCAATGCCGAATTGTGTGATGCTATTCTGTTAGAGGCTGCTAAATTTGCGGAAAATGAATTGGCGCCTTTAAATCGCAGTGGTGATGAAGAAGGTTGTCAGTTAACTGCAAATGGTGTTCAGGCACCGAAAGGTTTTAAAGCGGCCTATGAAAAATACTGTGAGGGTGGCTGGCCGTCATTAAGTGCGCCCGAAGAGTTTGGCGGTCAGGGTTTACCGGGATCAGTCGATATGATGGTCGGGGAGTTAATGGGGCAGGCCAATCAATCTTGGTCGATGTACCCTGGTTTAAGCGGTGGCGCGCGGGCGACAATATATGCCCACGGCACTGACGAGCAAAAAGCACTGTACTTACCAAAGCTGATCGAGGGAGCATGGACTGGCACGATGTGCTTGACCGAGCCTCAGTGTGGTAGTGATTTAAGCTTCCTGCGGACTAAGGCCGAGCCTCAGGGTGACGGCAGTTATCGGGTGACGGGCACTAAAATTTTTATTTCCTCAGGTGATCACGACCTCGCTGAGAATATTGTACATATTGTTCTTGCTCGCCTGCCGGACGCGCCCGCTGGCACCAAGGGAATTTCTCTGTTTATTGTCCCGAAATATTCTCCTAACGATGATGGCTCTCTGGGTGAGCGTAACGCGGTGAACTGCGGGGCGCTTGAACATAAAATGGGCATACATGGCAACGCTACCTGCGTCATGAATTTTGACGGTGCAAAGGCATTTTTGATCGGCGAAGAAAATCGCGGCTTAGCGTGTATGTTTACTTTCATGAACGGCGCCCGCGTGGGGACAGCCGTGCAGGGGATTACCCACGCTGAGCTGGCTTTGCAGGGTGCTTGGCGCTATGCCAGCGAGCGCGAAGCGGGCAGAGCGCTGACGGGGATAAAAAGCCCAGATCGCCCGGCTGATTTATTAATTGTTCACCCCGATGTGCGGCGCATGCTGCTCACTATTCGCGCTTTTGCCGAAGGCAACCGCGCGCTGGCCCATTTTCTTATTAAATATATTGATGTAAGTGCCTACTCTAAAGATCCGGATTTGGTCGCGAAGGGCGATAAGATGCTGGCAATGCTAACGCCGATTGCCAAAGGTTTTATGACTGAAAATGGCTTGGAAGCGGCCAACCTAGGCATGCAAGTGTTCGGTGGTCATGGCTATATCCGCGAGTGGGGCATGGAGCAAAATGTCCGTGACGCGCGCATTAGTACTTTGTACGAAGGCACCACGGGTATTCAGTCGCTGGATTTATTGGCCCGTAAAGTCATGGGTTCTGGCGGCGAACTGCTGAACTTACTAGCCGGCGAGATTAAGGCAAGTTTGGCGGATCTTAATGACGATGAATTTACGCCGGTGTTACTCAAAGCCTTGGCGGAATGGCAGGTAATTACTGCTGAAGTTGGCGCGGCATGCGCGGATGATGTGAACGAGCTAGGTTCAGCAGCTGTTGATTACCTTATGATGGGCGGCTATATCGCATTGGCGTGGATGTGGACGAAAATGGCCGTTGTGGCCAAACAGAAATTATCTGAAAAAGAGGATAGTTTTTACCGCTGCAAATTGGCTACCGCGCGCTTTTATTTTCAGAAAATTCTGCCGCGTACGCTAACCCACGCCGCCTTAATTCGCGCAGGCGCCGAGTCGGTGATGAGTTTGACCGACGACGATATACTGAGCTATCAGCAATAGGAACCTATTATGAATGGCGAATTGAATTTAGGTATCAACGGGCTTTTTTCCCTTAATGGTAAAGTCGCGCTGATTACAGGTGGCTCACGGGGCATTGGTCGCATGATGGCTCAAGGCCTGCTTCAAGCTGGTGCGCGGGTGTACATCTCTGCTCGCAATGCGCAAGCATGTAATACTGCAGCGGCAGAGTTGAGCGAATTTGGTGAGTGCTTTGCGATATCCGCCGATGTGGGGAGCGCAGAGGGGCGGGGGCATTTATGCAGTACTCTACAAGCCCGGGAGTCTCAGCTGGATATATTGATTAATAATGCGGGCACGGCTTGGGGCGCGGACTTCGAAAATTATCCCGAGTCGGCTTTTGAAAAACTAATGAACTTAAATGTGACCGCGGTGTTTGCATTGACGCGAGATTTAACGCCACTTTTGGTCGCCGGTGCCTCGCAAATGGATCCTGCCCGGGTGATCAATATCGGCTCCATTGACGGGCTTCATATTCCCAGCGTTCACCGCACCGGCACCTACGCTTACACGGCGAGTAAAGCCGCAGTGCATCACCTCACCCGGCATCTCGCGGTTGAACTTGGCCCACAGTTTATTACGGTTAATGCGGTCGCACCGGGCTTTTTCCCCAGCAAAATGACCGATCACGTATTTGGTGAATTTGGCGAAGATGTCGCCGCGAATAGCTTGTTAAAGCGCGCAGGGCAGGCCGAAGAAATGGCCGGTATCGCAATTTATTTAAGCTCTCGGGCGGGTGCCTACACTCATGGTACCGTGATACCCGTTGATGGTGGTACGTCGATAAACTCCCAGCACGTCATTAGCGATTAGGCAATATTGTCATCGCATAATCACTGCTAAACGGGTGCCAGCGCTATAAAAAAGATTTAATGCGCCTCAGTTGGCTATTAAGCTTGTTTTGCTAGTGGTCGACTCCTGCCGCGGCGCAGCGCCATACTGCTCTCGGTATTGCTTGGGTGTTGCTCCTGTCCACTTCTTAAACGACCGTATAAATGCGCTGGGCTCTGAGAAGCCCAGTAGATAAGAAATACTTTTTACGTCCTTATTGTCGTGTAATAAATAGCCAATTGCGGTGTCTCGAATTAATTCATTTTTAATTAGCCGATAATCGCAACCCTCTTGGCGTAGTCGCCGCCGCAGTGTTTGCGGCGTAATACCCAAAGTGTCTGCTAGGACATCGTAACTGGGAACACTCGGTAAAGACTTTTTGATGACGGTCCGTATTTGCTCGGTATAGCTACTGGCGCGGGTGTTGCTGTGTAAAAATTCATAGGGCACCTTGCTTAGGTAATCTTCTAGCTCTTGGCTTGAGCGCAGCACGGGTAATTTAAGCAGTTTTTTGTCAAAAATAATCTCACAGTGAGGCTGGTTAAAGCGAGTGTCACTAAAAAACAAATAGTGGTATTCGCCACTGTGGGCGGGGGTCGCGTAGTTTAGGTTGACTCTGCTCAGGGGGATAGGGCTGTTGGTGAGCCAGCACAGGAAGCGATGGTTAACCATTAATAATTGCTCGTAAACCCAGTTACTCAGCACCACACCGTATTCAGCTTCGACGCGATAGTGAATGTTTTCGCCGCGATGGAGGAGAGTCAGTCTAAACCCAAAATCGAATAAATTATAAAAGCCGACATTGCGCTCGATAGCTTGTTGTAAGTCATTTGCGGTTTGCATATAGCGGGCGAGAATATTAAACGTACCACGTTTTTGTGGACGCAAATAATGTCCCATGCCCTCGTCGCCAGTGGCGTCGGTAATCCATTTGTTGAGTTGCGATAGTTGTGTCGGGCTGACTCTTGCTTGGGGACTGTCTATCGCGGCTGGGTCTACACCCGCCCGGCGCAGGAGTTCATCGCAATAGCGCGGGGCTAAGCCGCAGCCTGACACCATATTGCGTATAAACGCGATTGAGATGGTCCTGTTTTCCATACATTTCCTGGGTGGGGCCGGGCAGTCACGCAGTATCGCGGCGCTATTATCAATTGCTAAGTCTTGTCCCGTTCTGGGTTTTGTTTTGTAACATAATGTCTATTGGATGTCATTGCTTGTCATTGCCTAGCAGGGGGATAAAGGCGACTCTCTACGCTTAGCGGTAAGCACTGCTCAAACGGGTTGCGTCAGTAGACCGGCGTCAGCTTCGACGAGTGGATACCCGTAGAATTTTTTTGCGGGCTAAGTGAGGCTTACTGATAACAATAAAATGCTAACTTCATGGGATTCATCATTATGTTGCCGCGTAATTTCACCGAAGAACAAGTCATGTTTCGCACGGCCTACCGCAAATTTTTGGAGCAAGAAATTGCACCGCACACTGAGCGGTGGCGGGAACAAGGTATTGTTGACCGAGAGGCTTTTCAGCGTGCCGGTGAGCAGGGCTTTTTAATGATTTGGCCTGACGAGCAATATGGCGGCATGGGCGATCGAGACTTTCGCTTTGAGCAAATTATTATTGAAGAAACCAGTCGTATCTATGCTGGTGACTGGGCGAATACCCTGCATAGTCGTTTGGTCGGCCCGTATATTGATCGCTTTGGCAATGATGAACAGAAGGCGCGTTTGCTGCCAAAGTGTGTGAGCGGCGAAACTATTCTTGCGATTGCAATGACTGAACCAGATGCGGGCTCTGATCTTGCCGGTATGCGCGCCCATGCCAAGGATATGGGCGATTACTGGCTATTGAATGGCACGAAGACTTATATCACTAACGGGATCAATTCTGACGTGGTGATTGTGGCGGCGAAAACCGATCCCGATAACAACCCCCACGCCGTTGGCTTGTTTTTGGTAGAGCGCGGTATGGAAGGCTTCGAGCGCGGTCGCAATCTGAAGAAAATGGGTATGAAGGCGCAGGATACCGCTGAGTTGTTTTTTACCGATGTACAAATACCCAAAGAGAACGTCTTAGGAGACCCCAGTCACGGCTTTATTTACCTAATGCAGGGCCTGGCTGAAGAGCGTTTAATTGGTGCCTGTGGATTTTTATCTGGCGCACACAAAGCCTTTGAGGTGACCAGAGAGTTTACTCAGCAGCGTAAGGTGTTTGGTAAGCCGCTGTCGAAAATGCAAAACACGGAATTTAAGATGGCGGATTTGCGCACTGAGTTGGATGTAGCGCAGGCCTATGTCGATCAATGTGTGGCAGCCCACAACGCGGGCGCCTTGACCTCAGAAGACGCGGCGAAAGCCAAACTGTTTACCAGCGAGCTATTGTGCAAAATGGTGGATGAAGGGGTGCAGTTGCATGGCGGGGCAGGTTATATGGACGAATATCCCATAAGCCGTATGTATACCGACGCGCGGATTACCCGCATTTTTGCCGGGAGTTCAGAAATTATGAAACTGATTATTGGCCGCGATTTGTATTCAGATAAATTTACCTCGTTTTTTGAATAAACCGCGCTAACACGTTATCAACAGCAAAGAGATACACACTATGCACGCTAAATTTAATGCCGATGAGCTGGCATTCCAGAGTGAAGTGCGCAGCTTTATGCGGGACAACTACACCCCCGAGCTGGCCGCCCGTATTCATCACCCCGATACGTTTCGCGATGCCAGTATTGAGTGGCAGAAATGCTTGGACAGCAAAGGTTGGGCAGCGCACGGTTGGCCGGTAGAGCACGGCGGGCAGCCATGGAGTGCAACCCAAAAATACATTTACAGCACTGAACTGGCTGCAGCGGGCGCGCCTGACGTGGTCCCGATGGGCATAAAGATGGTGGCGCCAGTGTTGTACAGCTACGCCTCTGAAGAGCAAAAGCAGCGTTTTTTACCGCCAACGAAGTCCTCTGATATTTGGTGGTGTCAGGGCTATTCTGAGCCCGGTGCGGGCTCAGATTTAGCGGCATTGCAAACCAAGGCTGTGCGCGACGGTGATGATTATTTGGTCACCGGCACCAAAATCTGGACGACCTATGCACAGTACGCGGATTGGATATTTTGTCTGGTGCGCACCAGCAACGAGGGTAAGCCCCAGCAGGGTATTAGCTTCTTACTCATTGATATGAATAGCCCCGGCGTGAGTGTGTCGCCGATTATCTCAATTGATGACGAGCACCACCTCAATGAGGTCAGTTTTGATAATGTACGGGTGCCGATTGCGAACCGCATTGGTGAAGAAAATCAGGGTTGGACTTACGCCAAAGCCTTGCTCACCTACGAGCGCACGGCATTGTCTGGCGTCGCTTACTGCAAGCGTACCTTGGCGAATATTCGCGAGTTGGCAGCCCAGAGTCATAATCAATCGCCAAGCTTACTTAGCTCAGCTGATTTCCAAGCGCGGCTGGCTGATGTTGAAATGGAAGTGATGGCCCTAGAGTTTCTCGAATTGCGGGTGTTGAGTGCCATTGATAGCGGTGGGGCGCCCGGTATGGAATCGTCGCTACTGAAGTTAAAGGGCACGGAAATGCAGCAAGCCGTTCAGAGTCTGCAGTGGGATGTGGCCGCGAGTTTTGGTGGCATGCTGCCCTTGGCACAAGGAGCGGATGCGCAGTGGCAAAGTACCGGCAATATGGCGCGGCGCAGCTATATGTTTGGCCGAGCCTGTACGATTTACGGCGGCAGCAACGAAGTGCAGCGCAATATCATCGCTAAATTCGCACTGGGCCTATAGGGCCAAGCAGGAGAGATAGAATGGATTTTTCGCTAACAGAAGAACAACTCATGCTCAAAGACAGCGTGACGAAATTTATGTCTGGCAATTACAGCCCGGAGCAGCGCAACGCGATTATCAAGCAGGCTAATGGCGCGGGTCATTGGTCGAGCTTTGCTGAGTTGGGATGGCTCACGGTGCCTTTTGCTGAAGAGCAGGGTGGTTTTGGCGGCAGTATTGTTGATACCTGTGTGCTCATGGAAGAATTTGGCAAGGTTTTGGTGGTTGAACCCTATTGGCCCAGTATTGTATTGGCCGGACAGCTACTGGCGCGCAGTAGTAATAAGGCATTAAGCCAAAGTTTATTGCCGGGGATTATGGCGGGGGATGTGCAAGCGAGCTTTGCCTGGCTAGAGGTTCAGGGCGAGTTTCGTTTGAGCCACGTCAACAGCAGGGCCCAGCGCGACGGCGACCACTATATCCTCAATGGTGAAAAGCTGTTGGTATTAAATGCCGCAGCTGACATTATTTTACTGCCCGTGCGCAGTAGTGGTGAGGTGGGCAGTGAACAAGGTATTAGTCTGTTTAAAATAGATGCGCGGAACCCTGCGGTGCAACGCGAAGAAGTGGCGCTAATGGACGGCCAGCGCGCTGTGAATATTCGCTTCAGTGATCTGCGTGTGCCAGCGAGCGACATGCTTACTGCCGAAGGCGATGCCTACCCGTTAATGTTAGATGTGGTGGAGGAGGGCCTCATCGCGCTCTGCGCTGAGGCCGTTGGCGCAATGGAATATTTGTATAAGGCCACCGCAGAATACGCCAATACTCGCAAGCAGTTCGGCACGGCTATTGGTAAGTTTCAGGCCTTGCAACATCGTATGGTTGATATGTTTATGGCCACCGAGCAGTGTCGCTCACTGCTGATTCGCGCGCAGTGTTCGGTATTGGATGGCAGTGCTGAGCGCGGCAAAGATATTGCGGCGCTTAAGTCGATGGTGGGTAAATACGGCCGCAAAGTGGCCGAAGAGGCGGTGCAGCTGCACGGTGGTATGGGCGTAAGTAATGAAATGCCGATCGGTCACTACCTAAAGCGGCTGATGATGATCGACAGCTATTTCGGCAATGCCGCCAATCAGCGTCGTAAGTATTGTGAATTAAGCTACGCTTAGCGTGTTAATTGATTTGGAACAATAACAATAATTTGGAGTACGCCATGAACTTGTTTAGTAATCTTAGCGACCATACCGCCTACCACGCCAGCCGCCGTGGCGACATGATGATGGCCAGCGACAATGTTAAAACGCTCAGCTATGCGCAGGCGTGGGAGCATATCAATAGCATCGCAGCGCATATTCAGGCCGAAGGTATTGGCAAGGGCGACCGGGTCGCGATACTGGCGAAAAACTCGGTAGACAACCTCTGTATTTTTCTTGCTTGCGCACGTATCGGGGCCGTCGCTGTAGGGCTAAATTATCGCCTTACAGCGCCGGAACTGGATTTTATTGCCGGCGACGCAGAGGTAAAGCTGCTGTTCATGGATCAGGAGTTTCATTGTCTGCGTGGCGATTACCTTAATAGAATCGGCTGCGTGTGCATCGACAGCGACGAGAGCGCGCCTATTTTAGCGGCGTGGCTGGAAACCCCTGCCAGCTTGAACGAAGTGGAAATCACTGGTGACGATATTTTATTTCAAATGTATACCAGCGGCACCACGGGCTTACCGAAGGGGGTATTAATCAGTCATGGCAATGTGTTGGCCAACTCCTATCAGGCGCCGATGAGCACGGGTATTGGTTTTAGAGAGGGCGAGCGGGGGCTCGTCATTGCGCCGACATTCCACGCCGTGGGCTTAGTCGGTGCTTTATTGGGGGTGATTTATGGCGCCTCGATGATTATTCACCGAGACTACGATCCGGTCGGCATGATCGAAACCCTTGCCAAAGAACATATTAGTACTGTTGCCGTTATTCCGGTGATGCTCCAGTTCTCGCTGGCCATGGTGCCCAATATCAAGGACTACGATTTCTCTGAATTGCACACGATAAACTACGGCGCGTCGCCGATTTCAGAAACCTTATTGAAGGAGTGCATAGACGCTTTCGGTTGCGATTTTGTGCAGGGCTATGGCCAAACCGAGGCGACCATGGCATTGAGCTTTTTAACGGCAGCAGATCATCGCAAGGCTTTGGCGGGTCGCCCGGAGTTACTGCGTTCCTGCGGCCGCGCTGTGTTTGGCTCGGAAATAAAAATAGTAGGCAAAGACGGTGTGGAGTTGCCCCTGGGCGAAATCGGCGAAATTATCGCCAAAGGCCCTCAGATTATGCAGGGCTATTGGAATAATCCTGAAGCGACTCAGAAAACGGTTGTCGATGGTTGGCTGCACACCGGCGATGCGGGGCGTATGGACGAAGAGGGTTATGTTTATATTCAAGACCGCGTCAAAGACATGATTATTTCCGGCGGCGAGAATATCTACCCGGCTGAAATTGAAAACTTGCTGGTGTCCCACCCGCAGATTCAAGATGCCTCCGTGATTGGCGTGCCTGATGCCAAGTGGGGGGAGATTCCCCTCGCTGTGCTGGTTTCCGGCGGCCAGCCAGAGTTGAGCGCTGAGGAGCTGAGTGAATTTTGTCGGGGCAAATTGGCGGGTTACAAAATTCCACGCAAGGTGGAATACATTGCGGCATTGCCGCGCAATCCCACCGGTAAGGTCTTAAAGAAAGACATTCGGGTGATGATGGCGGAAAAATATCCAGCAGTGAGTTAATCGGTGTGGCGGGGCACTGTAAGGAAATTCTTAATACTTTGTAACTTGAGCCTTAAGGCTGCGAGTATGACTTAAACTGTCTATATCATTAGTATTAAGGATTACTCACTCATGCTCTACCGTGTTTCGGTTGCCATAGTCTTTTCGCTGACGATGCTCGTCTCCGCCTGTGAGCAACCTAAATCGGCTGCGCCCGCCAGTGCTGAGGTCGCCAAACTGTCCGTTAATACCAAAACGCTGGACGCCGGCGATTGGCAGTTACAGTTTACCGCCTATGGTCATTTTGAATCGACCGAAGAGGTGACCATCAGTGTCGACTTTTCAGGCACCGTCGAAAAGGTCCATTTTCGCGATGGCCAAAATGTGCGGGCCGGCGATTTACTGATTGAGTTGGATAACCAAAAGCAAGGGCTTAGGGTACGGCAGTCGAAGGCTAATTTACTCCGGGCGCGGGCTGAGCTTGAAAAGTCCCGGGCCACTTACTTTCGCTATCGCGACTTGATGGCAACGGGGGCACTGTCGCGTGAGCAGCTAAAACAGGGCGAGTCTGACTATGAGCGCGCTCGCGCCTCAGTTGATGAGGCGGAAGCGGCACTGGCGCTCGCTGAGCAAGGTTTGCGGGAAACACGCATTATCAGTCCAGTAGACGGAGTGGTCGATAAGCGTTTGGTAGAATTGGGTCAAACGGTTTTACCGGGAAACCCTCTGGCGATAGTACAAGTCGCAGATACCCTGCGGGTAGTGACCTATGTGAGCGAGCGCGAGGTAAATCAATTGCGTCTCGGTGATGAGGCCAGTGTATTGTCACCGGCTGTTCCAGGACAGGAGCTCAGCGCTCGCGTTGAGCTGGTGAGTTCTGCCGCTGATCTTGAGACGGGCAATTTCACCGTTAAATTAACCGTGAGTAACCCCGAGCGGCAATTGCGTCCGGGCATGTCGGCGCAAGTCAATATGCGGGGTATTGTTCGTAAAAATGTATTGGTAGTCGATAAAAAGTATTTGGTCGACAGGAACCGCCGCCGGGTATTATTTATCTATCAAGACGGTGTGGCGCGCGAGGTGGAGCCCAGTTTTGGCGCTGGTGTCGGCGATCGATTACCGGTCCTCGCGGGAATGGCTGTCGGCGATGAGTTGATTATTAGTCATTTAGAATCATTGGTTGATGGCCGCGCGGTAAGTCGGCGCATGGGCGTCAGCGGAGCTCAGGAATGAAGGCGTTAATCAGCTTTTTTGCGCGACGCCCTTTATTGGTAAACCTGTTTTTGGTGATGGCATTTTTAGGCGGTATTGTCGCCACCCGCGCGCAGGTGTTTAGTAGCTACCCCTCGATTGATCTGGGGGTGTTTACTGTTACCACCGCTTGGCCCGGTGCCAGTGTTGAAGACGTAGAGTTATCGTTGACCGTGCCTCTGGAGGAAGAAATCCTCGAAATAGACGGGGTTGATGTGCTGCGCTCGGCCAGCATGGAGGGGGTGTCGAGTATTCTAGTGCAATCCAGCTCAAGTAATACTCGCGAGCAAAATCTTATTTTCCGCAACGACCTGCAAATGGCGATCGATCGAGCCTATCAGCGGATGCCTGCTGAAGTACCGGAAAAACCCGATTTATATATCGACGATCCTGACCGCACACCGGTTATGGAGCTGCTTATTCACGGCAATGTCGATGAAGATGTGCTGCGCAGTACGGCGCGCCGTCTGCAGGTAGACGTGCGACGGATTAGCGGTGTTGTTGGTTCTGATCGCAATGGTTACCGCCGCAAAGAAGTAAAAATACTGCTCAATCCCCAGCGGTTACAGCAATTGGGAATTGACCCCGATGAGATTGCGCAGGCTATTCGCGCTCGTAATGTCCGGGACTCCGGCGGATCGATAGAATCGACCAGCTCTGAGCGGGACGTGGTCACAGTGGGCCAGTTTCGGGAACCTCACGACGTCGAAAATGTGATTGTGAGGGTAGTTGGCCGCGATAATTTTTTGCGGGTCAAAGACATTGCCCAAGTTGTGGTGGACTACGAAGATTGGCAGGTTCAGCCCTTGGCCAATGGTGAACCGGGTATTAGCTTGCTGGTAAAAAAGGCTGCCAACGCTAACGGCTTAGCCGTTGCCAATGATTTGCGCGCCTTTGTCGAAGAGCAGCAAGCGCTGGTCCCTTTAGGCGTGGAATTAAGTGCCTTTAACGACACCACCCGCTATGCCCGCAACTTACTTGAGATGTTAACCAGCAACGCCTTGGTGGGTATGTGTTTAGTTTTTATTACCCTTATGGCGTTCTTCCCTTTTCGCTTTACGATTTGGGTAGTGGTGGGTATTCCCACCGCGATTATGCTGACGTTCATTGCAATGCCG
>NZ_JBFJWS010000034.1:0-20603 GCF_041623545.1 Zhongshania sp. | reverse complement strand
CGAGGCCTTGCGTAAAAAGCCAGAGCGTTTCGACCGCACCTGGGAAAGTAAATCCCGCTACTCTATGGATTGGTTTTACCCTGTATTGAGTGGTGCAATTCCGCCTGCGAAAGCGGGTGCTCACTTACAAAAACGCTGGGGCGAATTTGTCGAGCAGGGCATGGGCTGTCGCTGTGTGTCTGATCAGCCCTGGGTCACTGTTGCCGAGTCCTGTGAATTGACAATGGCATTGTTAGCGGCGGGTGATCATGCTCGTGCGGTAACCGTGTATAGCTGGTTGCACCAATGGCGGGATAGCGATGGTGAGTATTGGACCGGTTATCAATTTGCCGAAGACTTACTGTGGCCGGATGAGCGTCCAACGTGGACCGCTGCTGCGATTCTTTTGGCGGCAGATGCCCTAACGGAATACACCGCCGCCCACCGCTTATTCAAAGAAGTGTGTATGCTCGACGTCGACGCTACTAAGGTTTCTCCAGTGTCGTCGCAGAAAAGCCGAGTACGATCGTTATAAGTCCTTTCAGCGCATATTGATCTCGCGCTTAAGGGCATCTCTAAAGCGAAAGCGGGCCTATTCGGCGCGCTCTTTGTCTTCGCTGGCTGCCAGCTCTTTACTCAATTGCCTAGCCACTGCTTGTGGTGAGGCGCTATTGCGGGCCAATAATCGGTAAGCCATGGGAATAACAAATAGGGTGAGTAGGGTCGCAGCGCCGACGCCAAATACCACCACGATACCAATCACGTAACGAGCTTCACTCCCCGCGCCAAACGACAGCAAAAGTGGCACTGCGCCCATAATCGTGGTGATCGCAGTCATGGCGATCGGGCGCAGCCGCTGCTGAGCGGAGCGTAAAATAGCGTCGTCAAAATCCAAACCTTGATCCCGCAATTGATTGGCGAACTCCACCAGTAAAATTCCGTTTTTTGCCGCTAGGCCTACGAGCATAATGAGGGCAATTTGGCTGTAGATGTTGAGACTTTGATCAAATAAATAGAGGCCAAACAAGGCGCCTGCCACGGCAAGTGGCACACTGAGCAGAATAATAAACGGGTGTATAAAACTTTCAAATTGGGCCGCCAATACCAAATAAACGACGAGGAGTGCTAGGGCAAAGCTAAAGTAAATTCCGCCATTGGTGTCATGGTAATCAAGTGATTGACCCTTGTAGTCGATGAGTGCCTCCGGAATTTTCTCAGCGGCGATGGCTTCTAAAGCGGCAAGGGCCTCACCTAGGGAGTAGCCCTCAGCGAGACTGGCATCAATGGTGATAGCGCGTACCCGATTATAACGGTTTAGCGTTGGCGCATCGCCGCGCTCAATAATCGTGACCAAATTGGCCAGTGGAATTAAATTCCCTGTGCTCGCAGAACGCACATAAATATTATGGAGATCTTCGGGACTGCGTTGGCTTTCCGCTTCGCCTTCAAGAATAACGTCATATTCTTCACCAGCCATCATAAAGGTCGTAACGCGGCGGGAGCCGAGTAGGGTCTCTAAGGTGCGGTTAATCTCAGCGGCGTCGACGCCGAGGGCGGCGGCGCGGTCGCGATTGATATTAATCGCCAATTGCGGCTGGGTTTCTCGGTAGTCGCTATCTATACCGAGTAGACCAGGGTTTTTACGTGCCTCTGTAATAAGAATATCCCGCCATTTGGCGAGCTCGCGGTAATCGCTACCGCCCAGCACGAATTCAACGGGTTTGCTAAATCCGCCACCCAGTGACTGGGGCGTTATCGGAAATACGGTCAGACCGGGGAAGTCGGCCAAGCGTTGCCGAATTTCACCGACGAGGGCGCCAACGGGACGACGCTGGGACCAGTCAGACAATACGATAATGCTGGTTGCTTCATTGAAGGCGTCGGCGCCGCCCCGGCCGCCGGGTGCGCGGAGCAAAAAGCGCTTGATATCGCCGCCTTCGACCATGGGCATCAACCTAGTTTCAACCTCAGCCACTTGCCGCGTCGTGTAATTAAAAGAAGAGCCCTCCGGCGCCCGCATCATCAAAATAATAACGCCGCGGTCTTCTTTTGGCGCAAATTCGGCGGGTACTGTTTGCAATAGAATACCGCAGGCCAAGAGAGTGATTAGTAACGCGCCGGCGGCCAGAACAGGATGTCGCATGCTGCGTTCGAGCAAACTGCCATAGCGGGTCTCCATATTCTGGAGCAGGCGTTCGACGAAGGCGGCGAGTCCGCCGTGTATCGCTTCGCGCTTGAGTACCCACGCGCACACCACTGGTGACAGGGTGAGCGCAACCAAGCTGGAGAACATAACCGCTACCGCCATGGCGACCGCAAACTCGCCAAACAGACGGCCCACATTGCCCTCTAAAAAACTGATGGGAATGAAAACCGCAACTAATACTGCCGTCGTGGCTAACACCGCGAAACCGACTTGGCGGCTGCCGCGATAGGCGGCCACGAGCGGTGATTCGCCACTGAGTAAGCGGCGGTGAATGTTTTCCAGAACAACGATGCTGTCGTCGACGACGAGGCCAATGGCCAATACGAGCGCGAGTAGCGTCAGTAAATTTACGGTATAGCCGAGGGCGTATAAGGCGCTAAACGTGGCAATGAGAGAAATCGGCACAGTCAGTGCCGGCACAAGCATGGCGCGAAAGTCACCAAGGAATAGAAAGATGACGAGCACCACCAAGCCTGCGGCAATAAATAAGGTAGTGTAGACCTCGCTGATTGCGCTAGATATAAAGACCGAGCTGTCGTAGCTAGCGTGTAACTCTACCCCGGCAGGCAAAATTTTACGGATTTTCTCGGCTTCGGCGCGCGCGGCCTCGGCGACCGCTAAGGTATTTGCCACGCTTTGCTTAACAATTCCGAGGCCGACCATCGGCACGCCATTGCCCCGGAAAAAATTGCGCTCTTCAACCGCGCCCAGTTCCACTTTCGCAAGTTCCTTGAGGCGCAATAAATAGCCATCAGCCTCGCGTTTGACGACGAGGTTTTCAAAGTCACTGGGGCTGAGGTAATGGCGGTTGAGCTTGACCACAAAATCGCGATCGATTGATTTTAAGGTGCCCGCAGGTAACTCAAGGTTTTCCTTGCGCAGTGCCGACTCAATGTCGGCCACGGTGAGTTGTCGCGCCGCCAAGGCTTCGCGGTTTATCCAAATGCGCATCGCGTAAGCAGGACCACCACTGATGCGCACGCTTGCAACACCGTCTAGTACGGCAAAACGGTCAACCAAATAGCGCTGAGCATAGTCGGCGAGCTCAACAGGAGTGTGGCGCTGGGAAGTGAGGTTGTGCCACAAAATAACTTGCTCGTCGGCATCGGCTTTGCGCACTTCTGGGGTATCGGTTTCGTCGGGAAGGCTAGCGAGAGAGCCCGACACGCGATCGCGCACATCGTTGGCGGCGGCGTCGATATCTCTCGTTAACTCAAATTCGATATTGATCGCCGAAAAACCGTCGCGACTGCTCGAATTTATGGTTTTAATGCCCTCGATACCGGCAATGCGGTCTTCGATGATTTGCGTAACCCGCGACTCCACGACCTCGGCTGATGCGCCAGTATAGCTGGTGCGTATCGATACCACGGGTGGATCTATATCTGGGTATTCCCGCAACGGTAGGCGCTCAAAGGCAAGTAGGCCAAAAGCGAGTAACAGTAGGCTAAGGACAACGGCAAAGACGGGTCGCTTTATAGCGGTATCGCTGAGCAGCATAAATTATTCACTTCCCTGTGGTGCGACGGGCATTCCGGCCTGAAGCCGGCCGATACCTTCATATATCAGCTGTTCGCCAACTGCTAGGCCGTTGCGAATTTCCACAAAGCCAGGCTTACGAATACCAATTTCGACCTCACGCTGTTGGGCTTTACCTTCCTTATCCATCAACCATACATAGTGTTCTAATTGCACGCTCTGAACAGCAGATTCCGGTATTAACATGCTTTCGCGCTCAGCCGTAATAAGGTTGAGCTGCATTAACATACCCGGTTTGAGGCGACCATCTGGATTGGCGATTTGCGCTCGGATTTTTAAGCTGCGGTTAATGGCGTCAATGCGATTGTCAATGGCAGTAATTTGGCCGGTGAAATCTTCTTTTAGGGCGTCGCTGTGGGCGACGATCTCCTGGCCCACCGCGACGGCGGCGATGTTGAGACTGGGGACCGCAAATTCTAGCCGCATGACGCTGATATCATCGAGACTGGTAATCCGTGTGCCGGGGCTAAGCAAGGCGCCGGGACTAAGTTCGCGCAAGCCAAGCACACCGCTAAATGGCGCGCGAATATTACGCTCGTTGATTAGGGCGGTAATCTCCGCAATTTTGGCGCTAGCACGAAGCTTTGCTGATTGCCGTTGGTCGTATTCGGTTTGGGCGGCAGATTGCTTGGCCAATAGACCGTGTAAACGCTGCAATTCACGCTCGTGCTCGGCTAAATCCGCTTGTGCAGATTTTAGTTGCGCCGCTTCTACGGCCTGCTCCAAGGTGACCAATAGTTGCCCCGCCGTGACTTGCTGACCGTCGCTAAAATGCAGGTGTTGAATTTTCTCGGTGACAGTGCTGCTGATATCGACGGATTCTTTGGCAATTAAACTGCCGAGTGCCTGGAGCCGAGTTTGCACGGTCTCTAATTGTAAAACCTGTACTTTGACCGGAGCAGCGGAGCGGGCTTTGGCGGCGGTCTCGGGAGCGGGCTGGCAGGCAATCAAACCCAAGCTGAATAGGCACACCGTCGCGAAAGGCAAATAGGTCGAAATATAATGCTTGTGGTCAACGCCGAACATCGGTGTGTTTCTCCCTTAAATGGTGCGCGCCTGATAGTGAAATAGCGGAAATAAATCAGAATGCCATGCCGCGCTAAAATCCTGCTTTAGCCCAGTAATGTAACGGTTGGGGTGGCAACTTTCAAAGCCAAATAAGAATTATTTTCAATAACTTCGGCGCCTCTATAAGCGTGCCAATGACAGGCTCCTTTAACGAGTTGAATACAATATCTTGTACTGCAGGAATAAGATTATATTGTCTTATGTAGAGTCACAGGCGGGTAGCAGTGGCGCATTCTGTTACCCGTTTTGGTATATCACTCGCTTCGCGAT
Source organism: Zhongshania sp. (assembly GCF_041623545.1). Classification (GTDB taxonomy): domain Bacteria; phylum Pseudomonadota; class Gammaproteobacteria; order Pseudomonadales; family Spongiibacteraceae; genus Spongiibacter. The sequence goes on along the minus strand of NZ_JBFJWS010000034.1, from coordinate 15,541 downwards.
GGTATTACATTGACCGGAACTGGAAATAAAGTTGAGGTATGTGATGAAAATTAAAAATTATCTCATCAAACATTCGGTTCAGGCTGTGCTCGCAACGTCGGCGTGGATGGCAACAAAAGAGTCGCTAAACCCCATCACAAGCGCATTTATGAGCGGGATCGCAAAGGCGACGATAAAATCAAAGGGTATTCGCGAAGCGAAGAATTTGGCCGACCTCGGCAGACAGTGGCAGCGCGGATTTCCTTCATCGAAGCAAGTTCCAATTAAGGAGATTTCGGCGGATACAGTGATTGCTGAAATTCATACGCCGTGCCCACTTCGTGCAACAGGGGATGTAAACGCCTGTTATAGAATGATGCAGTTTGATCGTGAGGTAGTGAAAAAAGCCGGTGGACAGTTCGTTGTGCTGTCGTCGCAAGCAAGCCCCGGCAATACCTTTTGTACGGTAGCAATGCGTCTGCGTGGGGCAGATATAACAGATCTAATTCCCGCCCATGAAGTTAAGGAGTCTTAGCGGACAGGATGCGAGAGCGCCAGCAAGGTGACGCTCCGCTGCGATCTTAAGCCCGAAGATTTAGCCGCGCCAACGCCCGCTCAGCCGCAGCCAATACTTGCTTAGGCGCAGTGCCGCCAATGTGGTCTCGTGCATTCACTGAACCTTCCAGCGTCAGTACGTCAAACACGTCTTGTTCAATATCGGTGCTAAAGGTTTGTAGCTCTTTAAGGCTCATTTCTGAGAGGTCTTTGTTCTCAGCTATGCCGTAGGCAACTGACTTACCGACCACTTCGTGGGCGTCCCGAAAGGGCAGGCCTTTGCGGACTAGGTAGTCGGCAAGGTCGGTGGCGGTAGAGAAGCCACGCATGGCTGCTTCGCGGGTTACGTCGGCGTTGACGGTAATCGCCGGCACCATATCGGCGTAGGCTTTTAGGCAGTCTTTAACCGTGTCGATAATGTCGAAGAGTGGTTCTTTGTCTTCTTGATTGTCTTTGTTATAGGCCAGCGGCTGCGACTTCATGAGAGTGAGCAAGCTGATCAGGTGACCGTTTACGCGACCTACCTTGCCGCGAATAAGCTCAGGTACATCGGGGTTTTTCTTTTGAGGCATTATCGACGAGCCGGTACAGAAGCGGTCTGGCAGCTCAATAAATTTGAACTGCGCCGAGGTCCACAACACCAGCTCTTCGCTGAAGCGCGACATGTGGGTCATGAGTAGGCTGGCGGCGGCGGCAAATTCAATAGCGAAATCCCGGTCGCTGACCGAATCGAGTGAGTTTTCGGTTGGGCGGTCAAAGCCGAGCAATTCGGCGCTGTAGTGGCGGTCGATGGGATACGTCGTGCCGGCTAGCGCTGCTGCGCCCAGCGGGCACTGGTTTAAGCGGGCGGCGCAGTCTTGGAAGCGGCTGAAGTCCCGCTCCAGCATTTCATTCCAGGCCAGCATATGGTGGCCAAATGTCACCGGCTGGGCCGTTTGTAAGTGGGTAAAGCCCGGCATAATGGTGTTTGCTTCGCGTTTAGCCAGCTCGATTAAACCCTGCTGTAGGCGGCTTAGTTCAGTAACGATCAGCGCCAATTCATCGCGTAAATACAGACGAATATCAGTGGCGACTTGGTCGTTGCGGGAGCGTCCAGTGTGCAGCTTTTTGCCGGTAATGCCGATCTTGTCGGTGAGACGGGCTTCAATATTCATGTGCACGTCTTCGAGGCTGACCGACCACTCGAAGCGCCCGCTGAGGATTTCGGCGCGAATCTCTTCTAAGCCTTGCTGAATTTTGCTGAGCTCATCGGTGCTGAGTACGCCGACCTTGGTCAGCATAGCGGCGTGGGCTAGTGAGCCATTGATGTCGTGGTGATACAGGCGCTGATCAAAGCTGACTGAGGCCGTAAAACGCTCTACGAACTGGTCGGTGGCCTCGGTAAAGCGGCCGCCCCAGGGTTTAATGCTTGGATCTTTGTCACTCATTGCGCTGTAGTTCCTGTCGCTTGGCTGTGACCGCTCCCCTATGGCTCTGCGCCGAGCAGTCAGCAGTGGCTGAAAAGCCGCCATTATAGCAGCTTTGCGGGCGACCGCCTGTGCAGGCGATATGTAATAACGTTGTCATATCTCCTCGCCATACTGTTTTTCCTGAAAATCGGCCAAATACCCAAGGAAGAGCAATGAATGACGTCAGTTCCCCCCGCGCTAAATTAGTGGAAATGCTTTGGCAGCTGAAGTTGAGCTACGACAAGCAGGGTGACAAGGGCGTGCGCTATATTCACTTCAATACCCTGTTAAATGATCCCGCTTACCGCAAAGAATTAATAGAGCAGGCCGCCGTGAGCAGCAATATGGAAATTCGCGAGCTGGGCGTCGCTTTACGCCGGATTAATATCAATACGGCACTTACCCAAGGTCGCCACGACCGCCGAGTTGCCAGCATGAACCCAGATATTGCGGAAACGATTGGTTTTAAACAAGTCGTCGAGCCCAAGGCTAGGCCCTTAGGTAAGTTATTGTTGGTTTTCACGTTACTGATACTTGGCGGCTTTGTTGGTGCTGGCTTTTTTAGTGAAGATCTGAAAAGCCTGTATAGCGGCACTAAAATAGTGAGTGGCTCTATTCACGGCGAGCAGCTGTGGACGGCAGACAAAACTTGGGTGCTTGACGGTATTGTCTATGTTGAAGCTGGCGCGCGTTTGGTTATTGAAGCTGGCACCGTGGTGCAAGGCCGTAGCGGCAGCGCTTTATTAGTGACTCGCGACGGTAGCATTTTGGCGCGGGGCACGGCGCGGGCGCCAATAGTCTTTACCAGTAATATGGCTGCTGGCAAGCGCAGTGCTGGCGATTGGGGTGGCGTGGTTTTATTGGGGAATGCGCCAGTGAATACTGCCGATGCGCAAATAGAAGGCTTAGATGCCGGTGATACGCGTGGCATGTTTGGCGGCGTCGATGCTAGCGCCAATTGTGGGGTGCTCGAGTTTGCCCGGATTGAATTTGCGGGTTTCGAGGTCTACGCCAATAACGAGCTAAATGGCCTAACGCTAGGGGGTTGCGGCAGTAAAACGATTATTCGCAACGTGCAGGTACATCGGGCACTTGATGATGGTATTGAAATTTTTGGCGGTAACGTGGACCTCCGTCATATTTTGATTACCGGCGCGGCGGATGATTCTTTAGACTGGGATATGGGCTGGACTGGCCGAGTGCAGTTTATGCAAGTGCAGCAGTATCCGGGCGTGGGCGATAACGCTTTTGAAGCGGATAACAATGAGATCAATCACGACGCCGAACCGATATCGGAACCGACTTTTTATAATATTACCCTGCAAAGTATGCAAAGCGGTGAGAAGCACCAGCGCGCGATGACCTTGCGCAGAGGGACCGGTGGCCATTTTAACAATATGGTCGTAGAGGGCTTCTCGGGGGAGGCTGTCGATGTCAAAGACGCCAGTACGGTTGCGCGTATTAACGAGGGCAAATTGAGTTTTGCTGGCCTGCTTTTGGCCGATATTGGTAGCGACGGCCACAGTTTTTATGCACAGGAAGTGGGCGATCAAGATGATGACGGTGGCTTTGACGAGGCCGCCTACTTCGGTGCGAAGGCGGAGCTAGGGAATGATCCGCAATTCATTCACCGTCTACAGAGTGAAAGCGACCACGACTACCGCCTCGCGGCGAGCTCGCCGGCCAGAAATAAAGCCCAGGCAATTCCCCAGGGCGAGTTTTGGGATGAGGCGGCGAATTATCGTGGCGCGTTTCGACCGGGCGTGAATGTGATGTGGACTGAAGGCTGGACCGCTTATCCAATTAACTGATTGTATCCGCACTCTTTTTTGAATATGCGCTCTGGCATTTGCCTGCTATGCTCAATGTTTTCCAGCTAAATTTTGACATAGGCAGGCATTGTGCAACGACGCGAAGCAGATAAACCTCTGGATTACCGAGTTCGCCGAATATCTTTTATCGGTGACCTTCTCAGCCCACAGTCACTATTGTTAATTGTCTTGCTGGCTGTGCTCCTGTCACTGTCCTTGACCATATTGAAATCGGGTTTGCAGAATTTTGATTGGTTTTTACTGGGCCTGTCCGGTATGTACATCATTTGGTGTTTACTGGGCGCGGCGACAATTTTGACGTGGTGCAAGCCGTATTTTGAGCGCACCAGTACCGCTTACACCGCTGGCATTAGCTTTGTTATTGGTTTGTGTTGGGTCACGGTGGTTACTGTGGTCGCCCAATGGCTGGCGAGCGGGGTGATGCAGGGTGAAGTGTGGAATATCGATTTTTGGCAGATTGCCGACAACCTTGCGGTGGCCAGCCTAATTCTTGGTGTGGGCATGCGCTATGCTTATCTTAGCCTGCAGTTCCGCTTGCGTGAGCAGAGTATTTTACACGCCCGTCTCGATGCCTTGCACTCGCGGATTCGTCCCCACTTTTTGTTTAATACCCTCAATAGTATTAGTAGCTTAATCAGTGTCGAGCCCGTGAAAGCGGAGCAGGCAGTCGAAGATTTGGCGGCGCTGTTTCGGGCTAATCTGCAGGGCGGCATGAGCATGGTGCCCTGGGTGGATGAGCGGGATTTGTGTGAGCGTTATTTGCGTATTGAAAATGCCAGGCTGGGAGATCGCCTTAAAGTGGATTGGCAGCAGGCGGAGCTCGGCGACAAGGTGCTAGTGCCATCTTTGCTATTGCAGCCATTATTGGAGAACGCCATTTTGCATGGTATTCAACAGCTGCCAGATGGCGGCACCGTGGTGGTAAAGGCTAGGCTTAAAAGCGAAATGGTTGAAATTGATATTATTAACCCTCTGCCGGCGAACGGTGAGACACCTGCGGGAAATGGCATGGCCAATGAAAATATTCGTTTGCGGCTACAGACCCTGTTTGGTGATCGGGCTAAATTCAACGCGACGCGGGAAGGCGGTCATTATACTGCTCATGCATCATTTCCATTGGCTTATGAACGCAGGGCAATGGCGCGGTGAGGGTACTGCTAGTTGACGACGAGCCACTGGCGCGCCAGCGCGCGGCGCGCTTGTTGGCAGAGTTAGATAATATTGTGGTGGTTGGTGAAGCGGGGAATGCTGAGCAAGCCTTAGCGGAATTTGAACGCTGTAAACCCGATGTATTGCTACTTGATATTTCTATGCCCGGCATGAGCGGCATAGATCTAGCGAAGCGATTTGGCGAATTTAATCCAGCACCGGCAGTGGTGTTTTGCACTGCCTACGACGAATACGCAGTGGCCGCATTTGAAACCCATGCATTGGGTTATTTGTTAAAGCCGATACAGCGCGACAAGCTCGCCGCAGTCTTTTCTCGCTTATCACGGTTAAATCAGGCGCAGTTATCAGCTTTGGCAGAGATGAGCGCGAGCGAGGCAGAAACGGGTCCGCGGCAGCAACTCTGCGCGAACAGTATTCAAGGAATGAGCTTGTTGCCGGTGTCAGCGGTACGGTATTTTTATGCTGACAATAAATATGTTTCGGCAGTCCATCCTGAGGGTGAATTATTGCTGGACGAAAGCTTGAAGGAATTAGAAGAAGAATTTGCCGATCAATTTGTGCGAATCCACCGCAATGCATTAGTCGCATTAGCCTATTTGCAGGGCATTGAACGCGTCGGCGTAGGCGGATACCGAGTGCGCATGCAGGGCATCGCGCAAGGCCCGCAGATTAGCCGACGGCACTTGCCGGCGCTGCGGGCTAGATTAAATCGCAAAGTGTGAAAGACATTACTGGAGCTGGCGCCATGACTGGCGACCGAGTTTACTAGAGGCTTTCTCGGCTTCCGTAATTGTATTGTTCTTGGAACTCGCCATATATTTTGTCTCACTATTTGTGCTGCGGATGACACTAGGCGTTTCAGTTAACTCTTCGTAGCCTAATCCGCTTACTGGGGTGGGTACGCTATTCAATTCAATGTAGTCCTCGGTGTCAAAATCGCGGTCGCGATTAAGGTCAAAGACAGAGTAGTCAAAACGGCCTCCGTTATTGGCGTCCATTTCCATTAACCAGCTTTTACCTCCATGGCGGCAAGCATTACTGTCGGGGATAATCGTGTTGAAAATAATACGGCCGTCTCGTAGCAAGGGTGACGAGACCGAGCGCTCGCCATAGCCAGAAGTGCTGTTTGGCGGAATAAGATTAATATACCAGCCGGGAAAGTCGCTGGCACTGGCTTGGTTATTACTCACAGTGCGTACTTGGCGAGTGATGGTGTCGCCACTATTTTCAAAGCTGCCACTGCCTTGATATTCAATTGATTGCGCTAATAAATCGCCTCGGCTTACTGCTGCGCCTAAATCGCGAATGCCATAAAAGCTTTGAATTTGTGGGTTACTGGGTGTTATACCGTCGGCGACGGTGAAATAACTGCCGGTGCCAAATAAAATTATAGGGCTGCCTGAGGCATGCTTGCCTACTACCGGACGGGTGGTAATAGGCTGGCGATTGCCATTGGCATCAGTGGCAACAAATAGCGGTTGTGGCTCGTTATTGCTATCGCGGCTAACATCCCAATCCGCGGCGAGGTCAGTGCTAAGATCAAACTTCCACAGATTACCTTGCAGGTCGCCGGCATAGACGTAGTCCGTTATTTTATCGCCGCCTATATCTAAGGGCACTACGCTGGCGAGACCGTTATTATCACCGCTATAGCCCGTATCAATCGCGGTGATTAGTTCACCTGTCGCTAAGTTAACGACAAAGAGTTTAATTGTGTCATTAGAGTTAAAGCCGTTGCCGAAAATGGCGACCCATTGATTCCCTGCTTTTACGCGAGCAATCACCGGCTCACTTAAGGCTACGCCCAGTTTATCGTTGGCATCATTAGCAGTACTGAATTCCCAGAGAAATTTACTTGCGCTCATATTGTCTGGATCAGTAATGTCGAGAGCAAACACTGAGCGCCCACCCGCGCCAGTGCTTGCGACTAAGATGGTTTTCCAGCTGCCGGATAGGTAGGCGTCGCTGACGCGGGGCGAGGCATCGACGTAATAGCGGTGCTCATAGCTGGGATGGCTAAGTAGCGCCAAGTTTTCATACACCCCGATGGGAATATAGGCAAAAACTTCGGCGCCGGTGTCGGCATTAAAGCCATGGAGCATACCGTCGTTGGCGCCGACGTAAAGCATTTTCTGCCTGCCGCCTTTACCGGAATCGGAATTTTGAAAAGCAAAATAGCTGCTGCCCTCGGTGCCAGGCAAAGCATTAAAGCCGAAATTATTGCTATTGTGATCGCCGACAAAAATGGGTGATGAGTTAACAATATCGCCAAGTATGACCTCGCGAGTTCTAAACCCGTTTGTGCCTTCTAAACTTTGATCGCCGCGTAGCCAATTGAGAACGTTTTTGCCATGAGCCACTGTGCCACTGTCTTGTAAGGCATTCTGTTGAAAGTCAGTGAGTAAATCCCAGTTGGCTTCAGTAAAATTGGTGGCGCTGGTACTAATGCTGTTGCCAGTACCAATGCCGGTGAAAATAGCACGATCTGCGGCGCTGGGGATAAGCCCTGGAGTGCTGGTGTTCCACACTTCGCTATCAAGCGCGCCGGTGCTTGTGAGGCTATATGCAACGATTTGGCTAGACCAGTCGTTGGAGTCAAAGCTCGCTTGATAGACGCGAGAGTTACTTTCTAAGCGTGTGGAATTGGTTGCGGTTGACGAGGCCGAAGAGCGAGTTTCAACGGCAATGGCTTGGAGAATTGACGCCAACTCGGCAGCAAATGCATTGGGGTTGGTAGCACTGAAAAAGCCACCTCGGCTATTTACGCTGGCGTGGAGTAAATCGTCGATGCGGGCTGGGCAAACATTGTCTGCACAGTTTTGAGTGGATGGCGAAGTATCTGGCCAAGCAATCGAGGTGTCGCTGTCATCGATAGCGGCAAAAGCGCTGGCTGGATCGATAGTGCCGGTAACCCCTAGGCCAACACCAAAAGTCGTCATGTGCTGCCAGAACGCGGGATTTTTCGGCGTGGTAACGACTTCATTGGCCAGGTCTGGGCGCAGATCATTCTTCCAGTAGTACATGGCCACATCGGCTAGGGTATTGCTCGCTTCGTCGGTAAACGGTGATGCCGCTGTGTAAGTATAAGTTTGATCAACACTACCGGTAATTTCATCGCCATCATTGCCATCATTATTACTGCGGGCGCTCGCGGTGTCGGCATCGTAGGAATCGCCGCCACTCCAATAGCCGTCGGTGGTGAGCACGGTGTAGCTGCGCCGGCAGGAAAGATGTTCCGTGCTGTCGTCGCTGCCGGGGCTCTTGCCCCAGGGGCCGCGGTTGTCACTTCTTGAGAAATACTTGCCGGCGGCATCCAGTGCGAGGCGCAGTGGTGTTCCCGCTGCGGGAATATCGCGGGTATATAAATCGTTAAAGAAATTATCGCGATCGGCGCCGGAAAACGTCCGCACGCCGCGACTCACCGCTTTGCTGTCTATGGTGTCGACCGCGCTATCGCCTTTATTAATGGTGCCAAAGCCAACCCGCATATTGGAACCTTGCTGTGCAAAAGCGAAGCCGATACCGGCTCTTGCCGCGAGGATCCGCGATCGGTAATAGGTATACCAATTGGCGAAGTTTTGAATCTCTTCGGCATAGCTGCAATTGCTATTTTCCGCGTCTGCGCAGTCACTGCGATTTATTCTGTCATGACCGCTATAGGTGCTTATTGAGGAGCGGATTTCTGTGCGGGAGTAATTATTTAAATCCCGTGGGTCGTCGCCGCTATACCAGTAATATAGTGCGGGCCAAAAATTTTTGTTACTGCTGCTTGCGGAGCAGCTCCCACTGCTATTGCAGCTGTGCCAAGTATTGTTATTGTAATTACTGTTGATACTCGTTAAATCGCGACATTTGCTCGCACCGGTGCCGGTATTAATAGGATTGTGTAGGGCGCAGCTCGGCGACGCGGCTGGGTAGCTTGTTCCATCAGATTTAATCCACGGGGTGTAGGTGACTCCGGGATTGTAGTAAATAGTATTCTGCTGGGGAGAGCGGGTAATGGCATTGAATACTTTGTCGCCGTCGACGGTGGCGACGTGATTGCTGTAATCACTACTGCCGTAGACCCCGCTTGCTCGGGGGTAGAGATAAGTTACGGCGCCGTTATTTTCTGTAAAAAATACATTTTTGTCGGGCATTATTTCAAAATGCATGGAGCCCGAATCATCCAGTAAAAACATAATATTTGGCTGGCTAGATTGGGCAATATACAGCGGTACCGATGAAATTTGCAGGGCGTGGGTGTTGCTGCAATTGGCACGCAGACCGACAACCCGAAAGTCGCCGCGACAGCCCGCCGCGGTTGATAGAATATTGTCAGTATAAGAATAACTTCCTGCTGGGCAGGCATTGTCGCCCCTTACGCGCAGTAACGTCACCGACTCAATGCGCGACATTGAACTAAAGGTGTGGCTGCGAGGGTTATTTCTATTACCTAGGGGTTCTATTGTGTCGGTTATCGTACAGTGATTCGCGTATGCACTATTACTGGCAATAGCCAGTACGGCTAGTAGGCATAGACAACTAAAATAAGAAGTGGTGGCAAGTGTTCGGTAATAGCTTATTTGTCTGCTAGCCATCGTACGATCCTTGTAAAATTGGCGGTATTATCATCGGTGAAGTGCTTTACTGGCGCCGGAAATTGACCTGAATTACGGCAGTGGTTTTGTCCCTGAGTCCGTAGCCTCTTGCGGTAATGCGATAGAACTCCAAATCGTCGAGTGCAATATCCGCGTCGTAGGCGGAGTCTTCATCGCGGATGGCGGGGTATTTTTCGATATAGTATTCCGGTTGACGATTCACTTCGCTCAAGCTGGGGCTAACGCTGACCCAGCCCGTTGAGGAGGTGTCTGACCAATCTGGTTGCTCACAGGCGGTGATATTATCGTCGCAAAGAAAATAGCGGCCAGCGCTGCCGTCGAACACGCCAAGGGCACCGGCATCGAGCAGGCGTTCGGCGTCGCGTATCGCCGCTTCTGCGGCTTGGAAAGCCATATTTACGTCGCGGCTATTACCGGCCATACGTTCCTGTAAGGTCGCGTTGCGCATAGCTGACGATGCAATTGCAGTGATGATTAGCATTAAAACCAAGGTCACAATCAGGGTCGCACCCTGCTGTCCTTTGGGTGTCTGCATTTCCTGAATCATGGCAGACGATTCCGCAGCGCAATAACCGCTGTACTGACCTGTCGATAGCGGCCATCGTCGAAGTTCAAGGTGTTTCCGTTAAAGTTTAGGGTTTGCGGGCCGCTCACGGTGGCGTCTATATTTGCTGCTAATAATAATTCGATACGAACACTGGCGACCACTGACCAGTCACTTACCGCAGAAGCCACAACATAGTCATTGATGCTGCCATTGCTATTGGTGTCGCGACCGTACAGCAGTTGAATGTTTTCCACGCCTTCAACTAATTCTGTTGAGGCTGGGTCGCTACCACCACTACCTGCTCTGCGCTGTGCACCGTACAGTGAGAACACGGCATCGCCGCTGCTGGTGGTGCGGCCGGTATTTTTTATTTCATAGCGGGCGGAAGAAAATCCATAAACTTCGGCGTCTTCGCCATAGGCTTTACTTAAGTTGGCGGTGGTAGTTTTTGCACTGCCGTGACCAATCGTGACTCCGTCACTGGTGGTGCTAACCGAGGTGACAACAAATAAGTCTGCAGACACACAGTCAGAAATAATGGCGAAATCACCGGCGGTCAAATTTGCAGGATTGCTAGCTAATTCTATATCGTCGCTAACTAAAGCCATTGCCTCTCGCACTGATGCGGCCTTGGCGTCCGCCCAGCTAGCGGTAATGGTGTCACTACTCGTAAGTATATTTAGTTCGTTTTCGCTGGCTCCGTCCTCGCTGTTATTTTCGCCTTGATCGTCTTCGCCGCCGCCTTCGTCATCGTCATCCTCGTCGTCAGGATAGACGCTGACATTGTCTTGCCCTGCAATAAATTCACTTGCGCTGAGGCGAACGTCGGTAGGCGGGTTGGCTGCAATAAGGTTTATATTGGCTTCATCAATGGACGGACAGCCGATATAGCCGGCCATCCGCAAATCTCGACTGAGTAGCTGAAAGCTGTAGTCAGTCGAATCTTGTACTTGGGCAACACCCGACTGCAGGCGCTGGCTTAAACTGGCCGATAGCACGGTTTGAATGGTGGCTGCGGTGAGTAACAGGCCGAGGGTCACTGCAATCATTAGCTCCACTAAACCAAAGCCTTGAGTATGCCTTGTAGAGGACATTGTGGTGTTTTTCATAGCTCTGTCACAAAGCGGTAGCTTTCGGTACTCGCGGCGTTGGCTTCGCGACTGGTCTTGAGTCGCGCTTCTTGCCACTGAACCGTAATAGTGAAGGTCTGATTGCTACGACTGATACTGGCATCACCGCCTGGAAGACGCTCATTCAGCGCATTCAGCCACTGTTGTAGGTCAGTCGCAGGTAGGGCGGTGCCGCTGGGGGCGTCATCGTCGAGATCAATATCATAACTGCCGTTTAAAGCGGCGCCGCGATTTGCGCGCATCCGGTCGATAATGTTGTAAGCCAGAATACTCCCGGCTGCGTGGTCTTTTGCCGCAGTATTAAATTTGAGGGCGTTGACCTGTAGGCTGGCCGCGCCAAGCACCGAAATGGCGACAATTACAAGGGAGACGAGTACTTCAATTAGACTGGTGCCCTGCTGGACCGCGAGCGCCTTTGGGCGTGGCTTAGCGGTGGCCGGGCAGCGAGCGCGTTTCCTGCAAGTTTGACGTGCTGCGCAGGAGCGTTGACTTGACGTGGCGGATACGAGGCGAGCAGCTACATTCCGTAGCATGGCAAATAGGTTCATCATTGTCTGCTGAGTCTTTATTCACTTAAGTAAATGCTCATTGCCACATTAGGTCGACGATAAGCTCGAAATTCCATTTTCGGTACAACTACAGCGATCCCGATTATTCAATATCACCGCGCGAGGGTCAAGTTAGATGATCACCGCGACCTTAATGGTTTTGTCGGCGCCGCCGCTGGCGTATCATGGGTGCTTACCTTGCCTTACGGAATGACTTATGTCCGACAATATTATCCGCATCGCCACCCGCGAAAGTTTGCTGGCTCTTTGGCAGGCGGAATTCATTAAAGCCGAATTACAAACCGCCCATCCGGGCTTAGAAGTTGAGTTGCTGGGAATGACTACCCGGGGTGATCAATTGCTCGATTCGCCCTTGTCAAAAATTGGCGGCAAAGCGCTATTTGTTAAGGAGCTTGAGCAAGCCTTGCTTGAAGGCCGTGCTGACATTGCTGTGCACTCGATGAAAGATGTGCCAATGGAATTCCCAGCGGGTTTGGGCTTGGCAATTATTTGCGAGCGTGAAGATCCCCGCGATGCCTTTGTCAGCAATCAATTTGAGACGGTTGAAGCCCTGCCGCAGGGCGCGCGCGTCGGTACTTCAAGCCTGCGCCGGGAGTGCCAGCTGCGCGCTTTGCGGCCTGATCTTCAGATCTCCAGTTTGCGCGGTAATGTGCAAACGCGCTTGCGCAAACTCGACGACGGCGAGTTTGACGCGATTGTCCTCGCGTCGGCGGGCCTAATTCGGCTTAAACTTCAGGCCCGTATCGCGTCGTTTATGCCGGTTGAGACCAGCCTGCCCGCCTGTGGTCAGGGCGCAGTCGGCGTTGAAACCCGCATTGATGATGACCGTGTGAATGCCTTGTTACGGCCCCTGCATAACAGTGTCAGCGCAACCCAGGTCATGGCCGAGCGGGCGATGAATCGTCGCCTCGAAGGGGGGTGTCAGGTGCCTATTGCAGGCTATGCGATCGCTGATCCCGCGGACCCAGATCAACTTTGGTTGCGGGCTTTAGTGGGTGAGCCCAGCGGTGGCAACATTCTCACCGCTGAGGCGCGGGGGCCGAAGAGTAAGGCCGAAGCGCTGGGTATAGCGGTTGCGGAAGACTTGCTGGCGCAAGGCGCGGGCGCGATTTTGCAGGCAGTGTATGGCAACAACAAACCGGCCTGATCTCAGTGGCCTGCGGGTATTGGTTACTCGACCCGCAGACCGCAGCGGCGAGCTAGTGGCGGCGCTGCGGGGTGAAGGTGCCCAGGTGCTGACCAAGCCCTTGCTAAATATCACACCGCTGTCGCCGAGCCGTCATGGCGCTGAATTGCAGCGTTGCCGGCAGCAATTTATGGATTTGGACCGCTACCAATATTTGATTTTTATCAGCGTGAATGCAGTCAACTATGGAATGGCGTTAATTGAGCAATTTTGGCCCCAGTGGCCAATTGGCGTAAAGGTATATGCGATTGGTACCGCCACCGCGGCGGCCTTGGCGGCAAGGGATGTCGAGGTTCAATCGTTTGATAGCCTCGCTATGAACAGCGAAAGTTTGCTGTCTACCCCAGCCTTGCTGCAACTACAAGGCCAGAAAATACTTATAGTAAGAGGGCTCGGTGGCCGTGAGTATTTGGCAGAGCAGCTTGCGGCACGAGGCGCTCAGGTAGACTATGCTGAATGTTATCAACGCAGTAGCCCGAAGCTTGATCGTGGCCAATTTCAGGATTTACTGCTAAAAGAACAGATAAATATCGTTTGCGTAAACAGCGGAGAGACCTTGCACTATTTTAATTCCTTGCTGGGTGACATGGCACATACCTATACAGTACTTGTACCGGGTGAGCGGGTCGCTGCTTTGGCAGCGTCACTGGGGTTTGAGCAGGTGGTTCAGGCCGAGAATGCCGGGGCAGCGGCGACTCTAGATGCGCTAAAGCACTATGTAAGTCATTAGATCGACGACTGAGAAAAATGCGAAGAACACCTCTAAACAGTGAATTTGAGCAGAGAGAAAATAATGAGCGGTGATAAACCGGAAGATAAAAAAGACCCTATTGCTGAACCAGCTGCTGCGGCCCCGGTGCCGCCAGAACCCGCGGTGAGTAAACCGCCCGAAAATAAGCCGGCTCCACCACCAGAACCGCCACAATCAGCCACGCAAAAAGCTGAACCTGCAAAGCCAAAGCGTACGGGTGTCGTAATAGCATTACTGGCGTTATTGATTGCAGTATTGGCGCTGGCATTGTCAGCTTGGCTATACCAGCAGGAGTATTTGTTGGCGACGACGGAGGCATCGGCGACCAATAGTTTACAGTCTGAGCTGCGGAGCCTGGCTACAGCGCAGGACGAACTGGTGGCAAGCTTGGCTGCACAGCGCGAGGCGCTGGCCCAATTGCGCTTAGAGAGCAGTGGTCAGCTGAGCGCGCTGAGTCGTCGCAGCCAAGAGATAGAAACCAAATTGCAGTCGCTCACGACTGTCGACAGAAGGGATTGGTTGCTCGCTGAAGTGGAGTATTTACTTCGCTTGGCGAATCAACGTGCGCAACTGAGTCATGATCCCAGAGCGGCGGCGCAATTATTGAGCAATGCCGACGCAATATTAAGGGAGTTAGACGACACGGCCTTACACCCTGTGCGTGCGGAGCTGGCTAAGGAAATTAGCGCCTTACAAAACAGTGCCGATGTCGACATTGAAGGCGTATATCTGGCGCTACAGGGTTTGGCTGCTGAGGCGAGTAAGCTTCAGCTATATAAAGCGCCCAGCTATACTCCTGAAGAGTCGGAAGAAGTGTCTGATGAGTGGCAGCAGCGTCTACAAAGTGGTTTGGACCAAGCCTGGGCTAAATTGCGCAGTTATATTCGTATTCGCCACCATGATCAAAACTTTAAAGCGCAATTGGCGCCAGAACAGGAGGCGGCTTTGCGGGCGAGTTTACGTTTGATGTTTGAACAAGCGCAAATGGCCTTAGTCGCTAATCGCCCCGTGTTATATCAACGTGCACTGGATAAGGCCGCGGCCTGGTTGCAGGAGTATTACCAGCTCGATGATCACCGTGAAGGCTTGCTAAAGCAAATTAACACCGTGCGAGATATGCCCGTTAGTCCTGAAATGGCCGATATTTCCGGCTCTTTGCGGAGCTTGAAAGTGTATTTAAAAAGTCATCGCTGGCAGCAAGAGGTTCGTAAATGAAAATTTTCATTGCGGTATTGCTGGCCTTGGCGCTCGCTGCGGGTTTAGCTGCGGCGATCCAGCAAGATTCGGGTTATATTTTGATCGCTTACGGTCAGACCACGGTTGAAATGACGATCTGGGTCGGCGTGGCAGTATTAACGGTATTCTTGATTTTGGTGCTGCTGATATTTATGAGCTTGCGCCGAGGCGCTAAAGTCTCCGACAGCATTGGTTCCTTTTGGACAGATCGTAAAGCCGTGCGGGGTCGCAGCCATACTACCCTAGGCATGATTGCCTTTATCGAAGGTAATTGGGCTAAGTCGCGAAAACTGCTAACTGACTCTGCCAAAGATACTGAGACCCCATTAATAAATTATCTGCTGGCCGCTCGCGCTAGTCATGCCTTGGGTGATGTATCGGGCAGTCGCCATTATCTGGGTTTGGCAGAGCAAACCAGCAATAAAGCCAGCATTGCCGTGGCGCTAACCCAAGCCGAAATGCAGGTGGAAAATGGTCGCTTGGAAGAGGCCCTCGCGACATTAACGCGTGCGCGCCGCAATGCCGAGCGTCATCCCT
>NZ_JBFJWS010000033.1:0-21247 GCF_041623545.1 Zhongshania sp. | reverse complement strand
TGACGGTACTAGTGCCTTTATTCACATTGGCGACGCTCAGCGCTTATATCAGCTTGGTCATGATGTTGAAGGCTTGCGCCTGCAGTTGACGGACATGTTTGCCGCGCCGCAATTGCTACCTGTGCTAGCCGCGGAGTTGCCTGAAGGCAGTGTCGCAGTAAGTTGGAGTGACAGTCAGGGTAGCTTGTTTCAGGCGGTCAAAATGGAAAAGCAAATGGTACGCCTATTGTTACTGTTTATTGTACTTATCGCGGCGTTCAATATTGTCTCTATCTTGAGTATGGCTGTGTCCGCAAAGCGGGGTTCAATTGCGGTATTGCGCACCATGGGAAGCACGCCGAGTTCCATTATGGCGATTTTTATCGTTTACGGTATGGCCACTGGCTTAATTGGTCTTGGTTTGGGCCTGCTAATTGGTGTTCCGCTCGCCCAGCATATTGGTGATGTCGTCGCATTTTTAGAGCAGCTAAGCGGCATGCAGCTCTTTAACCCTCAGGTTTATTTTATTACTCATCTTCCCTCACATTTAGAGTGGTCAGATGTAGGCGTTGTTAGTGGCTTTGCTTTGTTGCTCAGTTTACTGGCGACCTTGTATCCAGCTTGGCAGGCTTCTCGGGTGCAACCCGCCGAAGCGCTGCGTTATGAATAAGAGTGCAGTGTTTATGCCTAATACCAGCGCCCCGGCAGACTCAGTTCTAGCCTGTCGCAATTTACATAAGTGTTTTGTTCAGGGGCCCGAGCAGCTCAATATACTGAATGATATTAATCTCGACATCGGACGCGGCGAGCGCATAGCGATTGTTGGCCCCTCCGGTGCGGGTAAAACGACCTTGCTGCATATGCTTGGAGGGCTTGATACGCCTTCGCAGGGTAGCGTGATGGTTAGCGGTAAAGATATCGCGAAGATGAATGACCGCGAGCGAAGTCGTTTACGCAACCGCGAATTGGGATTTGTATACCAGTTTCACCATTTGCTTGCCGAATTCTCGGCGCTTGAAAATGCGGCAATGCCATTGTTAATTGCGGGTGAAAAACGCGCGACGGCTTTTGCACGAAGCAGTGAACTGCTGGATCGAGTCGGTTTGGGGCATCGCTTGCAACACCGGCCAGCGCAATTATCTGGTGGCGAGCGTCAGCGGGTAGCTATTGCCCGGGCCTTGGCAAATAGCCCAGCTTGTGTCCTGCTGGATGAGCCCACCGGTAATTTAGACGGTGATACCGCAGAGTCTGTTCAGGCGCTATTACTTGAGTTAAATCGCGAACTGCAAATCAGTTTGGTCATTGTTACTCACGATATGCGACTTGCTCATCGAATGGATCGAATTTTGAGTTTGGCCGACGGGCAGTTACAGGAGGCTTCGGCCTGATGCGTTCTCTGGCAGTGTATATTGGCCTGCGCTATAGCTCGGGCCGATCCGGAAGTCAGTTGGTGTCTTTTTTGTCACGCCTGTCCATGCTTGGTCTTGTTCTCGGCGTCGCACTTCTAGTCACCGTGCTTTCAGTGATGAACGGTTTTGATCGAGAAATGCGCAGCCGCATTCTAGCGCTGGTACCGCATATCACGCTGCAGCCCTGGGCGGTGGGAACCACTGATTGGCAAACCTTGCGAAGTGATGTTGAACGGCACCCCGAGGTGTTGGCAACAGCGCCGTTTATTCAAGGTAGTGCTATGTTAATAAAGGGCGGTTTGGTCGAGCCAGGCTTGTTCTATGGTGTGGAGCCCACGGCAGAAGCGAAGGTGTCGACGATTCAGGATTATGTCGATTTACGTGTTTTAGCGGCCAGCAGCAAAGCCGTTATATTGGGTAAGGCCTTGGCTGACCGACTCGGAGTTGGAGAGGGCGAGCGAATCACCTTTGGGGTGCCCCAAGCTGCAGGCAGCCAGAATGTGCGGTTTGTCCAAATGACGGTTGGGGCATTAGTGGCAACGGGTACAGAGCTTGATCAGCAAATGGTGCTGATGCATATCGATCAAGCGCAGACCTTGTTCTTGGAACCGCAGCCGGTGTCATTACGGGTGACGGTGACGGATGTGTTTGCGGCGCCGCAAGTTGCCTGGGAGTTGGCCTCAGTGCATGGCCGCGACTTTATGCTGAAGGATTGGAGTCAGCAATTTGGCAATATGTATCATGCCATTCAAATGTCGCGCAAACTGGTGGTTATTATGCTCTTGGCCGTGGTGGGCGTCGCGGTGTTCAATGTGGTGTCGACTCTCGTGATGGTGGTTAATGACAAGCGCGCCGATATTGGTATTCTTCGCAGCCAAGGTGCCAGTCAGGGCGATATCTTGCGCATTTTTTTGAGCTATGGCGCGGTGATTGGCGCTGTTGGATCGATTGCAGGTGGTGTGCTGGGCGTGATTCTCGCCTTGTTTATTGGTGATGTTGTTGCGGCGATTGAGGGTTTTTGGGGGTTAAAACTCTTACAGAGCGATGTTTACCCAATTAACTATTTGCCCGCTGACATTCGAGTACCGGATGTTTTGGCTGTCTGCGGTTTAGCGTATGTGATGAGTCTGCTGGCAACGATTTATCCCGCGTGGCGGGCGTCGCGCATGGCGCCTGCCGAGGCCCTGCGCAATAGTTGAATATGCCTTTTGGGCTATAGTTTGCGGTTAAGGCGGGCTTCCTGGCGTTTACGCCAGCGCCGCACGACATGAACTCGCCAAAGAATATGTATGCTGGTTGCGCCAACTAAGCCCGCTAATAAGCCGGTTAAAAAACAGCCAACGAGCATGGGGCGCCACAAATGAGTGAATTCTTCTGCGAGCCAAGCCCATGATAATTCAAAATGGAAGGTGCTGGGTGGCATACCCATAACCGTTGCGCCGACTTTGTAGGTGAAATAAAAAATGGCGGGCATGGTAACGGGGTTGGTAATCCATACCAACATGACCGAGATTGGTAAATTTGCTCGGCAGACAATGGCGGCGAGGGCGGCAAGCAGCATTTGCGTTGGTATCGGCACAAACGCAATAAACAGGCCCAAGAAAAACGCCAAGCTCACCGAGCGGCGGTTCAGATGCCAGAGGTTAGGGTCGTGCAGCAGACTGCCAAAAACACGGACCGAGGGGTGCTCGCGCATTTTTTCGGGAGTCGGTAGCCAACGTTTAAATAATTTACGAGCCATCCGCTCAATTCTAGTTCACATTTGTGACAGTTGAAATTAATCCAGCCGCATAATTAGGTACGCGGGGCGGCGCCATTATGCACGGAACTATCGGGGTACTCCAGCATGTTGTCATGGATGACAGCGGCGATTGTGGCAATAGTCGGCGTGGCCTTTGCGCCGGCTTTACCGACAGCCACGATTATTGTCACAAGTCTAATAGTCGGCTTTTGTGTTAGTACACTGCTGAGGTCGCGCTGGCGCTGGCCGGTGGTGGCTTTTTTACTTGCGGCGTCCTTCGCCAGTAGTTACGGTCTCTGGCGCAGCGCGCAATTATTGCCGGTTGATTTAGAGGGCAAAGATATTACTCTGCGCTTTCGGGTATTGACGCCACCGGAGCGGCGGGGAGGGGCCCTCGGCTATTATCGATTTGATGCTAAACCTGAGGGCAAATCTCTTGGCCGTCTGCGCTTAAATTGGTATGGCGAGAGGCCGCCAAATCTTGGTGACGTGATATCAGCGCAAGTGCGTTTACGGCGTCCCCATGGTTATCGATCGCCAGGCGCTTTTGACTATGGCCGCTGGTTGTTTATATCTGGGTATTCTGGCGTCGGATATGTACGTCGCCCGAGCGAAGCGGTGAACCAGGGGGCAAGTCCCAATTTTTCGGCGGTGATTTTCCGTCAGCGCTTAATCGCGGGGCCTGTGGCGTATTTCGATCGCTATGTTCATGGCGCTGTAATGAAAGCCCTGCTGTTTGCTGATCGCAGTGGGCTTCGAGACGAGCAGTGGGCTCTGTTTTCCCAAACGGGAACCAGCCATTTAATGGCTATTTCCGGAATGCATATTGGCATGGTGCTGCTGTGGGGGTGGGGGCTGGGTCGCGTAACTGGTTTTATATTTCAGCGGAGCCTGCCGCTAAAACCGGTGATCGCTATGAGTTTTGCCTTGATATACGCGGCAATGGCCGGGTTTTCAGTGCCGACTCAAAGGGCGCTAGTGATGGCGGCTATGGCGATGCTGGCCTTCAGCCTGCGGCGGCAGGTAACGTCCTGGCAAGTCTACTTTACGGCCATGTTAGTGGTCTTGATTATCGATCCGCTGGCGCCACATAAAGTGGGCTTTAATCTCTCCTTTGCGGCGGTCGCTGTTTTACTTTGGGCATTTCAAGGCCAGCGGCAGCAGCGGGGCTTAAGCTTGCTTCGCTCACAGTGGGTGGTGGTCATTGGCCTACTTCCCTTGCTAGGAATGTGGGGGCTCGGTTTTAGTTTAGTGAGTTTGCCGGCGAACTTGGTGGCTATTCCCTTGGTTGGCATGCTGGTGTTGCCCGCGCTGTTCATCGGTTTGCTGCTGCTGTTCGTCTCGCCCAAGCTGGCTGAGCTGCCATTGTCGATGGCAGATAGCTTGCTCGGGTACCTTGAGCTGGCGCTGAGACTAATCGCTAAGTGGCAGCCGGTTATTCATTTTTATCCTCCCCCTGCGGCGGTGGCCTTGGGTATTGCGGCAATCTTTATCGCACTTTTGCCCCGTGGCGTTCCCGCTAAATGGCTGGCAATGCTCCCCCTAGTAGCGATGTTTTACTGGCCGGTGACGAGGCCGGTGAAGGGGGATTGGTGGGTCACGGTATTGGATGTTGGGCAGGGTTTAGCGGTGGTAATCCAAACTCACAGTAAAGCATTGCTATACGATGTCGGTCCGGATTTTAGTAGCGGATTTAATACAGCCGAGGCGGTGGTGATACCGGCTTTGACGAATCTCGGTATTGATCAGCTCGATGCCTTGGTGCTTAGTCATGCTGACCGAGACCATGCGGGGGCCGCGCCAGCATTACTGGAAAACCTAGCCGTAGCTAAGCTTTATCTTGGCGAGGAAACCCCTAATTTACCGCGGGCGGGTATAGGTTGCCATTCCGGAAAGAGCTGGCGCTGGGAGGGCGTGTCCTTCGAGTTTCTGGCTGGGCCTGAGCCTAGTCAGTCCGGTAATAATGCTTCCTGTGTACTGAAGGTCGGCGCTGGCGCAGCATCGGTTTTATTGACCGGTGATATCGAGGGCGATATTGAGGGGTATTTACTCGCGTCTCAGAAAGACCTGTTGCCGGCAGATGTATTGATCGCGCCTCACCATGGCAGTAAAACCTCTTCGACGACGGCGTTTATCGCGGCGGTCGCGCCACGGGAGGTGGTTTTTTCCGCCGGACGCCACAATGCCTACGGCCATCCCGCCAGCTCCGTTTTACGTCGTTATGCGCAGAGGGGTAGTCGCTGTTGGCATTCTGGGCAGCATGGCACCATTCAATTTCGTTTTCGCAGTGGCGAGTTGGCGGATATTTATTATGCTCGCGAGTGGCAATACTACTGGGAAACGCCGGCAAACGCTGAAATATGCCGGAAATTCAAATCCGAGGGCTGATTCACTTCTTACCGAGGCGTTCACTCCGTATAATGCCTGCACATAAAAATTGTAGGGTTCTGATGTGCTGGAATTGGTGAAAGCGGGCGGCTGGTTAATGCTGCCAATTATTTTATCTTCAATTATTGCTCTAGCGATCTGTGTAGAGCGTTTTCTCAAACTGAATCCCGATAAGGTTGCCCCGCGCAATTTACTAAATCAGGTTTGGTCGTGGTTGCAAAATAAGCAGCTAGATGCGGAAAAACTCCGTGAATTACGCCGTGGCTCGCCGCTGGCACAAATTCTGGCGACGGGTTTGGCTAATGCCAAATTTGGTCGTGACATCATGAAGGAGAGCATTGAAGACACGGCATCCCACATTATTCATGACCTTGAGCGCTATCTGAATGCATTGGGCACCATTGCCGCGGTTGCGCCACTGCTCGGCTTATTGGGTACGGTCTTAGGTATGATTCGGGTGTTTACTGAAATTATGGTGCAGGGCACAGGTAACGCCGGGGTGCTCGCAGGGGGTATTTCTGAGGCGTTGATTACCACGGCTTCCGGATTGTGCGTGGCTATTCCAGCCTTAATTATGCACCGTTATTTTCTGCGTCGAATTGACGAACTGGTGGTCCGAATGGAACAAGACGCCATGAAATTGATTAATGCCATGCACGGTGAAGTGCAAATTAAAGATAGCGCTGCAGGTAAAAAGTCGTGAAGTTTAAGCGTCAGCGCATGGATGACAGCGGCGTGAATCTTACGCCGCTCATTGATGTCGTGTTTTTGTTGCTAATATTTTTCATGGTGTCGACAACCTTTACTAAAGAAAGTCGTTTGAACCTTGAATTGCCAAGTGCCCAGGGCGAAGTGATACCGCAGGAGGCCAAAGTCTTAGAGGTTGTTATTGATGCTCAAGGCCGTTACCGCCTAAATGAGCAGGCATTACTCGATCATTCGGTAGACGGATTAATGGCCGCAATGCGCGAGATCGCGGGCGACGACGCTGAGCTCCCCGTAATTATTACCGCTGATGCAAAAAGTCCTCATCAGGCGGTGATTACCGCGATGGATGCGGCGGGGCGGCTTGGCTTCGCTAAGTTGAGCTTGACCACGCAAGATCCCGAAACTAATACAGCTAACAATTAATTTTAGTTCTAATACCTGTTAACGCTAGGAAATCCCGGCACTATGAGTAATAACAATAAAACCGATCTCGTTATATACGGCCGCTTGCTGAAGTACGTGATCCCGATGTGGGCGATGTTTCTATTTAGCGTACTCGGCTTTTCGGTATTTTCTGGGGTGCAAGTATTACTGGCCGATATGATGCAGCTCATAGTGGATTATATTGGCGGCAATATGGTGCCGGGTGACGGCGGTATGTCCGCGAAGTTTATGTGGGCCTTGGGCGGCAAGGATTTCGAATTAACGGATGCGCGTCTTTGGATTGTATTGATGATGGTTGTTCTAGGCCTTGTGCGAGGCTTGGGGTATTTTGCTGGTAACTATTTTATTGCGATTGTATCAAATAGCTTGGTCCATAATTTACGCTGCGAATTGTTTAATAAGATGCTGCACATGCCCAGCAGTTATTTTGATCAAAACTCCACTGGCATGATGATTTCAAAAATCACCTTTAATGTTGAGCAGGTCACTGGTGCGGCTGTCAATGCAACTAAAGTTGTGCTTCGTGAGGGTACCTTTGCAATCGGGCTTATTGCCTACTTACTTTACAGCAACTGGAAACTCACCATGGTGTTTTTCCTCGCCCTGCCGATTATCGCTGTTACTGTTTACTGGGTGGGTAAGCGATTTCGTAAACTCAGTAAGAATATTCAAAATGCCATGAGCGACGTCAATCAAGTGACTAATGAGTCGATTGGCGCCTATCGCGAAATTCGTCTTTACGACGGCACCGCTTTTGAAACAGCTCGTTTCGTGGAAGCCAGCGGGCGCACCCGCAGTCAAAACATCAAAATGGCTTATTACAACGCGATCAGCCCTTCGGTTATTCAGTTCCCGGTAGTATTGGCCACTGGAGTTTTAATATGGATTGCGCTGGGCCTGGGCGGTGAAATGTCACCAGGGGCATTTGTGGCGTATTTGTCTGCCGCCTTGTTTTTGCCTAAGCCCATGCGCCAGCTCGCCGACGTTAGCAGTACTATCCAGAAGGGCTTGGCGGCCGCTGAAGATATTTTTGATTTTATTGATTCTGAACAAGAGAAAGATAGCGGTAACTATACTAGCGAAGAAACACGCGGCGAAATTGAAATACGTAATCTGAGTTTTGCCTATAGTAAAAGCTCAGATTTGGTGCTGCGGGACATTAATTTAAAAGTGCAAGCCGGCAAATCACTGGCTTTAGTGGGCCTGTCCGGGTCCGGCAAGTCCACCTTGGTGAGCTTGTTGTCGCGATTTTATGAACACGAGCAGGGCGAAATACTACTCGATGGTGTCGACGTCAGGGATTATAAACTCGCGAATCTTCGCGATAAAATGGCGTTGGTCACCCAGCAAGTCACCCTGTTTAACGACACCATATTTAATAATATTGCCTATGGCAAAATGGCGGGGGCTAGCCGTGAGCAGGTGCGTGCAGCTATCGAAGCGGCGCATGCGAGCGAGTTCATTGACCAGCTGCCCGAAGGCTTAGATACAATCATTGGTGAAGACGGCGTGATGCTGTCCGGCGGCCAGCGTCAGCGATTGGCGATTGCTCGCGCATTTCTAAAAGACGCACCGATATTAATATTTGATGAGGCCACATCGGCCCTTGATAATCGCGCCGAAAGCCATATTCAGAAAGCGATGGAGGAGGTCATGAAAGGCCGGACGACCATCGTTATTGCTCACCGTTTAAGTACCATCGAAATGGCTGATCAAATCGTGGTAATGGAAGCGGGACAAATAAAAGAGCAGGGCAGCCACGATGAACTACTGGCCTTGAATCAGCGCTACGCTCAGCTTTACCACAAGAATTTTGAGGAATAGGCTTAAGTGTCTTTGGAACAAGGCCTTAATCGGGCGTGGTATGGCAAGCCAAAAAGCTTGCTGCTGCTTGTCCCCTTGGAGTTTTTGTATCGTTTGATCGTCGCACTGCGTCGCCGTTTAATAAGGCCGCAGTCCTGTGGCGCGCCACTGATTGTGATCGGCAATATCTCAGTGGGCGGTAGCGGGAAGACCCCGGTTGTTTTGGCCGTGGCCGAATACTGTCAACGCACGGGCTATAAAGTGGGCATAGTTAGCCGCGGATACGGCGGCTGCGCGCCGCAATACCCTTATTTGCTTACGAATCAGTCGACACCCGCAGAATCAGGGGACGAGCCCTTTTTGATGTATCAGCGCAGCGGCTTGCCACTAGCTGTTGCACCAGACCGCTTGGCGGCCGCGAAAATGCTTGTAGAACAGCACGGCTGCAATCTGATTATTAGTGATGATGGCTTACAACATTATCGCTTAGCGCGGGATATTGAGGTCATCGTTATTGATGGTGAGCGCGGATTCGGAAACGGCCATTGTTTGCCTGTGGGGCCGCTGCGCGAGCCCATTGCTCGAGCAAATGAGGTAAGTTTAAAGATCATTAACGGCGGCAATGCTGGCCTTAGTGGCTTTAACATGAATTTGAACGGTTCAATGGCTGTAAATTTGTTGAGCGGCGAGCAGCTAGCCATCGCTGATTGGCCGCCAAATCAAAAACGAATTCATGGGATTGCGGGGATTGGCAATCCGCAGCGGTTTTTTCGAAGTTTACGGGCGATGGGCTTCGAGGTTATTGAACACCCATTTCCAGATCACCACGACTACACTTTGGACGACGTGCAGTTTGATGATTCATTGCCGGTAATGATGACGGAAAAAGATGCGGTCAAATGTCGAAGTTTCGAAGTACAAAAGCACTGGATGCTGCCTGTTAGCGGTGAAATAGATCCGCTTTTTTACAGTGCGCTGCAGTCTAATTTGGCTAATGTCCTTCACATTCACTAATATTTCCTGAGGCGGCTGATTGCTGCTGTTGTACACAATTTTGGAGCAAGCATGTCCTATACCGTCGTTATTCCCGCTCGATTCGCTTCTAGTCGCTTGCCCGGCAAGCCTTTACTGGATATCGCTGGTAAACCGATGATTCAGCATGTCTGGGAGCGGGCGGTGGCGAGTGATGCCAGTCGCGTGGTTATTGCGACAGAAGATCAGCGGGTGTTTGACGCCTGCCAGCGCTTTGGCGCAGAAGTACTGATGACCCTAGCAAGCCATGAATCTGGTACCGATCGCCTGCAAGAGGTGGTTAGCAAGCTAGGACTTGGTGACGACGAAATTGTTGTGAACGTGCAGGGCGACGAACCGTTAATTCCCAAAGCGGCTATTGCGCAAGTGGCGGAGAATTTAGCTGCTAAACCGGCAGCTGGTATCGCTACCTTGGGCGAAGCTATCAGCGATATAGAGGTGGTTTTCAATCCGAATGCGGTAAAAGCGGTTGCCGATAATCAAGGGTACGCACTTTATTTTAGCCGCGCGCCGATGCCTTGGTGTCGCGATGATTGGGCGGGAGAAGAACTCAAACTCCCCGATAATGCACCTTTTTTGCGCCATATTGGGATCTACGCTTATCGGGTCGGCTTTCTCCATGAATTTGTGCGTTGGCCAATGGGCGTTTTAGAGCGTTTTGAGCGCTTAGAACAGCTGCGGGCCATGGAAAACGGCGTGCGTATTCATATCGCCAAGGCCTGTGTCGAGATCCCCGGCGGGGTTGATACCGAGGCTGATTTGCAAAGCGTGCGGAAAATACTCGCGGCGAGCGCCAAATGACGGTCAAGGTATTATTTGTTTGCCTCGGCAATATATGCCGATCGCCGACCGCTCACGGGGTTTTTCAAAAAATGCTTGCGGATGCTGGCCTAGGCGCAGAAATTGAAGTGGACTCAGCGGGCACTGGTGACTGGCATATCGGCCGCAGCCCAGACCCGCGAAGCCAGGCTGCAGCCTTGAGTCGGAATTATGATCTTTCACCATTACGCGCCCGGCAGGTCTGCTTAGCGGATTTCCACGAATTCGACTATATCTTGGCCATGGATAAGCAGAATTTGACAGATTTACAGGCTATACGTAGCGATCAGGCGAAATGTGAGCTGGCGCTGTTTTTGAATTACGCGGCAAATCCCACGCGGTGCGAGGTGCCCGATCCATACTATGGTGGTGAGCGAGGCTTTGATGAGGTGCTGGACTTGGTCGAAGCCGCCGCCGCTGGTTTGTTAGCGCATATATGTGAACACCACGCCCTTGGCAAAGGCGCTGGGCTGTAATGGATATTCAGCGTCATGTCGATTTACGGCCGTATAACACGCTTGGTATCAGTGTTTGCGCAGATTATTTTATTGAGGTAGCCAGTCTCGATGCCCTTAAAGAGGCTATTGAATTTAGCAGCCGTCGCCGCTTGCGGCGCGTATTCATCGGCGGCGGCAGTAATTTAGTTCTGCGGGGCGATATTCAAGGCTTGGTCATTCATATGGCTATGCGCGGCATAAGCTGCGAAAGCAGCGGCGAAGAACGTTTGGTGACGGCGGCTGCCGGAGAAAACTGGGATGAGCTGGTGAAGTACAGTTTGGCCCAAGGTTGGTATGGCTTAGAGAACTTGATTTCTATTCCCGGTCAAGCGGGTGCGGCGCCAATCCAAAACATTGGCGCCTATGGGGTGGAACTCGCCAGTGTCTTAGATTCGGTCACGGGTTGGGATGTTAGTCTTAATGGCTTGCGCACCTTAAGCGCGACCGATTGCCAACTCGGATACCGCGATAGTATTTTTAAAGGTGCGTTGCGCGACGTATTTATTATTACATCAATAACCTTGCGCTTAAGTGCAACACCGTCGCCGAATATCAATTACCCAGCATTGCGTGAGGCGCTGCCGAAATCGAACAATCCAGAGCAAAAACTGAGTGCTGAGTTAGTCGCAGAAACAGTGGCGCGGGTGAGGGCAGAAAAGCTGCCGGATTTTCGGCGAGAGCCAAATGTGGGTAGTTTTTTTAAGAATCCTATTATTTCCAAGACGCTAGCCCACGAACTTGTTGCGAAATATCCAGCGCTTCCCCATTGGCCAATGCCCGGCGGCCGTTTCAAAGTGGCGGCGGCATGGCTGGTGGACCAAGCGGGATGGAAGGGTAAACGTCGTGGGGCAGTGGGAATCCATCCTCGCCAAGCCATTGTATTAGTTAATTACGACGGAGCCGCCGGGGCCGACGTACTGGCTTTTGCCAGCGCGATTCAGGCGGATGTGCTAGCGCGTTTCAATGTTGAGCTCGAAATTGAACCGCGTGTTTACTGACCCGGAAGACATACCCCTCGACGGTGGTGGCTTACGCTATTATCCACAGTATATTGTTGAGCCTGATCAGCTTTACGATCAACTGCGCGACGATGTGGACTGGCAGCAGCCCGCACTTGATGTATACGGTAAGCGGCACCTGACGCCACGGCTCGTAGCGTTTGTGGGTGACCCTGGGATTGAGTATCGCTACAGTGGTCATCGTCATTGTGCATTACCGTGGCCGGCACAAGTACGCCATCTGCGCGAGAAAATCGCAGAGGATACTGGCTTTGATTTTAACTGTGCGCTGCTTAATTACTATCGCAATGGTGACGATTGCATGGGCTACCACAGTGATGATGAAATCAGCTTGGGCGGCGCACCTTGTATTGCGTCGCTGAGCCTAGGCTGTGGCCGCGATTTTCTCATGACGCCGAAAGGGGTGAAGGCTAAATCGCGCAAAATTTATTTGGCCTCGGGATCTTTATTACTGATGTTGCCTCCTACCCAGCGCAATTGGCAGCATGCACTGCCTGCTCGGAAAGGGCTGGTACAGGGGCGGATCAATATCACCTTTCGCAAGGTGATATTATCAGTCGAGGAATAAACCACAGTAGACTGGTTAGGCTGAGTTTGCGGTGGTATTGTTGAAGGCATTGGATGCAGGGAAATACATGATTACAGTATTAGTTGCCGATGATCACGCCATGGTGCGTACCGGAATAGTGCGAATGCTCGATGATGCCGACGGCATCTCGGTAATCGCGCAGGCCGCCAGTGGCGAAGAAGCGATAAGTAGCTGCCGAATCTTGAGCCCTGATGTCGTTTTAATGGATGTGAGGATGCCCGGTATAGGCGGTTTAGAAGCGACGCGTAAATTGCGCCTGGTTTCCCCTGCAACCCGTATCATCGCCCTCAGCGCATACGATCAAGAGCCAATGCCGAGCCGCTTGCTTAAAGCCGGCGCGTCCGCCTATGTGACGAAGGGCGCTTCTGAAGAAGAGATGGTTCTAGCCGTGCGACAGGTCGCCAAAGGACTGCGCTACTTGAGCCCCAGTGTCGCGCAGGCTATCGCTTTAAAAGGTTTTAGTGGCGATGTCGAATCGCCTTTTGAGACGCTCTCAGAACGTGAAATGCAAATAAGTCTAATGATCGCCAACTGCCAAAAAGTTATTGATATAGCAGAGCAGCTTCATATCTCGGCAAAAACTGTCAACAGTTACCGTTACCGAATTTTTGAAAAACTCAATATTGGTGGCGATGTTGAGTTAACGCTGCTTGCCATTCGCCACGGTTTGATAGACTCGCCCGGCGCTTAGCGGCGTGGTTTTGTATTGTTATGACTGATACCGCTCCTGAAATCGCCACCGAGGTCGCTGCCACAGCAGTGCAGTTTGACTCGTCCAGTTTTTTAAAAACGGTGACGGTTAAAGCGGGTGTCTATGTCATGCTTAATGCCGCCGGCGAGGTGCTTTATGTCGGGAAAGCTAAAAATCTCCGTAAACGCTTAAGCAGTTATTTTCGTGCCAGTGGTTTAACCACCAAAACCATGGCCTTGGTTGGTCGTATTCACGCCATTGAAGTAACCGTGACCGCCAGTGAGCGGGAAGCACTGCTGCTAGAACAAAACCTGATCAAGCAATACAAACCGCCGTATAACATCCTGTTACGGGACGATAAGTCTTACCCCTATATTTATTTGAGTACCGATCACGAGCATCCGCGCTTGAGTATTCACCGCGGCCGCAAAACGGGTAAGGGTATGTACTTTGGGCCTTATCCGAGTGCTGCCGCAGTGCGCGATAGTTTGAGCTGGCTGCAAAAAGTATTTCGTGTGCGCCAGTGTGAAGACAGTTATTACAAAGGTCGTAGTCGTCCCTGTTTGCAGTATCAGATTGGTCGCTGCTCCGCGCCCTGTGTTGCCGCAGTTTCGGAAGAAGATTATGCATTAGATGTCCATCATACCGAGCTGTTTTTAAAGGGAAAAAGTTCTGATGTTCAAGATGAGCTAGGGCGCCAGATGGAGCGCTATGCCGAGGCGCTTGAATTTGAAAAGGCCGCCGAGCTTCGCGACCGTATTGCCTATTTACAGCAGGTGCAGGCTACCCAGTGTATTGAAGGTGAAACTGGGGATATTGATATTCTTGGCGGCGTTATGGATGGCGGTCAAGTGTGTATTCAGCTGCTCTGTGTTCGCGGCGGTAGGGTGCTCGGTAGTCGCAGTTTCTTTCCTAAAAGCCAACTTGAAGAGCCATTGGCCCTGCAGCTGGAAGCGTTTGTTGCCCAGCATTATTTGACTGGCGGCGGCGCGGTGGATATGCCAAGAGAGATCATTAGCAATATACCGCTCGATGATGAAGATTTGTTAGCTGCGAGCTTGAGTGAGCAGGCGGGACGACAGGTTGTACTGAGTCATAAAGTACGCAGTAATCGGGCGAAATGGCAGAATTTGGCCCTTACCGCCGCTGAACAAAACCTAAAAAACCGCTTGGCGTCATCCGCGAGTAGCCTGAAGCGCTTCAAAGCGCTTCAGGAGGTTTTAAACTTAGAGAGCCTGCCAAGCCGTTTGGAGTGCTTTGATATTAGCCACAGCAGCGGTGAGGCTACGGTGGCGTCATGTGTTGTCTTTGACG
Source organism: Zhongshania sp. (assembly GCF_041623545.1). Classification (GTDB taxonomy): domain Bacteria; phylum Pseudomonadota; class Gammaproteobacteria; order Pseudomonadales; family Spongiibacteraceae; genus Spongiibacter. Next base: position 6,814 of record NZ_JBFJWS010000033.1, on the reverse strand, counting down.
GCAATGGCCCACTGAAGTCCGATTACCGCAAAATGAATATTGAAGGTGTTACTGGCGGTGATGATTATGCCGCCATGCACCAGGCGCTGACCCGGCGCTATAAACGAATAAAAGCTGGCGAGTTGGTAATGCCCGACATTTTGTTTATTGACGGTGGCAAAGGGCAGTTGACTCAGGCGCAATCGGTCATGGCTGAATTGGACATAGATGGGCTTTTGATGATTGGCGTCGCCAAAGGCAGCGATCGCCGTACTGGGCTGGAAGTGCTGATACGCGGTGATAATGGCAAGGAAATCACGTTGCCAGATAACAGCCCCGCGCTGCATTTGATTCAACATATTCGCGATGAATCCCACCGATTTGCCATTACCGGTCACAAAGCGAGGCGCGATAAAAGTCGGCGCCAGTCCACCCTCGAGGGCATACCTGGGGTAGGGGCAAAGCGGCGGCGAGAATTACTTCGCTATTTCGGCGGTTTACAAGGCGTAAAGCAAGCCGGGGTTGAGGATTTGCGACGGGTACCGGGAATTAGCGAGAAAATTGCATTACAAATCTATGAAGACCTGCGCAGCGCATAGAAAACGAATAGAATACGACTTGCTGCCTTGATGAGACCACTATGAATATACCGAATGCCTTGACCTTGTTCCGAATTGTACTCATTCCGGTACTGGTGGTTTTATTTTATATGCCTATTGCGCATACCTATTTTTTAACCGCAGCCGTATTTGCTGTGGCGGCCATGACCGATTGGTTAGATGGTTATCTAGCCCGTAAATTAGGTCAAAGCACGCCGTTGGGGGCATTTCTTGACCCCGTGGCCGATAAATTAATGGTGGCCGTGGCATTGGCCTTGCTCATTGAGCGCTACGATGCATCCTGGTTTACGATACCCGCGATTATTATCATTGGTCGGGAGATTGTTATTTCGGCATTGCGCGAGTGGATGGCTGAACTCGGTAAGCGCACCAGTGTGGCCGTTTCGTATTTGGGCAAGATAAAGACAACCATGCAAATGGTTGCCATTTTTGGCCTACTACTGGTTTCACCGGATCACCAAGGCTATTTGTATTACGCCAATATTGTGTTCTTGTACACTGCCGCGCTGCTTACTTTATGGTCAATGTTGATTTATCTTCATGCCGCATGGCCGGATTTACGTGATACCGCCGGTGATTGAGAAAAAAATCACGTTAAATCAGCAACTTTCCTTGACAGAATTTGGTGACTGACTAGAATAGGCGCCTTCTTAAAGCACAGCACAACGGTGTTTTAGAACTTGTGGGAACAAGTCAAAAATCCAGATGTAGTGACGCGGGAATAGCTCAGTTGGTAGAGCGCAACCTTGCCAAGGTTGAGGTCGGGAGTTCGAGCCTCCTTTCCCGCTCCAATACATCACGCAATGCAGAGTCTTCTGTAATGCAATTTGGCGCGGTGGCAGAGTGGTCATGCAGCGGACTGCAACTCCGTGTACGCCGGTTCGATTCCGACCCGCGCCTCCATTTACAGATCCCCCTCGGAAGTTAGTTAGACTCCCACAATCAATTTATCATCCCTTGAATTAGTTAAACCTATTGCCTCGGCGTGCTTAATCACTGTTGTCAGTGCTTCATGCTTTCGCCTGACCGTGGTTGCCAATAACACATTGCTCAAGCATATTGGTGTGTTAATGACTTAAGCGTTAAGGATTTCACCGCCATGAAAAACCGCAGGGAAGGCGACCATGATTTAAAACAAGGGCCAAGACCGGCAGAAGAACCGCCATATTACATATCGATACCGAATTATTTAATTGCCTCTCCGGTTGCAAAGCGGCCGTGCAGCGCGATTTCATGGTATATGTCAGTGGTATTTTTGTTGGCTCTAAGTGCCTCGCCCGGTTCGATGTTGCATTTTTTTACGAGGCCAAGAATTTATCGAGCCCTAAGGCATTATTTGGGCAGGTTTAGCGTGTAGAAGGCGGTCGCTTTTAGTAAATATCCCAGGATTATCACGAATTTAAATTTAAGGGCGAAGACGATGACTAAGGCTCCCAGCAAATTGCGGATAGATATTGTGTCTGATGTGGTCTGCCCGTGGTGCGTTATTGGCTACCGGCAATTGGCAGAGGCCTTGGAGGCGAGTGGTACCGCACATGAAATCCATTGGCATCCATTTGAGCTGAATCCCAATATGCCTGCCGAGGGTCAAAATCTGCGCGAGCACGTCGCTGAGAAATACGGCGCTACCAAGGCGCAGTCGGAGGCCAGCCGGGCCCAGATGACGGCCGTTGGCGCAGAGGTGGGCTTCGAGTTTCGCTTTGCCGACGGCATGCGTATGCACAATACTTTCAGCCTACATCAGCTTCTACACTGGGCCGACCAGCAAGGACGTATGCACGATCTGAAGCAAGCCTTGTTTTCAGCTCACTTTACCCATTGCCGGAATCTCTCTGACCACAAGGTCCTAGCGGATGTGGCTGCGGAAATTGGATTGGAACGGATCGAGGCTTTGGCGGTGCTGAAAGACCAGCGCTTTGCTGCCGAGGTGCGAGCTGCTGAAAAATTCTGGCTAGACCAAGGTGTTCAGGGCGTGCCGGCGCTGGTCTTTAATCGCCGCCATCTTGTAACCGGTGCGCAAGGGGTCGAGAACTATATGCGTATCTTGGCGCAGCTGGCAGAGGAAAGTGATTGAGCCTTCAGTCAAGGTGCTGTGGGCGCATCCTGACACCTTATCTACTTGCTACTGCACGCCAGCGAGTTAGTTTTTTGCCAATACAAAAAACCGGTGTAAAGCCCGCCCACCAAAATGCCACTTACAAAACCCCAGAAATGCGCCTCGGTGGCGACTCGAATATCAATTAAGTTTGCAGTAAATTGCGGCTGGCCCTCAAATACTAGCTTAAGGGCAAGCAGGCTTAAAATAGCGATGCCAAATATCGCATTTTTCGGCAGTGTACTTATTGCAAAGCAAGCGAGCATACCGTGAAGCACGGCAGAAAACCCCACGTAATACATCAGTTGCGGTTCCCATAAAAATAGGAATAACCCGGTCAGCAAGGCGATCAATAGTGTTAAGTGAATAAGTGTGACGCCGGGAATTTCTGCATTTATAAGTTGTAATACTAAAATAATGCCGACGCAGTTCAGCGCTAAATGGCTGATATTATTGTGAGTGAAATGCCCACCAATTAGGCGCCAGTACTCGCCGTGTTCGATTTTAATACGATCCCAGGCGAGATCGTAGTTTGCATGGAAATATTGAATGACGATCAGACCCGCAATAAGGGTCCCGATGTGTATCCAGCTTGCGCTTGATGGACGGTATTGAAGCACGGATTAATTCCTGTATTAAACGCTCCAGCCATGGTCTGACAGTTGATTCGCAAATTCAATCGATACGCTAGCTTATTGTCATAGCGAACATAATCTAATTTTGTTTAAAAGGGCAAATGCCGAGGGTTTCCCGTCAACTGCTCAGCGGCAGCCTTTAGTCTGTGCGTGTAGAGGCAACTTTTATCTCATTTTTATACGAATTTCACCGTGTTTTAATCCCTGCCGTTCAACGTCATTAATTTGTGGTAATGAATTTTTGTGAACCATAATGGTTCATATCGATATTAGTTGTGATTTAATAGGCCACAAGATAAGGATAAGTAACAAGGTGTAGACGCCGGCGGCGTATGAGATGTGTGCCGAATAATCAAGAATTTGCGCCGCACAGGGTTTGTTCAACACCGATTGATTTCTCACTATGGCGAAGGTTAATGGAATACGTATGGCGAATGTAAAGAACTTTGCACCTTTAATGGTAATGACTTTAACTGCGGGGATTGGCGGTACGGCGGGGTCTGCCCATGCAGAAAAGTTTGCATTAGAAGAAGTTATCGTAAGCGCGCAGCGTCGCGAAGAGAATGCCCAAGATGTTGCAATTTCTATTACGGTGTTTAATCAAGAACAAATTGCTAACGCCAATATGACTAATTCGGCAGACATCGCGACTTACACGCCTTCGCTGTCTGTTAATACACGCTTTGGTAATGAAAATACCTCTTTCTCTATTCGCGGTTTCACTCAAGCACTGCGGACAGCGGCCTCGGTAGCAACTTATTTTGCTGAGGTGGTCGCCCCGCGGGGGCAGACGTCGCAAACATCGGGTGATGGCGCCGGTCCAGGAACATTGTTTGACCTACAAAATGTGCAGGTTTTAAAAGGGCCGCAGGGCACTCTGTTTGGCCGTAATACCACGGGAGGGGCGATACTGCTTAGCCCACAAAAGCCGACAGAGCTACTTGAGGGTTATCTTGAGTTGTCGGCGGGTAGTTTGGGCACACAGCGTCAGCAAGCCGTGCTGAATATCCCATTTTCGGATAGTTTTCGTGTTCGCTTAGGTATTGATAGCAACGCTCGCGATGGCCATATGCGCAACGTAACGGGCATAGGCGCGAATGAATTGGGCAACACTGACTATACCGCCGCGCGCTTGGGAATCAGCTGGGATATTACCGACCATATTGAAAACTACACAATATTGTCTATGGTCGATTCAGAATCAAAGGGTATTACCTCATCCTTATTTGCCTGCAACACGAACCCGGACCCAAGTGTTAATCCGTTTTACGCAATAACCGGCGTCGCCTGTAATACCCAGTTGTCCAATCAAGCGGCGGCCGGACAAAATGGTTTTTACGATTTGGCCAGCACGATCCCGACGCCAATTACGGCAATTGAGGAACGTCGTTTTATCAATACAACAACGTGGCAGTTTGGTGAGAATATCACCATAAAAAATATCCTCGCTTATGCTCATCTTGAAACGCAGAATGGTTCCGATATATTTGGTACTTATTTTAAAGAGTCGCCGGTCGATACCGGCTTGCCCCTTGGCGGGATCGCTCCCGGCGCAGACCCCAATCGCGAATTTTTGGTTGGTATTTCAGTGTTGAATCCAGGAGTGCCGGTAACTAGTCAAGGGACTTGGGTTGAAGAAATTCAGGTGCAGGGTGTGGTGCCTGACTGGGGCATTATTTGGCAGGCGGGTTTATATTGGGAGCGTAGCGACCCAGATGGTTACTCGGGCAATACGTCTGGATCCTTTCTCTATTGTGATCCATCGACGCTTGAAGGTGATCCAGCGAATTACAACTGTAACGATCCACTGGCGGGCACCCTTGGCGGGATTCTTGTTCAAAATTATAAAACCCGCTTCCGGAACCGCGCGTCGTATGCGCAGGCTACTTTTGATCTAACTGAAAATTTAAGTCTTACTAGCGGTATCCGCTATACGATTGACAGAACGCTCGGTGACGGCATTAAGGAGCGCCATAATTTTGCGTTTACCGTAAAACAGGACCCTATCGTAAGTACCTCAGCACCACGGGAAGAGAGTGAGGCGCCGACGGGTATGATTGAGCTTAATTATCGACCGATCGAAGACGTAATGGTCTACGCCAAAGCGATTCGTGGCTATCGTCAGGGTAGTGTTAATCTCGCGGCTGACCCAGGGCTAGATACTCATAGTAACGAAACAGTCGATACCTTCGAGGTAGGGGCTAAAACCACGTTCGGTGGGCCAGTTCCAGGGCGCTTCAATTTTGCACTGTTTGACAATGAATTGACCGATATGCAACTGCAAGCGGGCTATATATCAGCGACCTCAGGACCGACAACGGCCATCACCAATGCTGGGCGCGCGTCGATACGTGGTGCCGAGGTTGAGGCCTATTTTCAGTTAATGGAAAATCTGTCATTGAATTTTTCTTATTCGATGCTGGATACCGAGTTGCTAGAGCGGGGAACGATCGACAGCCAGGTCATTGCAGATGCTGTGACTGAAGCGTCGGGGAATCCAGTGTCTGGTCAGGTCGCTGCCGGTACTTATACACCTATTGCGGATGTCGGTGATGAACTTCCGTTCGCAGCCAAAAGCTCTTGGGTTGCTTCGCTTAATTACCAGGTTCCCATGTCGCCGAGCTTTGGTATTGTTAATCTCGGCGCGACTTACGCTTATACAGGTGAAATGCGCGCCGCCGCGACGAGTGCCTCGCCCTACGCAATGTTAGAGGATTTTGGCATCCTCAATTTAAATGCGAGCTGGATGGGCATTCTAGGCAGCCCCTTGGATTTGTCGATTTTTGGCACCAACGTCACGGATGAAGAATACGTGACCTACGTAAGTGGTACTTACAATACCCTGAGTTTTGACTCGAGAATGGTTGGTTTTCCGTCAATCTACGGCGCACGCTTACGCTATAGCTACTAATTCGTAAGTTAGATTTCCAATTCAAGAACGGAGATGGCAGTTGCTATCTCCGTTTTTTGTATCTGGATTTTTATTCTATATTTCCCCCGCTAGATGCCTCCCAGCTTGACGGGAGCGCGACAGATGTTCGGCTTGCGAGGTCAAAACCGACGACGGTAGCTTGCCCACGGCTGACGAGGCGATCGTTGGCGTAAATTTCACTGCTAAGTGTCATGCTTTTATTGCCGAGCTTGGAGCACCATGTCGTAACGTAAACATCTTCGCCGTACATTGTTTCGCTGATGTAGTCGATATTGATATTTACAACGACGTTCATCGGTACTTCGCTGACTTTACTTAGCTCAGTTAAAAAATCAGTTCGCGCGAGCTCTAAGTAGGTGATATAGGAACCTGAAGAGATATGACCGACAGCGTCGGTGTCTGAAAAGCGTAATTGAATACGCGTTGTTGTAATCGGTAATTGCATTGCGTATATCCTGCTCCGAGAGCTTGTGGCGGTTGGTTTTCAATTGATTATCTCAAGCATGATAAGTTTACTTTGCGATTGTGGCCATGATTTAAACTTCCGAATAGT
>NZ_JBFJWS010000032.1:0-21807 GCF_041623545.1 Zhongshania sp. | reverse complement strand
GCCAACAACGGCCGCAGCCCTTCAAGCAAACGCGTGGCGCCAAAAAAATTCGCCGCTACTACCGTTGCAGGTTCACCGCTAAGCACCCCCGCCGCGGCAATCACCCCATCTAGACAGTCTACTTTAGAGCGCACTGTTTCCAGCAGCGCCATTCGCGCTTTAGGGTCAGTCAGGTCACAACAAATCGACGCGCTATGGAGATCGACGTCAAGTACCTGCACACCAGTCGACCTAAGATGGGCCACCGTTGCTTTTCCGATACCGCCTGCCGCACCGGTCACTAATACACTGCGAGCTACCATTTATACCCACCACTAAGTCAGTTCGAGGACCAATGCTCTGCTGGTTATTTATCTTTTTTACGGCCGATAGTCTTAACGTGCTTTTGCATCATTTCCTGGTAATCAGGGTTAAGCATGAGCGCGCTGTTAGCCAAACGCTCAACATGTCGGGCCTGCGCCAAACCGACATCGTTGGCAAGCTCAATTGCAATTTTAGCTGCGCCCATTTGCTCGGCGTTTTGCTTGACCAAGTGCTGGCAGAACGCCATGGCGTCTTCCTCAAAACTTTCGTCTGGATACACCTCCTGCACCAGGCCCATCGTCAAAGCACGGTCTGCCGTTACCGGCAAATTGGCCATAATGATGTACCGACTCCAGGCCGTACCAATAATACGCACCAGACGACTCACCCCGTTAGAGGCTGGCAAAACACCCATTTTGCCTTCAGGAAAGGCGTAACCCGCGCTTTTTGCCGCCAGACGGAAATCACAAGACAACGACAACTCGAGCCCGCCGCCAACACACATGGCATGGTGGGCAACCACAATCGGCTTCTCAATATGCTCCATTTCATCATAGATGCGGTGCATGCCATTGAGATGGAGGCGATGCATCTCTCGGATACCAGAACCCGTTGTCGGCATACTTGCACTACTGCCGCCACTCAAGTCTGAACCTGCACAAAAATAGCGTCCCGTCGCCCGAATCAACATCACCTTTAAGCTCGGCGAATCACGAAAGCGGTGCAAGGCCTCTTCAAATAGCGCCAACATATCCGCACTCAGGGCATTGAGTTTCTCTGGACGATTTAGTGTCGCAATCATGATTCCATTTTCTTCGGCCACCAATAGGTGCGGGGTATCTTTAGACAATTTTATTCTCCTGGTAAACGGCGGGATGAAAGCGGTGCTCTTTAAATATTACTAGGGCATCACGCAAGCACAGGTCGGTTCTAACATACTAGCCCTTATTATTGCAAAGACATAGGCGCAATACAATTAATTGCAATTACCCCGAAACCGGTGTTCTCGCAAACATTATCTCGACTAAGGACGTCCAGCGACCTACTCAGTTCCTAGCCTAGCTGGGCCTTCCTAGGCGCACAAAGAAAATTGCAACATCACTATGCCTATGCAATAATTATTCGCACTAAAGCACCTCAGTAGTCCGGCTACATAAAGGTAGCCTCGGGCAGCAAGTCATTGTGGATTAATTTACAGCCACTCCGTTGCCCAATACGCCGAACCAGTGCTTGCCTATAAAACTGCATGAAGACCATCCAGTTAATATTGGTACCAAACTAATAACAATTCGATACTCGGCACCTGGGCTCACCAGTAACCGTACTCGAAAGTTCAGGCGAGGCGCCCTCACCTGATCCAATAAATCTCATCGGCTGGGTATCCACCTAGGGATGATCAACTATCAAGGTAGTGGAGTGTTTTATGGCTGACAACGCAGAAAAGAAATTGAATGACGTTCCTTTCCGTATCACGGACCCAGAGCAAATTCCGGCCAAGCGCTACTATGACGAAGAGTTCTTCAAACTAGAACAAGAACTGCTGTGGCCACACGTTTGGCAGATGGCCTGTCGCCTAGAGCAAATCCCCAATATTGGCGACTATGTAGAGTACCGAATTCTCGAAAAGTCGGTGATTGTCGTGCGCACTAGCTCCGGTGTTAAAGCCTTTCACAACGCCTGCCGCCACCGCGGAGTAGAACTCGTTAATGGCCACGGCAACTGTAAAAAGCAGGGCTTTGTATGTCCGTTCCACGGCTGGCGCTTCAATATAGATGGTGAAAGCACCTTTGTTTTCGGCAAAAAAATCTTTAGCGAAAAGAGCCTCGAACAAGCAGAATTGAATTTAGTGCCCTGCCGAGTCGAACTATGGGCTGGCTGCGCCTTTATTAACTTCGACGACGAAGCGCCCGCTTTACTAGATTGCTTGGGGCCCGTTGCCGAGCGGTTGTCCGCCCGCAATGCTGAAGACCTAAAAATGGAATGGTGGTGTTCAACCGTACTCCCCACCAACTGGAAGCTGGCAATGGAGGCCTTCCAAGAGGGCTACCACACCATGAAAACCCACCCTCAGTTAAACATCAATATGGGCCCGGAGAGCATGTACGGCCAGGATGCGGAAGTCCCTTCACCGCGCCCGCCAGAAACAGCAGAGGCATTCGTCGACGCCAACATCCGCTTTATGGAGCACCTGAGCGACGGTATGGCTGGCATGATTCATCAGAGTGAAGTCGATATAGCCAACAGCCTACGCGACATGGAATTACCTACTGATGTTAATGAAGCCGCCATGGCATTCTACGGCCGCTTAAATCAGGAGATCACCGATCAGGGCCGAGCCAAAGGATTAAATGTTCCCGACCTCAACGCGCTCGCTATGCGCGGTGACTTTAGCGCTGTGGAGTTCATGTTTCCTAATTACTTCTTACTACCCTTTTTCAGCGCCATGTCCAGCTACCGCATTCGGCCACTAACACCGGAAACATGCCTGTTTGAAATTTGGTCCCTCGCCTTCAAGACTGACGAAGAACACACACCTGTTACCGAGCCAAAGCACATTCCCTACGACAGTACCGACTTCCCACCAATTCCGCAGCAGGATTACGGCAACCTGCCGAAGCAACAACGCGGATTACATGCCAAGGGCTTTGAATACATGCGCCTGTCCCATAAAGTTGAAGGCCAACTCAGCAACTATCAGCGCGTTATCGATGGCTACCTAGCCGGCGAAGACCCTGTCAAACTCGCCAAGGCCCAGCAAATCGCCAACGGCCCATTTGAGTCGCCAATTAAAGATATTGGAATTTGAGGTAAGCAACTTGAGTAAGCGCCTTCGCGTCGGCATTGTCGGCGGTAATGCCCAGCGCGGCTGGGCGCGGGATGCACACATTCCCGCGCTTAAGCACCTAAAAGACGACTTTGAACTCGAGGCGGTATCTGCTCGCACACAGACCATCGCCGATGAAGCACAAGCAATATTCGGAGCCAAACGCGCTTATGCCGATTCTATCGCGCTGGCACAAGACCCGAATATCGATATTGTCTCCGTCACGGTCAAGGTACCAGAGCACCGCGCCGTGGTACTTGCCGCTTTAAACGCTGGCAAGCACGTGTATTGCGAGTGGCCTCTCGGTAGAGATCTCGCTGAAAGCAAAGAAATGACGAGCACCATTGGGCCCAATAGCCAGGTCATGATTGGACTACAAGGCCTTTCTGCACCGGCTATTCGCCAAGCCGCAGCGTTGGTCGCATCAGGATCACTGGGCAGCTTAAAACTCATGCGCGTGTTCTCCGCCACAGCGGGCTGGGGCGCTGAAGCATCACCAAACCACGCCTACCTGCAAGACAAACGCAATGGCGCAACCTTAGAAACAATCACCGGCGGCCACACCCTAGCGGCGATGGAAGCCCTCGCCGGCGCCTACGTCGAAGTAGATGCCCGCAATACCACACTGAGAAAGCACGTACGTATTCAGGGATCAGCGGATGTTGTTCAGCGCAGCTGTGCGGATCATATGCTCGTCACAGGTCAACACGCGAGCGGCTGCGTATCCACCCTCGAAGTGGCTGGCGGCGTGATCGATCGCAGTTTCTCGCTGGAACTTGTCGGTGAAAATGGCTGGCTGAAAATTTCCGGTGGCCATCCCGGCGGCTACCAAGTTGGCTTACTTAATCTAGAAACCAGCTTCCCCAGCGAACCGCTGACGCCATTGGTGGCAACTGGCCTCGACGGGCCGCCGCTTAACGTTGCCGAACACTATATGCGCTTTGCCAAGGACATTCGCTCCGGCGCACAAAGCGTCCCTGATTTTGACGTTGCCATGCGCTTAACGCAGCTGCTCGACACAATAGATCTCGCAGCAACTAAAGGGCAGCGACACAGATTGTAATGTGTTTGCTATGATCGGGGGTGCGTAAAAGCGCCCTTTTTTAGGAAATGCACAATATTCTCGATGACTAAATCGTCTTTCATCATAAACGGATGCGAGACCGGCATTGCCAAAAAATCACTTTCGTTTTCCAAGTGAGCTCTAACAAGGGAAACCTTGCCATCGTCCTCGGCTGGTATCAGTCGAGACAGAATGAAATTAATCGATTTCGTTCCAGCAATCACACCAAGCTCAAAGTTTACTGGACCGAGTGAATTCGGAATGCTCTGCTTCCCGGTGCCAAGCTGTAAGCCAGCGGGCCCATTAATAAGTTTGAAGCCGGGCATGTTTTTCAATTTATCGACGACTTCACTACCCTTATTTGGCGGACCAAGCATGACCGTGCGGCCTAAATTTTCAAGATGATTTTTCTTAAAGTATTGCCTGACCAAAATACCGCCTAGAGAATGTGTTACGAAATGAATTTTACTCGGTGCAGCACGACCACAAGTCGCCAAGCCCTCATTTACGGCGATATTAGCAAGAGACTCAATATCAAATTCCCGAGAGGGATAATCGACATTCGCAACGATGTAGCCCTCACGCTCCAGTCGCGAGCCGATTTTATCCATTGACGCTGACGTTCTAGCAAGACCGTGTAGCAAAACGACACACTCGCCGGCGTAGCATCGAAGGGTTAAAAGCAATAAACCAATTTTTAATATACTTTTCATTTTTTGACAGTAAAGCCTTAATTTCTCAAAAATATAACATCAGGCTCATTGAATTCATTTCGTGCGCAGTTGACCGCGAACACGCTCCCCGCAGGCAAGCGGCGAACGCGCTATAATCATGATACTTACTATACCGCTTACGCCCTAGGTGCACGATGTGCTTTTTTCTTGTCTTGGGGACTTGCGGACGGCTTGCCAAATTTGCGTAGGGCCTTGTAATAAGTCGACGCCGCAAGATTTGATACGCCATCTTCTTTACACATTTTTTTAAAGAGTTTGTCTGCTGGTTTCCGGTGCGTTCTCGCACTAATAAAGTCATGCCTCATCAACTGATACAAGGCGTCATGTACCAGCGAGGCGCGCATGTTTTCATCGGTATCGGGCACAGGGCCAGAGGGCCCATCCCAGGCATAGCCACTTTTCACAAAAAGGTTTCCAAGTGTATCTAAATTGATAAATTCAGTGGCAATATCTTCCTTTGGCTGTATTGGAACCTTCATTTTATGCGCTTTGGCCAACTGATACTTGTACTCACACCGGTATAGAATAAAGCCTTCTGTGGTCATGGTTTAGCACCGCCATATTTGTGCGCACAGAGGCGCAGAACTATAAAAAACCAAGAGCAAAACTAAAAACCGGCGCTCGTTAGCCATATTTAATCAGCACACAGTTCTAACAGGTAATAAAGGTCAGAACTCATACTTAACTTTAGTGCAAAATATCGACTCTGCCCCACCCACCCCATGTATTTAGCATTCCACCCCGCAGCACCCAGGCATTAACACCCGTCACAACACCCGCGCTCAGGAAGCAAAATGCGTTTTTGTACTACAAGCCCTTCTCTGCAAAAAAAACTCCTGTTACACTCTGTCACATATAATGCAATGAGAAAGGTGCAATACAATGGAAATCAAGATTCTAATCAAGGGTGGCACACTCGTTGATGGTTCAGCTGCGCCAGCTTATTCAGGCGACGTGCGCATAGCCGGCGGCAAAATCGTTGAGATTGGTCAAAACCTTGATTCTTTAAAGGGCGAGCGTTTATTCGACGCCAAGGGCTGCTATGTTACCCCTGGATTTATAGAAACCCACAACCACTGGGACGGCGGCGTGTGGTGGTCTCCCAATCTTGATCCATTACCCGGCTATGGCGGCACCACGACCATTAACGGAAACTGCGGTTTTTCCCTAGCACCGGCACCGCAAACCGAAGAAGACAAACAAGACGTAATTGATATTTTCAATTTCTTTGAAGATATCCCAGAGGAGCCAATGCGCAAAATAGTGCCTTGGGACTGGGTGAAATGGAGCGAGTACAAGGCCTCTATGCAGCGCAATGTGCGGGTGCCACTCAACTTCTGTTCTTTCTGCGGCCATATTCCCATGCGCCTATCGGTAATGGGCCAAGATGCTTGGAAGCGCGCCGCTACTGCTGATGAAATAGCGCAAATGTGCGAGCTACTAGAAGATGCACTCGCCGCTGGCGCTATGGGGCTCTCGTCAAACTATCTCGACTGGGACAAGTACGACCGCCCACTGCCATCGCAGCTCGCCGACGACGCTGAATTCGACGCACTTTTAGCTGTACTCGCCCGCTACCCCGCCGCAACCTTCCAAGTTATTGTTGATTATTTTATGCGAATGACGGGCAATGAGTCGGTTGAACGCATGGCTCGCCTCGCGACAAAAGCTGGTGTACGAATGCAGTGGGCGGGATTGCCAACACTTAAATACCAAGAGAGCATGGTTCCCCGCGCCACCGAACTACACGAGCAATTCAAAGCCGAAGGTGCAGATATTTACACCGCTTTTAATGTGCTTTCACCAACCTCTGTTGTGAATTTTGGTCGTTCGCTGGTCTTTGCTCAAAATGGTAACCCTGTTTGGCAGGAACTAGTGAATGCCGAGCCATGGACCGCGAAAAAAGCGTTGCTAGAAGACTCTCAATGGTTAGCCCGCGCCCGCGACGCTTGGGACAACACCTACTCCCACTCGAACTTCCACGACGCAACGGCACTACTACTGCGCGAAAGTGAAAGCGGCTACGGCCCCATAGGCGTGACCCTAGCAGAGTATATGGCCGAATCTGGCATTGAACACATGTCTGACGCCCTTGCTCAGTGGGTGCTAAACAATGGCGCTGAGTCAGTAATACTCAAACGAATGATGGAGAAAGTAGAGCCCACTCTCGAGTACCTGCTAAACGACCCCAACTCACTCGCGAACGTATCTGACGCAGGTGCTCACGGTAAAATGTTCTGCGGTGCAGGTTACGCAGCTTGGCTGCTCACTGACTATGTACGTGACCGCAAGGTCATTTCAATAGAACAGGCGGTGCACATGCTGACAGGCCGACTGGCCGACTTCTTTGGCCTTAACGATCGCGGCCACCTTGAGGTTGGCAAGGCAGCAGACATTACCGTTTTCGATCTAAACGAAATTGAAATGCGGCCAGAGAAGAAAACTTGGGATGTATGGGACGGCACCGGCGGTCGCACATACCGCTATACCCGCGACCCAGCTCCCATGCGCCTCACCCTTGTCAACGGCGAACCCACTTTTGACCGAGGAGAATTCACTGGGCGTTATCCAGGTGATTTTATTTCGCCGATTGCCAAGGACGAAGAATGTGAAAACCCTAACCAAGCTCGCGGCTAACTGATGGCCAATGAGCACAAACCAGCCTCAACCAGCAAATTAACTTCGGCGTCAGCACGCCTAAGTTACAAGTCTGCGGCAGCGGTTAAACCGTCTAAACAAGGCAGTCGAGAACGTTTGTTGGTTGCAGCGACCGAGTGTTTTACACAACGTGGCTTTGCCCTTATTTCGGTAGAAGATATTGCCGCTTGCGCTGGCGTGAGCAGAATGACCTTCTATCGCCACTTTAGCGATAAAGGCGATATTGCTGCAGCGCTACTCCGTCATGGCTTTGCAAAGCATCAACCAAACTTACTGCGCATAGGTAATGTAGACTGGCGGGACCGGCTGTCCGTTCGCGATTGGATCCGCCACATCTTTGAATCTGATCGCGAAAATCGCTTATTGCTGCGCGCCTTTGTGCAAGCGAGTTCGGTTGATCAAAATTTTACCCAACGCGCCCACGATCATATCGCGGCGCTTATTGTCACCTTAGGGGAAAAAATACCTGCTTTTGCCTTGCGGGAAGGTCATCCCGATGATCGCCGACGCTGGGTAGAAGCTTGGCTACTCCTCTATGAATTATTGGATCAGAGTAACCACGCTGCACTGGATTCTGGTATTGCATCAGATCCGATAATGCTAGATATTTTAACTGACCGCTTCTTGGCCTTTGTGGCGGCTTAAATCCTCGTAACTAGATCTAGACGTCGCTTACTCGAGTTCCCAGCTCGGGAGAGGCTTCGTTGCTTTCCGTGGGCACGAGCATAATCAGTAGTGTCGACAGCAAAACGAGTGGCACTGCAAAGAGGTAGTAATTGCTATAGCTACCACTTACATCGAAGATTCTACCCGCCAACAAGGGCCCCATGCTCGCGCAAATCGCAAAACCAGTTTGGAATATAGAATAAACAGTGCCAAAAACTCGCTGATCAAATTTGCGCGTTGCCAAATAGGTAACAATATCGGTTTCGGCACCCGCCGCAATACCCAACATCGCAGCCGCTGCCACCAACATGGGCAAGCTTGCCGCATCCATATTAAATATTGCCATTACCAACAACGGCAAACTAAAGGCCACCAGCGCTAATAAGCGCGTTGGCACCCAATCTAGTAGCAATCCAGTCCCTACGCGGCCAATAATTGAACAAACCCCCGCCAGACCGGCAAGACTGGCCGCCGTGCTTAGATCAAGGCCCGCCTCCCGAACAATCGGCACTAAGTGGATGATGAGCGCAAGCTGCACACTCGCAAACAAACCACCCGCGCCCAGCAAACACCAAAATTCACGAGTCCTAAAAATTGGCCCCACCGGTGGCAGCGGCAATGAAGATTTTTCAGCGGCATCAGGCAGCGGGGGTTTGAAAAAGAATAATGCTAAAGGAAAGACGATCAAGGCCCAGCCAGCAGCCATAACCGGAAAGGCAAGACGCCAACCAATGCTGGCAGACAATTGCGCGGCGATCATCGGCCAAAGTGCGGTCGCCAAGCCAATACCGGCGAGCACCACAGACAACGCCAAACCGCGCGAAGCCCTAAAGCTTACCATCGTCGCCATTACCCACGCGGCAGGAATCACCCCCAAGGTACTCAAGGCATAAAACGCCGCTAGCAACCACCACTGCCACATTTCACCATTGCTAAGGCCAAAAAGCCCCAAGGCAAAAGCAAAGGGCAGAATTCCCACCATTACCATGCGACGCGGCCCGACGCGATCGAGTAAGCGCCCTGCCAGCGGGCCTAATCCTAGACCAAGCAACATCTGAATAGTCAGTGCAGATGAAAATTGCGCGCGGCTCCAGCCAAATTCTTCGGTGATCTCCACCATGAATACGCCACTGCTGTACACCATCGCGGCAGGGCCACTGATACCGAGCAGGCCAATTAACGGCAGCAACCAAGATTTTTGCCATTCTTGCCGCTTCGTCATTACTTCCACAAATTACTCCTCGGTGTGTTCACCACTACTTAGCGTCTTGCAAAATCATGTCAGCCGCTTTTTCACCAACCATGATCGCCGGCGCATTAGTATTCGCCGCGGGCATCACCGGCATAATTGAGGCATCAGCAACTCGCAGCCCTGTTATACCGCGCACTCGAAGCTGAGGATCAACAACCGACGCTGGGTCACCGCCCATGCGGCAGGTGCCAACTGGGTGAAAACCAATACCGGCAGTGGAACGAATATGCTGCTCCCATTCCTCATCAGTTTGCGGTTTTACTTCTGGGTGAAGTCGACCGCGTAAATGTCCCGCTAGTGCCGGCGCATTAAAAATCTCGTCAACTTCTTTGAGGCCTCTGATCAGTGCGGCTACATCTTCTGGGTCGCCCAGCAAGCGATGGTCAATCACTGGCTTTTCCGCTGGGTCTACACTGCGCAGCCGAATTTCACCACGGCTGCGGGGTTTAGCCACGTTGGCATAAACAATGATCCCCGGGCGTTTGTGGGGACCGGGGTTTTCAGCATCAAATGCCAATGCGCCAAACTGCAGTTTAATATCGGGATTTTCCAAGCCAGGCTGAGAGCGGAGATACGCCATGGCCTCAACTGGGGTAATGGTCAGAGCACCGCGGCCAAACAAAAAGTAGTTAAGGATATTCCAGGGCATTTTTCCTGCCGTTACCATATTGTTATAGGTGGGAATATCAACAAAATAACTGGTGTTTACGCTGGCGTGTTCCTGTAGATTTCGGCCAACCTCCGGCGCATCGACCGCAACGTCTATTCCCAATTCACGCAGGGCGTCGGCGGGCCCAATACCTGAACGCATAAGAATAGCTGGCGATTGCATCGTACTCGCGCTAACGATCACTTCTCGCCGTGCACGAACAATATGTTTTTCACCGTCTTTAATAAATTGCACACCAATAGCGCGGCCATTTTCGATCACGACTTTATCGACCAATGCCTCGGTAATGACCTGCAAGTTTTGTCGCTTCATTGCCGTTTCGAGAAAAGCCCGCGCGGCACTTGAGCGCTGGCCCTTTCGCTGGGTTACTAGATTAGTAAAAGCACCGTCTATGTCACCGGAGCAGTAATCGTCTACTTTACGCAAGCCGCGCTCGTGACAAGCATCGATAAATTTCTGCGCTAGGGGATGATATTTGGGCCGCGCCGAGACGCCCAGTGGCCCCTCTGTAGAATGCGTTGGACCAGCTTCGCCACCAAAGCCTTCCGACTTCATAAAATAGCGCTGAACTTCGTCCCAACTCCAGCCATCGCAGCCGAGGTCGTTTGCCCAACTATCATAATCAGACCGCGCACCACGGATATAAACCATGCCATTAATCGACGAGCCGCCACCAAGCATCTTGCCGGCCATCCACGTCACCTGACGGTTGAGCAAGGAAGGGTCAGGCTCGGTCTCATACATCCAGTCGGTCTTGGGTTTGCTAAGCATTAGGTATGTGCCAACCGGCATTTTGACAAGTAAATTATCACTGCTACCGCCGGCCTCCAGCAAAACTACTTTGTGCCGAGGGTTTTCTGACAGGCGAGCTGCGAGCACACAGCCTGCACTGCCGCCGCCAGCAATAACAAAATCCGCTTCTGTCGGGATAGTCATGATTTTCCTTATTATTTTAAGTCTGAATTTTATACTGGTGTAAACAGAGGAAAGGCGTCGCCCGCGCCTTTACGTACGCGCACCCGCATACCGGATTTCACTTCACTGGCTTCAATACCAACAATGCGGGTATGAAAATAAGGGCCTTCATCAAGTCGCACAACTGCCACGGCGTAAGGCACTTCTTCGGCTAACTCTTTGATGTAGGCGCGGTAAAAAACCGTGAAGGTATCAATTACCCCTTCACCGGATGTCGACACCCATTCCATTGGGCCTGCGCCGTGTTTAACACAGCAGCTCGCCGGCCAATCGTGACGCCCACAACTAGAACAACGATGCAGAAGAAAACTTTCGTCAGCCTTCCATGCATCCCAAAACGGCGCATCGAGATCACCTACTTTCAGCTCTCCAATAGTATTTGTGCTCATGCTTCAGCTCCCAAAATTAGGGTTCCGTGTGTCCACGTATTTTGCACACCGCCGTTTAGGCCGTGACCGCTCGCCAGCGCTAAGCGCGCATCTTTTACTTGGGTCGCCCCCGCTTCGCCACGCAATTGCTTCATTGCTTCAATGATCGGCGTGAAACCTGCCGCATAGAATCCGGAGATCTGACCACCCCCGGTATTCGCCGGTATGGCGCCATCTAAGGCAATGCCTCCGTCAGCGACGAAGGGACCACCTTGGCCTGGCTTACAAAAACCATAGTGCTCAAGTTGCATGATGATTGAGATGGTAAACGGATCATAGAATTGAGCGGTATCGATATCGGCTAAGCTAACACCTGCCTGAGCGAACGCCCGCGCTGCCGCCGGCGCAATATTATCGTGGTGGGCGTACACATCTCGCTCGTGCCACTTTGCAATATTGTGCCCCATACCGGCGCCCAGAATATAAACGGGATGGGTAGCAGCCATTGTTTTGGCGCGTTCTGCACTGGTAACAATAAACACCGCACCGCCGTCAGTATCGCGACAGCAATCGAGCATATGAAAAGGGTCGACAACCATCGGTGAGGATTGGTGATCCTCTAAGGTGATCGGCTTTCCGTAAGTCATCGCATCAGGTCGATTAAGCGCGTGATTACGCAATTGCACTGCCACGGCGCCCATATGCTCACTGGTGGTACCATAGTGATCCATATGCCAGCGCGCATGCAGCGCGTGAGCACTGGCCGCACCAATCATCCCAACCTGCGCGGGATAACCGTAGCCTAATGAGCCCAATGACATCGGCGCACTGAAGCCCGGCATACCGCCCGAAGAAGGAGCCATCGCGTAGGCACAAGCGACCATCTCCGCCTGCCCAGAAAGTATTGCGCCAGCGGCCATAACAAAGGTCGCAGACGCCGTCGCGCCACCGGTTTGAACTGGCCAAGAGAAGTTGGGCGACAAACCAAGGTAGCGAAGATCTTCACGCTCGTGTGATGCATGGATATAGCCATCAATTGCGTCGCGCTCTAACCCAGCGTCGAGTAAAGCAAGCTCTAACGCTTGCCGACGTAGTTCGACTTCGGTGACACCAAGCCCTCTACCTTGTTTGGTAACGCCCATTCCGACGATCGCGATCCTGCCGCTTTTCATTGTAAGCGCCCTCTAATCTAATTAATTAAGTCATTGCGCAAAGTACTTCTTGCTCACGCAAAAATTCCCTAAACGAATTTAAGAAGCTGAACCGAGGTTTAAGACCTTTACTTCTTGGAACGCGCGGATACCTTCAACACCGCGTTCACGGCCAACACCGCTCATCTTAACGCCACCAGATGAAGCATAAGCGCTGCCCATAAAGGTATTTATATTCACCGTTCCGGTACGCAGGCGTTTAGCTACATCAAGCGCTTGACGGGCATCTTTACCGTGAACATGACCAGATAGCCCCAGCGGTGAGTCGTTAGCCATTTCAATTGCGTGATCAATATCGCGATAACCAATGACCACCACAACTGGGCCAAAAATCTCTTCCTGCGCGGCAGGGTTTTTGTTGTCTGGGGCGTCAAGAATTGTTGGTTCAAAATAGAAGCCCGGGCGATCCGCGCGTTTACCACCAGTAACGACGGTGGCACCAGCTTCTACCGCAAGCTTCACAAAATGAGCGCACCGCTCAACTTGGGCTTCACTGATCACTGGTCCCATGGTGGTATCCGGCGCCGTGGAATCCCCGATTTTGGCATAGGCCATGGTTTGCATCATGCCGGCCAAGACTTTCTCTTTTTCGGCCTCTGGAACAAAAATTCGAGTACCCAGCACGCAACCCTGACCGGCGTGGGCTAAGCACACACCGATTGCGGCGGTGTAAGCCGCCTCAACGCGGTCCGGCAAAAAGATTTGTGCAGACTTGCCGCCGAGCTCAAGCTGCAGCCGCTTCATTGAGGGCGCTGCTTGTCCCGCGACGATACTGCCAACACCGGTAGAACCAGTAAAACTCACCATATCCACAGCGGGATCAGTCGTTAATAACTGTGCGCCCTCGGGGCCTGCCTCGGCAAGAATATGCAGTACGCCGGCAGGTAAGCCGGCAGCGGCTGCGGCTTTACTTAAGGCAAGCGTACTTAGCGGTGTTAATGGACTAGGACGCAAGACAACACAATTTCCGGTAGCGAGTGCGGTCAACACTTTCCACAAACTAATATGTAAAGGAAAGTTATACGCGGAAATCGCCGCAACAACGCCGACCGGCACATAGTGGCGAATGCTCTGTACGAAGCCACCAAAGGAATTAATGCGCTCCTCTAACGGAAGCGGATTATCTTCGATCTCTGGCAATTTCATATACAGATCAAGCATCGATTCCATCTGTTGAAGCGGACCACTGACCTGGGCTTGCAGAACAAAACCACTTACCGGCGCACC
Source organism: Zhongshania sp. (assembly GCF_041623545.1). Lineage (GTDB taxonomy): Bacteria > Pseudomonadota > Gammaproteobacteria > Pseudomonadales > Spongiibacteraceae > Spongiibacter. Next base: position 7,856 of record NZ_JBFJWS010000032.1, on the reverse strand, counting down.
TGTTTCCATGACGATAAGTGAGTTCACTGCTTCGTTTTGCTCATGCAAATAAGCGATAAAGCGACGTAAAATTGCGACACGATCGGCAGGCTTCATTGCCGCCCATTCACCCTGATCCGCAGCCTTTCGCGCACTAGCAATCGCCGCTTTAAACTGGTCAAGAGTGGCACCTGGGAAATTTGCAGCAACTTCACCAGTAGACGGATTGAAAACCGTTACTGGCAGGCCAGTGCCATTCTCAGCTTTACCGTTGATAAACATAGCTGTTGTCATTAGCTCAGCATGAGCCGATACCGCATTAGCAGACATTAATTTTCTCCTCAAAACTTGTGTTATCGGACTTGCCTAGGCCGGCAAATCACCGACACGAACAACAACTTTACCGGCGACACTTTTTTCAAACAGACCAGCAAAAGCATCGGGTAAACGCTCGATACCCTCTTCAATATGAACATCAACATTCATGCGACCACTGCTAAGCAATTCGCCCAGTTCTTTTTCAAAAGCAGGGCGCAGGGCATCTTGGCCAAGCTGAGTAAAACCCTGAATGCGAACACCATTGAGCATTACCGCTTTCAATACAGCCGGCAAATTATCGACCTCACTCGGCACGTCGCCTTGGTATTGCGCCATCAAACCACTGATCAACACCAGCGCGCCACGCGCCAGGCGCGGAGTGATGGCAGCTAACATCGGCCCACCAACATTATCGAAATACACATCAGCGCCGTTAGGCAGCGCTTTCGCCAGCTGCTCATGAAAATCAGGAGCAAAGCGGTCAACTGCCGCGTCATAGCCAATCTGCTCGGTGAGGTAGCGGCACTTTTCCGCACCACCAGCGATACCGACTGCGCGGCCACCACGGGCATGAATAAATGCGCCTGCCGCAGAACCGACTGCACCAGCAGCGCCACTCACTAAAAATGTTTGACCGGGCTTTACGCCGCCGGCCACTTGCAAGCCTACGTACGCTGTAAAACCGGGTAAACCGCCAATACCAAGGGCATTTTCTAGAGGACCGATCTGCGGATTAACACGATTCACACCCATACCATTTGAAACCGCAAAATGCTGCCAGCCAAACCGCCCTTCAACCAAGTCGCCAACTGCAAATTCGGGATGCTTCGACTGGACAATTTCACCCACAGCCGCTCCGGGAATAGTCGTGCCCGGCGGCATTGGTGGCATACCGCCACCAAGTGGCGCGGGATCGATAAATAAACGCAGCATTGGATCAACAGAAATAAATATCGCGCGCACCAAAAACTCACCGTCGTTAATCGTCGGTATCGCTAAGTTTTCAATGCCAAAATCAGAGGCCTGAACAGGGCCCTCAGGGTGATGCTGCAACGTCACGCGCAGCGAGTTTTGATGCGAAGTAGACATTATTATTTACCTGAATATGAAGTCAGTTTGTGTCGCGTTAAAAAACGCCGACATCAAACCCGATGGATTTGGGTTTGTGTCGGCTAAGCGCTTTGAAGAGAAAACTCGTCGTTACAGTTTAAAGAGTTCCTTGGCACGACCACCGAGAATCATGTTTTTATCCGCCTCTGGCACACCTTCGAACAACTCGGTAATTTTATCCTGCGAATCAGGGAAAGTCGTTTCTGAGTGAGGGTAGTCAGAAGACCACATGATATTGCCGGCACCTGGCAGGTCACGAGTCAAAATACCCGCGCGGTCGTGAATAAATGAACCGTAAATATTCTTTTCCCAAAAATGGCTTGGTGCCTTTTCTAGTACGCTGTTTACCCAATGACGCTGCTTATGCCACGTTTCGTCCATATAATTAGCCGCAAACGCAAACCAGCCCACACCGCTCTCTACCGAAACCAGCTTCAATTCTGGGAAACGCTGGAAGACACCGCCGTAGATCATAATGGCAATTGGCTCGCCCATGCCAAACTTAGACATCAGCAAATCTGACAAAAAGAACTTAGGCTCAGTGAAACGTACAACACGACCGCCCAAATGAATGGTGAGTGGAATACCTAGGTCGCAAGCCGCTTTCCAGAATGGGTCAAATTCAGCGTCCGCATAGCTGCGGCCGCCAGAAACATCACCTGTTAAGGCCATCATCTGTGCTTGTGCGCCATTAAGGGTGTCTGCTTTCGCCATGGGGAATGCCGGAATGTTCACGGTTTTATGGCCCATCTTTACGCACTCGCGCATCATCGCGATGGAGTCTTCTACATCGACCATGGGGATGTAACCCACACCCACTAAACGGTCAGGCGCATAGGAACAAAAATCGGCTAACCAGCGGTTGTATGACATAAAGCTTTCTTTAAACAGCTCTGGGTTAGAGGTTCCCAGTGGACCACCACCAAACAGGATGGCTTTGTCCATACCATCTTTGTTCATGTCTTCGATACGCGCACCTGGCATCCAGCCGCCGCTACGGGCATCTGACAAGCGACCTTCCATTTTGAAATCTTTGCCTTTACGGCCAGCCTGGGCACTGATCAAATTGACTTTGCGGCGCCGGCCTTCAAAAATCACATAGTCAGCGTCTTCAGCGTGTTCAACCACTGGTGCCAAATCGCGAAGATGCGCAGGTAAATATTCGGACCACATTGTGTGCGGCGGGTTAACGTGTGCATCGGCATCAACAATTAATGTGTCATGCTTTTTTTGCACCACAGATGCTTCGGTTTGTTCAGTCATGATATTTTTATCTCCAACTTACGTTAACTATTTCTACCGAGAGAATATTCCGCACATCCCCAGCCACTGAATGCCCTTAAGTTGCCCGTAATTCGGTGCAACTTAAAGCATTGCCAAAGCCACCCTACTAAACGGCAGCGCATGCAAATATTGAATTTCATCATAGCGATGGCGTTACAACGCTGTCAATCAAAATGAACCATAGGCATTGCATTAATTGGAGCATAAAACCGCGCTCAACTCAAGGCGCCACCCCATTACCACTACCCCCCCGACTTGAAATGCATTCACACCACACCGCCGGTGCGGTGACGTCACAAACCCAAGCTCAGCGGTCTAAATACGCCGCTAATTGACGACCAGGCACATGGCCAGGCGCCATCGGCATATCGCGCAAAGCCACCATCCGTATACCCAAGCACTCCATTTTGAACATCGCAAAGGCCTCATACCAATCAATGTCTGCCGCCGACTTACCTGATACTTCACTCCACAGCGCAATAGTCTCGTCACGAGAGCCCATACCGTCTAGAGTCGGAATACCGCGAGTTTCCGTCTGCGTGCGGTCACTGCATAACCACCACCCCAGATCGTGCAAAGCCCCCCCGAGCGAGGGCTGCTCCCAATCCATTACCACCGCGACCTTGTGATCATCGCCAATCATCATATTGCCGAGGCGTGCATCACCCCACACCAGGCCTTCAGGCCGATTATCCGGCCGCGCAGCAAGGAGGCGATCAAAGCCCTTACGCAATAGCGCCGCCTGCCCATCGGGATCAACCCAATCGAGATAACGACGCCAGCGGTCTACTTCTTGATCAAAGTTTTCTGAAAACTCGCCTGGTAGATTTAAAAAGCCAGCATCAGCAACCGGCACCTTTTGAATCGCAGCCAACTGCGTCACTGCATCAGTCCACAATTTGCGCCGCTGCGCTGGCGGGGTATCTACCAACCACCCCTCCTGAGAATAAGGTGGATAACTGACCGCAACACGGCCTGCAACCTTCTCCATAATAAAAAATGGTGCACCCAACAGCTCTGGGTCACTGTCAAACCACAGCGGCTCAGCAACGCGAACATGACCACTATCTCGCATCAATTGCATGAGCTTAAACTGCTGCTCAAACATGTCGTCTTGATATACCAGATGCCGCATGGGCTTAATCCGCACAACCATGCCTTTGCGCTGTTCGCTACCCCCCTCACCCCACAAGGCATCGAATAAAATGGTCTCATGGGACATACCCGCACCGAGGGGGTAGCTCAGATTCACAATACGAATATTTTCCGCTGCGGGCATCTTATTGCCGAGCCACCCAGCCAGCGATTCAGCGAGCACATCCAGATCCCGCACTTCAGGGGCGACAATTCCGGACGCCGCATTTTTAGTCGTACTACTTACGTCACTCATTCCCGTATCTCTTTTTGCTTAAAAATACCGAGGGTGCCCCGCGGCGGCCCCTACTATTAAATTCTCGACGCCTACCAGCCATAACCCACAGTTAAACCAAAAACGCGATCAGCACCCATGGGAATAACATGGATAACATCACGGCGATCGTTTTCGACACTCAAGGGGAACAGATTCATTGTATAATTTTGTGCAAATATATTATTTATGTATAACGAAGCTTGGAGCCGCTCCTCTAAGCCCAACCAACCAAAACGCAGGTTCCAAATTGAGAATGCATCAGCGATCGCCAGGGGGTGTTGCTCAGCAGTGTATTGGATCTCGTCGGTCCAACGTCCCGCCAACTGCACATAAGCCGAGCTATCAAAATTAGGAAGGGCTATATCGTAACGGCCGTTTATATTAAAACTTAATTTCGGCGCGTTCGGGAGGACTCCGCCGGAAACATCCTGTTCATCACAGGTCCCATTATCGTCATTATCGACGCCACCCGCCTCTCCCGGCTCTTGGCCAGGAAAGCACTGTACAATAAATTCATTAAATACCGCATCGTTGTACAAAAATGAGCCATAAACCAACAATGCATCTGTCGGCTTCGCTTGAAACTCTAGCTCAACGCCACGTGTCTCTAGCTCACCGGCATTCGCCAATCTAAACTTACCTGTCGGAACCACATTATCACTAACTACTTCTAATAGCTGAGCCTGAAAATTCTTAAAAATAGTATCAAATACGGCAATATTAATTTGTAGCCGGTTATCTAACCATCGCGACTTCATGCCAAGCTCGAGCGCACTGGAAGTCTCTGGTTTTACTGGATCGGCAAATGCCTCCTCTAAATCTGAAGCATTTAAGTCGAAGGTCCCGCCTCTGTAACCCGTCGATGCGCTCAGGTACACCATGCTTGAGTCGTTCCAATCGTACTGCAAAGAAGCCATACCGGTAACGACTTCATCGCTAATCTCAGCACCCGAAATTTTCACGACAGACTCAGGCTGTACGGGCGCACCAGTCGCCTCATTCTTGATATCGCGCCGACGCTCGACACTTCCGGTCAATCGCTCATTGATATACCGCACTCCTGACGTCAAATGCCAGCGATCTGTCGCATGCCATGTACCCTGCGCGAAAACACCAAGATTTTGATTACCGACTTCGGAAATTCTTGACGCCGTCAGAGTAGATGGTGCGTCCACGCCGGTAGGCTCGGTACTTGGAAAACCAGGAAAAACACCACCGGTTATGCCATCGATCGGAATATTCTCAACTATCTGCAAATAATCCTCGTCGAGCAGATTGTCGAACCACAAGGCACCTACCGTGTACTCTAGAACTTCGTTTTCATTCGAGGTTAAGCGCAGCTCCTGAGTAAATGTTGAAAAATCGCGCACTTGGCCACTCTCGGTAACGTCGTAGCGCTCGCCGTCAAGATCGGGAACCGGCGTATTACCGTCAACGGTAAAGTCTCGATACCCGGTTACCGAAGTGAGCGTGTGACTTCCCAGATCCCAATTTGCAATCAGGGAAATACCGCTATTCTCAGTATTCGCTGACGCATTGGAAAAGCCTTTGGTGGTCCGATTACTGTCGCTATAGTGAATTCTCGTATCTCTAGCCTCTTTAGCCGGATTGGCGCTACGAAATGTAAATGGCGTGGAGTCTGCCTCGTTATTCTGATATTCAAGGCTTAATTTAATAATTAGGGTATCTGCGGGATCCCAGCGCAGTTTAAGGCGAGCGCCGTAAGCATCAGAATTCGGAACATTTTTATCTTGCAATATATCCTCTAAATGCCCCCGAGATTCCTTGTAAAAACCAGAAAACCTCGCACCTAGGCTTGATGCTATTGGCCCGCTAAGACCAAACTGGACTTTCGCATTACTACCCGGAAAGCTGGCAGGCTGCATATAATCAATTGTCGTAAACGCTTCGAATTCCGGTGCTGGATCTCGAGAGATGATATGCACAAGACCGGCCGTTGAATTTTTACCAAACAAAGTGCCCTGTGGGCCGCGCAGCACCTCCACACGTTCGAGGTCATCAAATTCAAGCATTGCCATCGACGTTCTGGCCAGCGGAACCTCATCAACCACTACCGATACATTCGGCTCAACCGCGCCACTATAGACGTCTGTACCAACTCCGCGCACTCGAATAGCGCGGTCGGTAGGGTTACTCAGCTCAGTGATGCGCAGCGATGGGACTAATTGCGTCAGATCCCGAATACTGCTTACATTGTTTTCTTCAAGCATTTCTCTGCCAAATGCCGACACTGCCATCGGAACATTTTGTAGGTTTTGCTCACGCTTCTGCGCCGTCACAATAACCTCTTCTAGCTGTGCCCCTGCATGAGAATAAAGTATTGAGCTTGACGCTAATAATAAAACTATGTGCTTCGCTGTACGTATTTTTATTGTTTTCATTAGAGTTGCTTTTCCTCGACTGGAAAGCCATAACAAGCAAGTTCACCGGTAACCAACGCCTAAACCAAGCACACTGACCACCCCCAAAATTATTCTTATAATCAATGGGTACCGGTCTATTTACCTCGCCAAACACTAGCCGTCGCGACTGAACGCCCTCACGAATACTCGAATGAAAGCCCTACCACGACCAAAGCAACACCGGCACGCATGACCTTTATAGCACTCGCGTTTTATAAAAGCTACAAACAGTAGCCTAAACCTCACCACCTAAAATAGCTGCGTGTCACAAAAAAAATGCCAAAATAACACGTTTTACTTAAACCCCAATTGTTAGCACTCACGTAACACCGCTCAAAAAAGACACCAAAAAACACTCTAACCAATTGATTTAAAATACAAAAAACATATACTCACTAAAATCATCATCATCATGTGCGCAGCCATCCGCCACACCGTCACAAGCTAAACACCTACACAGATATAGTCTAAACCGATCTCCTAACTAAGCATCATCAGTATAATGGCTATATTTTGTAGACATTATTGCAAACACTTAATACGATGTAGGAGTAAAATTAAGCTTTAATACATCATCCAACTTCGAGATAACAGCAGTGGCTACTCGCACAATTGAACCCCAAGAACGGCGAACCGCAGGCGTGCAACTAAACGGCAGAGCAGCTCAGGTCGTCTCTAAAGTGCTTAAAGCAACCGGCGAAGAGTTGAATCGAGTGGGTTACGCAACAATGCGCATGGATGAAATTGCCGAGCGCGCTGGTGTCAGCAAATCAACGATCTACCGTCGCTGGCCGACAAAAGCTGAGCTGGTTATCGATCTGATTAGCAATCATTTCGACGAAGCCGATAACGAACCCAATACAGGCTCCTTGCGACAAGATCTTATTAATCATGGCTTACACTTGCTCAAACTAAGCAAAAGCCCCATGTGGTACGGTGTACTCAGCTCCCTGACCGGCCGCACCGAGCCGGAAGTTGACCAACTTGCAACAAACCTTCGTGAGCGGGCGCAGGAAACCCGCAAGCGGATTGTTCAGCGAAGCATTGACCGCGGCGAACTGTCAAAGTTTGTTGACGTTGAGATTATTTGCGACATGTTTGCAGCCCCCATCTTACGGCGCTTGTTTACCAGCAACCTGACCGTAGATGCCCGATATATTGAAGCCATAACTGACACGACCCTCGCCGGCGCTGCGGCTTTAGCAACGCTAAAACGGGCATAAATTTTTCATTACCTGCCTAAGGCAAGCAATATCACAAACTCATCACGCTAAATAACAATTAAAATTGGAGCACTATTATTATGACCAAGACGCTTGTTTCAGACGACG
>NZ_JBFJWS010000031.1:0-22777 GCF_041623545.1 Zhongshania sp. | reverse complement strand
CTCCCGATTAGCCAAGTTTGCCCCGGTCGCCACTGAGGGCATACGGCCGTGAACTGAATTAAATCCGTGGGAATTCCCCAAAAAATAGGTTGGCGTTTTCGACGAGCAACCAATACCCGATAATTTGGCGACTTTATGGGGTGGCAGCGCTAATTCAAAGCACGCCTGCACAATGGCCGCGCTTATTGAGTCGTGACCACAGCCAGCGCAAAGGGTTGAAATTGCACCTTCATAATCTTTACGGGTAAAGCCCAGCGCGTTACGGGGCAAATCTGGGTGCCGAAAGGCGGGACGAATATAAGTCATTACACAGACTCCTTTGCTGCGCGCTGTTTACGCAGAGGACGCACATTATCACCGCGCACAGCTATCAAAATCTCACTGCGAATTTGCTTCGCAGTAATTGGCGTGCCGTTGTAATTTAAGATCGGTATAAGTTGGCGCGGTGAAATCAAGCATTCGTTTACCAACAAGGTACGCATTTGCGCATCGCGGTTCTGCTCAACTAAAAACACGGTCTCGTGCTCATCGATGAAGGCGTCAACTGTTTTACTAAATGGAAAGCCACGCAGGCGCAGGGTATCAATTGCCACGCCCTCGACTTTTAGGCTATCAACAGCTTCAAGCGTCGCATCTCGGCTGGTGCCAAAATGAATAACGCCAATCTTACTGCCCTTGCCCGCTTTAATAAGCTCGGGTGCGGGTACCCGCTGTTTAGCGGTATCCCATTTTTTCAGTAGGCGCTGCATATTTTTCTCATAGGCATCGCCATCTTCGGTATACACCGCGTATTCGTCACGGGAGGTTCCCCGAGTAAAAAATGCGCCCTTATTCGGGTGCGTGCCGGGGTAAGTGCGGTAGGGAATACCGTCGTCGTCGATATCTAGATAGCGGCCAAAACGCTCACTCAATGCTTCTAACTGTTCTTCATTAAATACTTTGCCGCGCTGATAGTCGCGCTTGTCATCCCAAACCAGCGGCGACGACATGGTGTCGTTCATGCCCAAATCTAAATCGGTGAGCATGATGACTGGGGTCTGCAATGACTCGGCCAAATCAAATGCCTGGGCGGTCATTTCAAAACACTCACGCGGTGTCGATGGAAACAATAAGACATGCTTGGTATCGCCGTGGGAGGCATAGGCACAGGCTAAAATATCAGACTGTTGGGTACGGGTAGGCATCCCGGTAGATGGCCCCGCTCGCTGCACATCAATAAGTACCGTAGGGATCTCAGCAAAATAGGCCAAACCCAAAAATTCGCTCATAAGGGAAATGCCAGGGCCACTGGTCGCCGTGAAGGCCCGTGCGCCATTCCAACTAGCGCCAATCACCATACCAATCGCTGCCAATTCGTCTTCAGCCTGCACAATGGCATAATTTTTATTGCCGCTACCAGGGTCGATACGCAGCCGCTTGCAGTATTTATCAAAGCCGTCGACAACCGAAGTTGACGGTGTAATGGGATACCACGCGGCCACCGTGGCACCGCCATAAATAGCACCGAGCCCCGCCGCGGTATTGCCATCTATGAGAATTTGATCGCCAACGGCGTCCCTGCGTTCCAAACGAATACCCAGCGGACAAGTGTAGTGTTCACTGGCGTAGTGATAGCCCAATTCCAAGGCCCGCACATTTGGGGTGATGAGTTTTTCCTTGCCGCGAAATTGGTCCGACACCAACCCCGTTAGCACGTCAAACTCTATATCCAACAGTGCGGCCAAAGCGCCGACGTAAATTACATTGCGAAATAATTGCTGTTGGCGAGCATCACTAAATTCCCGCTGGCATAAATCCTTAAGGGGCACCCCAATAAAATGGATATCGTTACGAATTAAACGCAGATCAAGTGGCTTACTGGAGTCGTAAAAGAAATAACCACCGCTATCAACCTCCTGAATATCCTTGGCCATACTTTGGGCGTTCATACCCACCATCATATCGATACCACCGCGACGGCCAAGATAGCCCTTCTCGCTGACCCGCACTTCATACCACGTTGGCAGGCCCTGAATATTGGAGGGAAAGATATTTTTAGGGCTAACCGGCAGGCCCATACGGAACACCGCCTTGGCAAACATATTATTGGCACTTGCCGAACCAGTGCCATTGACGTTGGCGAATTTAATGACAAAGTCGTTAACTGCTTCGATTCGTTTCATCTCAGACGCCCTGCCCTGCTTTGCTCACGGTGTAATAAAATTTCTGCATATCCCAAGCCGCTGTCGGGCAGCGCTCGGCGCACAAACCGCAATGCAGGCACATATCCTCGTCTTTAATCATGGCGCGGCCAGTCGCTAAATCCGCAGACACGTAAATAGCTTGCTCAGTATTTTTGGCGGGCATTTTCAGTTTTTGACGAAGCTCAGCCTCGTCGACATCGTTCACGACAATACTGAGGCAGTCGGTAGGACAAATATCGACGCAGGCATCACATTCAATGCAAAGTTTTTCGGTAAACACCGTTTGCGCATCGCAGTTTAGACAGCGCTGGGCCTCGTGGAATGCGGTGGCGGCGTCAAAACCCAGTTCCACTTCAAGTTTGCGATTGCCGAGGGATTTCTCCAGTTCGGCTTGGGGCACGTGGTAGCGCACATCGGTCGCCACTTCGCTGTCATAGCTCCATTCGTGAATCCCCATTTTTTGACTTACGAGGGTTACTCCTGGCGGTGGTCGCTTCGCGACTGATTCGCCCTGACAAAACAAGTCAATTGAGATGGCCGCTTGATGGCCGTGGGCCACGGCGGTAATGACATTTTGCGGGCCAAACGCGGCGTCACCACCAAAGAACACCTTGGGGTTACTGGACTGAAAGGTCGTTTCATCGACAACTGGCATATCCCATTTGCCGAATTCGATATCAATATTGCGCTCAATCCAAGGGAAGGAGTTCTCCTGACCAATAGCAATAAGCACATCATCGCAGGGTATAACTACCGACTCTTCACCGGTCGACACCAAGCTTCGCTTACCTTTGGCGTCGTAAACGGCTGTGACTTTATCAAAGGCCATCGCCACTAGACGGCCCTCTTCGAGAATAAATTCCTTAGGAACATGGTTATCTAAAATCGGTATGCCTTCGTGCTGGGCATCTTCTTTTTCCCAGGGCGAGGCTTTCATTTCGGCAAAGGGGCTGCGCACCACCACCTTGACCTCGTCGCCGCCCAAGCGCCGTGCTGTGCGACAGCAATCCATCGCGGTATTACCACCGCCCAAAACGATTACCCGCTTGCCAATCGTGTCTATATGCTCAAAGGCAACACTCGATAACCAGTCAATGCCGATATGGATATTGGCCTCAGCTTCTTTCCGTCCGGGGATTTCGAGATCCCGCCCGCGGGGCGCACCACTGCCAACAAAAATAGCGTCGTAGTCTTTATCAAGCAGTGACTTAAGGCTATCGATATAGTGGTTGAAATGAGTGAGGACGCCCATATCAAGAATGCGGTCGACTTCCTCATTCAGCACTTCTTCCGGAAGCCGAAAAGCCGGAATTTGGCTGCGCATAAAGCCACCACCAGCACGCTGATCATCATATAAATCAACGCTATAGCCCAGTGGCATTAAGTCTCTGGCGACGGTGAGGGAAGCCGGCCCTGCGCCAATCATGGCAATGCGCTTGCCGTTCTTTTTCTTGGGAATGATGGGCATCAAGGCGCTGATATCGCCTTTATTGTCCGCCGCAACGCGTTTCAGACGACAGATGGCAACTGGCTCATCTTCAACCCGCCCTCGGCGGCACGCTGGCTCGCAGGGCCGGTCACAGGTGCGCCCCAAAACACCGGGAAACACATTGGATTCCCAGTTAATCATATAGGCGTCGGTATAACGCTGGGCGGCAATTAATCGGATATATTCTGGTACCGGCGTATGAGCCGGGCAGGCGTACTGGCAATCGACGACCTTGTGAAAATACTCGGCGTCGCGAACATCTGTGACTTGCAATGTGCCCCCTGAATTTATAGTTATTGGGTAGCAGTGTGTCGGACCGTTAGGAAGGTCAACACCCCGTGATCGTGACTGATTACATCACAGCACTGACAATAATTCACCAGAAAAATAGTGCCATTTTGAATTTGAAATGGATTTTATTAGGATTCAGGCAAAAAAATAACGCACCACAGCTAAGCAATATTTAAAACTGCAGGATAAACCTGCATTATCGGCTGTCTGTGCTAGGGTAAGCGGTACCCTTTCAGCCACGACCAAAGGAGTTCGCCATGCAGTCCACTAAGCATCTGCTCTCAGAACTGACTTGCTCAGGTCAGCGCTACACCTACTATGACCTGCAAAAACTGGGCGATGAACGACTCGCCCTGCTACCAAAATCCTTAAAAATTCTACTCGAGAACCAACTGCGCCATTTCGACGGCAATACTGTTAATGCCGACATTATCGTCGCGTTTTCTCGCTGGTTAGACAGCCCAAAGGGCGGGGAAGATCTGAACTTTTCGCCCGCGCGGGTCTTGATGCAAGACTTTACCGGCGTGCCCGCCATCGTCGATTTAGCCGCAATGCGTGACGCCGTTGCCAAGCGTGGCGGCGACGTATCCGCGATCAATCCGCAAATTCCGGTACACCTGGTAATTGATCACTCAGTTACCGTCGATCAATACGGCTCGCCACAGGCTTTTGGGGAAAACGTCGCCAAGGAAATGGAGCGCAATGAAGAGCGCTACCGGTTTTTAAAATGGGGGCAATCAGCCTTCCGCAACTTTAATGTTGTACCGCCCGGCACCGGAATTTGTCACCAAGTAAATTTGGAGTATTTAGCCCAGGTGGTTTGGGTGAGCGAAGACGGCACCATGGCCTACCCCGACACGGTGCTAGGCACTGACAGCCACACCCCAATGGTGAACGGTTTGGGGGTACTCGGCTGGGGCGTGGGCGGCATCGAAGCAGAAGCGGCACTGCTAGGCCAACCCTACTCAATGATGCTCCCTGAAGTGGTCGGATTTGAATTAAGCGGTAAATTAACTGAAGGCGTGACCGCCACCGACCTCGTGTTAACCGTGGTTGAGATTCTACGCCGTGAAGGCGTCGTCGGAAAATTCGTTGAATTTTTTGGTGACGGCTTAGCTGAGCTCAGTGTTGCTGATCGCGCGACCATCGCCAATATGGCGCCAGAATACGGTGCTACCTGCGGTTACTTCCCCGTTGACGAGGCAACCTTAGCCTACTTAAAACTGACCGGCAGACCGGCGCAGACCATTGCGCTAACCGAGCAATACTGCAAAGCCCAAGGCCTGTGGCGCGAACCCGGCGACTCGCCAATATTCAGTCATAGCGTGGCCTTAAACTTGAGTGAAGTTGTGCCCAGCTTAGCGGGGCCCAGCCGGCCTCAGGACCGCGTAGCCCTCAATGATCTTGGCAACGCCATGCGCGACTACCTACAAGAGAGTGACCGCGATCTAAACGAAACCGCCAATATTGAAGAAATGAAACTCAAGCTGCACCACGGCGATGTGGTTTTAGCCGCGATCACCAGCTGCACCAACACGTCGAACCCCGACGTCATGATCGCGGCGGGCTTAGTTGCCCGCAAAGCCCGTGAACGTGGTCTCCGAGTTAAACCTTGGGTTAAAACATCACTGGCACCGGGCTCCAAAGTCGTCAGCAAGTACTTGACTGACAGCGGCCTACAAGACGACCTCAACTCACTGGGTTTCGATCTTGTTGGCTATGGCTGTACCACCTGCATCGGTAATTCCGGTCCACTTCGCGAGCCGATTGCCAATGCCATAGACAGCAAAGACATGGTGGTGTCAGCACTGCTGTCTGGCAATCGTAATTTCGATGGTCGCATTCACCCCCAAGTGAAAGCGAGCTGGCTGGCCTCACCGCCATTAGTTGTCGCCTTCGCCCTAGCCGGTACAACCTTGTGTAATTTGCAAAAAGATCCAATTGCTACCGACAGCAAAGGCGTCGAGGTATTTCTCAAGGACTTGTGGCCCAGCACCGCAGAGATCCATGAAATACGTAAAATCGTCAGTGGCGCGATGTACCGCGATGCCTATCAAGACGTCTACCTTGGAACGGAAGAATGGCAAGCGATTGAAGTCGAAAAAACCGACACCTATCAGTGGCAGGCAGACTCAAGCTATATACGCTGCCCCGTTTTTTTTGACAATCCAAGCTTAGCTGATGAGGCTTTTCCTACCCTGCGCAGCGCGCGCATACTCGGCGTTTTTGGAGATTCCATAACCACCGACCATATTTCACCTGCAGGTAAAATTGCCGCCGACAGCCCCGCCAGTCACTATCTGCAAAGCCTTGGCGTAGCACCTACGGACTTCAATTCATACGGCTCCCGCCGCGGCAATCACGAAGTCATGACGCGTGGCACCTTTGCCAACCCGCGCCTGCACAATAAATTAGTCGAGCGCGAAGGCGGCTATACCCTTGCGCCAGATGGCGAGACCGTACTGCCAATTTACAAAGCAGCCATGAAATATTTGGAGATCGACAAACCCCTCGTCATTATCGCTGGCAAGCAATACGGCACCGGCTCAAGTCGCGACTGGGCCGCCAAGGGCACCCTGCTACTCGGAGTCAAAGCAGTCATTGCAGAGAGTTTTGAGCGTATTCATCGCTCCAACTTAGTTGGCATGGGCGTTATGCCGGTGGAGTTTGATAAAGAAATACCTAGAGAAATGCTCGACCTGCAAGGTGACGAAAGTGTCGACATTGTTTCTTGCGAAAGCGAACTCACACCGAAGCAAATGGTGCGCATCGTTCTGTCGCGCAGCGACGGCAGTCGCCATGAAGTGCTCGGTAAATTACGGATTGATACCAATGAGGAACTGTCCTACTTTCGCCACGGCGGCATATTACAATACGTACTAAGCCAACTCGATAGCTGAGCGCCACCCTATATTTTCCGCTAATCATTGACGCGGCAACTGCCGGTGGCATACTCAAGGCCTGAAGCACGGGAAAGAGGAATAAAATGAAAATTCATCTCGAAGTTGAAATTAGCCCAGAAGAAGTACGGCGCTTAGTCGGCTTACCCGATGCCCAGCCCCTTTGGGACGCGGTCTACAAACGCATCGGCGAAGGCGACACCGAAATGATTCAGCAAATGGCCAAGACCGCGTTTTCCGAGGGCATGAAAACACTGGATCTATCGGCACGAGTGCTAAAGTCATTGGGCGGCCTAGCCACCAGCCGCAAATCTGAAGACAAGCACTCCAGCGAAACCGGTAGCCCCAATAATACCGAAAAAACCAGCCGTGCTAGCACTACCTCGAACAAACAAGACAGCGTAAAGTCCGGCCCTGTTCGGCGCAGCGCCAGTAGCAAAAGTAAAGACTAATTCCCTAGCCCCAATCAAGAGTTCATTATCATGGCCAGAAACACCACTGGTGGTAAAAAGATTGCTTCCACCGGCAAAGTTTTGCGGGTTCGAAATGCAATGATCAAAGATATTCCTGCGATTGCTGCGCTCTCTAAGCGCGTCTACGATGGCACAGGAATCGACCCCTATACGCGCGCGGAACTGCGTGGCCAGCTCAACAATTTCGGCGAAGGCAAATTTGTTGTCACCTTAGAGGACGATATCGTTGGCTACTGCGCAACCTTTCGCGTTAGTGGCGACGTATGTTTAAAGCCCCATAGCTGGGCTGCAATTACTGCAAATGGCTACGGTACTCGCCACGACCCCGAAGGCGAGTGGATGTACGGCATGGAAGTCTGTGTGGACAGCAGTGTGCGCGGCTACCGTATCGGCCAGCGGCTTTATAACGCCCGTAAAAAACTTTGCGAATCATTAGGATTAAAAGGCATTGTCTTTGTCGGCCGGCTGCCCAGCCTAGCTAAGCGCATGAAAAAATACGGCAGCGCAGAAAATTACCTCGACGCCGTCGTCTCAAAGAAAACCCGCGACCCAGTGCTCTCGTTCCAGCTACACAATGATTTCGAAGTCATTGATTTGGTACCAAATTACCTCAATGCAGATAAAGATTCGCTAGGGTATGGCGTGCATTTGGTATGGCACAACCCTAAGGTTGAGACCGCCGCTACAGCAGCGCATATTAAGCGTCATGGCGGCCGCCAACCCGATACCGTTCGCGTCGGCACCGTGCAGTATATGCAGCGTAAAGTAGATTCTTTTACACAGTTCATGACCTTTATTGAATACTTTGTCGACGTGGTTGCCGACTATAAAGGCGACTTTGTAGTCTTCCCCGAGCTGATTACCCTGCAACTACTGTCGATTGAGAATCAGGAGTTAACGCCGATTCAATCAATCGAAGCGCTGACCAAATACACGCCACGCTATGTAGAAGCCATGCAAGATCTGGCGGTGCGTTACAACATCAATATCATTGGTGGCTCCCACCCAACCCGAGTCGCGAATGGCCGAGTCGAGAATATTTCTTATGTTTTTCACCGCGACGGTCGCGTCGACGAACAGGCTAAAATCCACCCCACCCCCAATGAAGTGTATTGGTGGAATATTGAAGGCGGCAATGAGCTGAATGTTATCGACACCGACTGCGGCCCCATCGGTGTTTTAATTTGCTACGATTCAGAGTTTCCTGAACTTGCTCGTCACTTGGTCGACCAAGGCGCTGAAATCCTCTTCGTACCCTTCTGCACTGATGAGCGTCAGAGTTATTTACGGGTGCGCTACTGCTGTCAGGCCCGGGCCGTAGAAAACCAAGTGTATGTGGTTATGTCCGGAAATGTCGGCAACCTACCCAATGTCGCTAACATGGACATTCAGTACGCTCAAAGCGGTATCTTTACCCCGTGTGATTTCCATTTTGCCCGGGACGGTATAGCCGCCGACACCACCCCGAACGTGGAAACTGTGGCCATCGCCGATTTGCGCCCCGAAGCTTTGCGCGTAGCGCGTAATAGCGGCACGGTGCAGAACTTGCGCGACCGTCGTCATGATCTGTATCAGACTAAATGGCGGGGTAACTAGTCGTCAGACGTCCGACGCCTGACGTCGGACGCATCTCGCTACAGCGGGCAGGTCACGCCTGTACCGCCCAAGCCGCAATAACCACCCGGATTCTTGTCTAAATACTGCTGATGGTAGCCCTCGGCATAATAAAACTCACCGGCCATCACAATTTCAGTACTGATTTCAGGCAAGCCTGCCTTGCTTAGCGCCTGCTGGTATTGCTCAGCAGAAGCTTTTGCCAGCGCTAACTGAGCTTCGTCGGAGCAGTAGATACCCGAGCGATACTGGGTGCCAATATCATTACCTTGGCGCATGCCTTGAGTTGGATTATGACTCTCCCAAAATAGCGCCAGCAATTTTTCGGTGCTGGTCAGCTCTGGGTCGAACACCACCAACACAACCTCGTTATGGCCGGTCATTCCCGAACACACTTCTTCATACGTCGGGTTCGGCGTGTGTCCGCCCGAATACCCCGCCGCAGTGGTATACACCCCCGGCTGCTGCCAGAATTTACGTTCTGCTCCCCAAAAGCAGCCAAGACCGAATACAATTTGCTGCATATTGGCCGGAAATGGCCCAACCATAGGGGTTTTTAAGACTGTATGCTCTTTAGGAACCTGCATTTTTTCACTGCGTCCAGGCAGGGCTTGCTCTGGCGTAGGGATAACGGCTGGCTTGCGGTAGCGATCAAAAATACTCATGGCGGGTACTCCTAACATATTCCCATAAACAGATGCTTACTATGCCTTGATTTACGACTGCCAGGCTAGCGCAGCACTGCAATAAAACCCCATGTTCTTCAATGACTTTGGCATAAAACCAGCTAGGGGATTTTAACAGGATTTTTTATTGCTATTTAGGGACAAACACGTTTAAATCGCCCGCTCTTTCACCTATGCGGGGGATTTATGCTAAATGAAAAGCCTAGATCATATGCCTTCTTTGGAGGCCGGCGCTGCCACGTGTAATCCTATTACACAGTCCGACGAAAACTTAGACCACTTCATTATTCGTGACGGCGTAGCTTACGCTGGCACGCATTTAATTATCGACCTGTGGGGCGCGTCCCACCTCGACGAACTCCCCCGCATGGAAAAAGCCTTTATTGACTGCGTCAATGAATGCGGTGCAACCCTATTGCACATTCATATGCATCATTTCACCCCAAATGGTGGAATATCTGGAGTCGCCGTATTGGCTGAGTCGCACATTAGTGTGCACACATGGCCCGAGCGCGATTACGCCGCATTTGACGTATTTATGTGTGGCGATGCAAAGCCAGAATTGGCGGTAGAGATCCTGCAAAAGGCCTTTTCACCCTCACGCATTGAAGTGGGCGAAAACCTGCGCGGGAGAATGGACGATGTCTGAGTGGTTTAACGAAACCCTCCACGGCGACTACCATCAAGGCTTTAAAATTCGTGAGGTCTTGTTTGAAAGCAAGACCGAGCACCAACACTTGGTCATATTTGAATCCGGCAGCTTTGGCCGGGTCATGGCGCTGGATGGCATTATCCAAACCACCGAGCGCGATGAATTCATCTATCACGAAATGCTGGCGCACACCCCACTATTTGCCCACGGCAACGCCAAAAGCGTACTCATTATTGGCGGCGGTGACGGCGGCCTGCTTCGCGAAGTGCTAAAGCACCCCGAAGTGGAAAGTGCTGTGCAGGTCGAAATTGACCAAGCCGTTATCGATATGTGTGTTAAATACTTGCCCAATCACTCTGCTGGCGCCTATGAAAACCCCCGCGCTGAAATTGTGATTGGCGACGGCATCGACTTTGTTAAGCAGTGTGACCGTCAATTTGACGTCATTTTGTCTGACAGCACTGACCCCATCGGCCCCGGCGAAGTGTTATTTACTTCCCCGTTTTATGAGGGGATCAAACGCTGCCTTAAGCCTGGCGGTATTTTTGCGGCGCAGAATGGCGTAGCCTTTATGCAGCCCGATGAAGTCAGTACCAGCCATAAACGCCTGTCGCCGCTGTTTAGTGACACGGCCTTTTACACCGCAGCGGTACCTACCTATGTCGGCGGGATTATGACTTTTGCTTGGGCAAGCAACGATGCCAGTGCTCGCACTCAGGAGCTAAGCACCCTGCAAGCTCGATTTAAAGCCAGCGGTATCAAAACCCGTTACTACAATCCAGCACTGCATTTTGGGGCCTTTGCCCTACCCCAGTATTTGCTCGACAGCATAGACTGAGGCTTTACCCGCCAAACTGATGGCGGGTAAAGATTCGATTTAACTCACTAAGCCCCTACAAAAAACTTTCCGTGCGTCCGCCTGTCTTATCCGTCAAAATAAGCTCGATTTGACTGACAGCCGTCATGGATTATTGTTAGGGTATGCAGTTGATAAAGTAGTATCGTTGCCATTTCCAAAATCGACATTACAAAGCCGCGCATCAGCCTTTTATAGTTAAGCCGCGCGATAGGACCCAGAACAATTCTGGGAAAAGCCAACACCAACAATGGCCGTATAAATGAAATTTCGTTTCCCCGTCGTCATCATTGACGAAGATTTTCGCTCAGAAAACATCTCAGGCTCCGGTATCCGCGACCTCGCTGACGCCATTAGCAAAGAAGGCATGGAAGTTATTGGTCTCACCAGCTACGGCGACCTCACCGCCTTCGCCCAACAAGCGAGCCGCGCCTCCTGCTTTATTCTGTCAATAGACGACGAGGAGTTTGGCGACGGCAGCGACGAGACCGTGAGCCAAGCCCTGGAGTCTATCGGCCAATTCATGACCGCCGTGCGCCAGCGCAACACCGATATACCTGTGTTTCTCTACGGGGAAACCCGCACCTCGCGCCATATTCCCAATGAAATATTGCGTGAATTGCACGGCTTCATTCACATGTTTGAAGACACGCCGGACTTTGTGGCCCGTCACATTATTCGTGAGGCCAATAAATACCTATCCGCTCTCGCGCCGCCGTTCTTCCACGCACTGATGAACTATGCCAGCGACAGTTCCTATTCATGGCACTGCCCTGGCCACTCCGGCGGGGTCGCCTTCTTAAAAAGCCCCGTTGGGCAAATGTTCCACCAGTTTTTTGGTGAGAACCTGCTCCGCGCCGACGTGTGTAATGCGGTAGAAGAGCTCGGTCAGTTACTCGATCACACCGGTCCCGTTAGCGCCAGTGAGAACAACGCCGCGCGCATATTCGGCTGCGACCACCTGTTCTTTGTGACTAACGGCACCTCTACCTCCAATAAAGTGGTATGGCACTCCACCGTTGCCCCCGGAGATATCGTGGTAGTAGACCGCAACTGCCACAAATCCATTTTGCACAGCATTATTATGACCGGCGCAATTCCCGTGTTCTTAATGCCGACCCGCAATCACTACGGGATTATCGGCCCGATCCCAAAGAGCGAGTTTGATCCCGCGGCAATTCGCAAAAAGATCGAAGACCACCCCTTTGCCCGCCACGCCGAAGACAAAAAGCCCCGTATTCTGACGATTACCCAGAGTACTTACGACGGTATTGTGTATAACGTCGAAGAGATCAAAGACATCCTCGACTCTACCATCGACACCCTGCATTTCGACGAAGCGTGGCTACCCCATGCGGCATTTCACGAGTTCTACCACAATATGCACGCCATCGGTTCTGGCCGCCCCCGCTCCGATGACACCCTCGTATTTGCCACTCAATCCACCCACAAACTGCTGGCTGGTCTGTCCCAAGCTTCGCAGATACTCGTGCAAGATGGCACTAAGCGTAAACTAGACACGCATCGCTTTAATGAGTCGTATCTAATGCACTCATCCACTAGCCCCCAGTACGCCATTATTGCCTCCTGCGACGTAGCGGCAGCCATGATGGAGGCCCCAGGCGGCACCGCGCTGGTCGACGAATCTATTCTGGAAGCACTGGATTTCCGCCGCGCCATGCGCAAAGTCGATGCCGATTACGGCGACGATTGGTGGTTCCGAGTTTGGGGACCAGAGGTATTGGCCGAAGAAGGCATTGGCGACCGCGACGATTGGGTTATTCACTCTGACGATCGCTGGCACGGTTTTGGCGACATTGAGTCCGGCTTTAATATGCTCGACCCGATTAAGGCGACCATTATCACCCCCGGTCTCGACGTCGATGGCAACTTTGATGAAATTGGTATTCCGGCCTCTATTGTTAGCAAGTATTTAGCTGAACACGGCATTATCATTGAAAAAACCGGGATGTACTCCTTCTTCATCATGTTCACCATCGGTATCACTAAAGGCCGCTGGAACTCAATGGTGACCGAGTTACAGCAGTTTAAAGATGACTACGATCAGAACTTGCCACTGTGGCGAGTAATGCCCCAATTCGCCGCAAAATTTCCAAAATACGAGAAAGTCGGCCTGCGCGACCTGTGCAGCGATATTCACAATGTTTACAAAGAATACGACCTCGCGCGGATCACCACTGAAATGTATCTCTCGGAAATGGAAGCGGCCATGATCCCTGCCGATGCTTGGGCCAGAATGTCCCACCGCAAGGTTGAGCGCGTTCCCATTGACGAGCTAGAAGGCCGAATTACCGCCATGCTAGTAACGCCCTACCCGCCAGGTATCCCCCTGCTTATTCCTGGTGAGCGCTTCAATAATATTATTGTGCGCTACCTGCAATTTGTGCGCGACTTTAACTCTCGCTTCCCCGGCTTTGAAACTGACTGCCACGGCTTGGTTAAAGAAAAAGTTAACGGCGTTGACCACTACTTTGTTGACGCGGTTATCGACGAGTAGACAAAATCGTAAAAGGGCCTGCAAGCATGTTATTTGCTAAGTGTTTACCCCAGTCAGGGGCTAAGAGATACGCCGCAATGCTCAGCTTGGCGGCCTTCCTACTAAGCGCATGCACAGCACTTAGCATTGATCTTGACCCTGAGTTCAGATCTCAAGCTGAACTCTTTACGGTGTCAGGCCGACAAGGCCTAATGCTCCGCCAACAACTCCGCTTTGGCCCTTACCACACGGATATTGTCGATCGCGACTGGAATAGTAGCAGCGAAGTTCAAATCGCCAATTACAAAAGTCAGAATCAGCGCGGCGGCTTTCGCTTCACTCAACGGGCTTTTGGCGAAAATGGCCACCATGTCGATTGTCGAAGCCGAGCAAACAATGAATCCTTAACTTTTGGCAGACCCGAACGCGGCCAATGGAATTGGCTACTAAATGCTGACAACCGTTTCGACTGTGAAATTGGCGCTGCGAGCACCGAACCGCGCTGGCACCTTGCCGTCGGCCAGCGGGACTACGACAACACCTTAAGCGGCGGGCTATTTGGGCCAAGCTCCCACTACCACATTAACAGCATTCACACCGCGCAAGGCAGCGCGATGACCATGGGGGTTATAGGCTACCAAATCAGCCGCGATGGAATTATTGTGGCGACACTAGAAACAATGAACCAAGGGCGGGTATGGTTGCGTCAAGATTTAAGCGCAAGTGAAGCGAGTCTACTCGCGGCGGCAGCAAGCGCCCTACTGCTATATGAAGCACCAGATAGCTAAATCAAGTAATAAACCGCACCAAATTAATGCAGCTTTACCAAAGCAAGGCGATTAAGCTCAGCACCCGAAAGTAAATTTAATCCTCGACCTTTTTCCTGCACAAGCCCTCGGATATGCCCGCCAACTGGCGCTTTCCAGCGTCAAAGCCATAAAAACAGCGTTTAAGCACTACAACACAAAATTAAAATTTGCTTACTGGCTTGAACTTTGCTAGCTTCAAGGGGTCCGATCATTAGTTGAGATTAGTCGTATCAGAAATTAGCTTTTACCGCGTAGTAAAAACCCACGTACGGAAAAGCAGTTAGCAGCCAAGTAGTTGCTGCATACTGAGAACAAATCAATGGCCAGTGTGAATTTGGCCAAATCGGCAAGACCTGACAATTTTTAGCGAAACTCATCGCAGCGCGAAAACAGTGTCGCCCTACTATTTAGGCGACAGGATTTTACAAGCACTAGCGGCGCAAAAAATTGTTCAGAAACTAAACTCTGTCATACCCCTGTCATATCAAACAGCGATAGTGGCCGACAGCAAAATAACAAATATAGCAATATTTGGTAATGGAAGAAGGCGCAGAAGCGCAATGGAGAAAGAAAATGAACAAACAGAATCAAGAAGTGAATGTAAAAAATCTGTGCAGTCGCAAATTGTGGGAACTATTGAAAAACGCCGAATGGCAGGACAAATCTGAACGCTTTGCCATTGAGCGCGAGCTGTCAGGCCGTCGTCACTATATAAAGGAACTGGAACAGCTTACTGCCCGAGAAACCATGCATTAAGCACCACAATAAACGGTAACACCCCCAGCAATAACCACGGCAACCAAGCCGCCCAAAATACAAGTTGTTCCTCACACACTCGATGAATCGCCAGGCCCAACAGGGCCGGCACTTGTTTCGCGTCACGCATTTCTGAAACCGGCGGCATAGTAACACCCTCGAGAATGCCACTATTTAGCAAGGCGCTCGAAAATTTTCCGCCCGCCTCCACTTCGCTCGCCAACTTGAAATAACGGCTGTTTACCGGTGCATCCGGTAGGCGCCTCGCGGATTGTTTCAAAGCTTGCGGCAGGGTGAAATCAGCACCAATACAATCAGCCAGATGATTCATATAGTGATAGTTTTGATATTGCGTCAGCGCGGAACCCAATGCTGGTAAGCGATAGGCCACACCAACGCAACTGCGCCTAAACCACGCAGAGTACTGCGCCGCCTGCCAAAGCCCATAGACGACGCCTAGCGGGAGCAATCCTGCTATTGCGAGCCATACTGCATGAGGCATCGTGGTAAGCCCACGACTAAGTGCCAACAAGGGCAAGCCCAGCGCACAAACAACTAACACCAACACCGGCGCCCACAAATGCCGACGCAAATTGCGCCTAAACTCAGTTTGTAAACGATAGTGTTCAGCGAGACGTAAGTAAATTTTCGCTAAATTGCCAACCGCCAAACCCAGCTGCATAAATTGCAGCTCCCAAGGAGTAAACATACCCCCTTCACGCAGCTCGTCGAGGACAATGCGCTGGCCACTGGCAAATTGCTCGGCCAGCTCATCGAGCTGCGCCCGCTGCGCAGTGCGCTGCCCCTTGCTTAACAAGGCAACCACCTGGTCCCAATTATTTTCGCCTGACTGACTGGCTTGATACAAGGCTTGAAATAAGACAAAGCGTTGCGCTGGGCTAGATCCTGAAACCATGAACAATTCCATTGAATACAATTGGTGGGTCTACAGCCCACAAGGCTTTATACTTTAGCACAGCTAAATTCACGGGTAGCCTGCTTGTAGGCTATTAACACCTTTTAAGGACCTTGCATGATTATTCGTTTACTTTTTGCAGCGCTAATTCTCTACGCTTTATACCGATTTGTAAAAACGGTACAAAGCAAACCTGCTGCTGAGCGACGCGGTTATTATATTAGCCTAATCATCGGTTTAGGCGCTGCCGCACTTATACTGCTGTCAATAACAGGTCGAGTCCACTGGATCGCGGGGCTGGTTGGCGGCGCGCTACCCTTTATACGCCAGTATGTTCTTAAACATATCTATCACCGCCTGAGCAACGGTAACAAGAACAATACCCAGAGCGAGCAAGCTCCACCTCAACGCCCTAGCAGCGCCATGAATCAACAGCAGGCCTTGTCTGTGCTCGGCCTCAAAGCAGGCGCCAGTGACGACGAGATCATCACAGCACATCGCCAATTAATGCAAAAATTTCACCCCGATCGCGGCGGCAACGATTTTCTCGCCAGCCAGATCAACGACGCCAAAGATGTGCTGCTCGGCAAGCGCGGCCACTAAAGCCCGATTCAACTACGCGCTCAAACGCGTTAAAATTCGCGCTGTTTTTACAACCGCTTTTTCATACAAGGGATTCAATGGCTACTATTTTTGTTATCCAAAATCAGAATGGTCACTACCTCGGTAAACAGCAGCAATGGCTGGATGGCCGCGACAGACGCCTGTTATTTCGCACCGTGCATAGCGACGAGGTAGCCAACGTTATTTTTGAACAAAGCAGTAAAGATATTCAACTGCGCGCCCAAGCCTTGGCTTGCGAGCTCGATGACAGCAATCAACCCATAGTCAAACCTGGACCACCAATTCAGAGCGAAACACCATCGCTATTCGATGACGAACTGGCAGAAACAAGCCAGGCTGACGACGACACAGCAGCAAATGACGAAATTGACCTTAGCGAAGATGATATTTCTACATTATGACTTGAAACTCAATGCTCTAGCCTCCATCTAAGCTCTGTCCTTAAACACTGGAAGCCTACGTCATGATGCGAATTCTTTTATTTCTTGCCACCAACTTGGCGGTCGTGTTCGTTGCTAGTATTACCCTGAGCTTGCTCGGCGTAGAAAGCATCATGGCCAACAATGGGGTTGACCTTAACCTCAGTTCCCTGCTGATTTTCTGCGCAGTTTTTGGTATGAGCGGATCACTGGTCTCGCTACTCATTTCGAAGTGGATGGCCAAACGCGCTACCCATGCCCAGGTCATCACCACGCCCAATACCAGCGAAGAACGCTGGCTACTCGAAACGGTTGCTGAACTTGCCCAAAAAGCCGGCATTGGCATGCCTGAGGTGGCGATATTCCCCTCGCCATCAGCCAATGCTTTCGCCACCGGTTGGAACCGCAATGCGGCTCTCGTAGCCGTATCGGAAGGTTTACTGCGACAAATGCGCCCCAACGAGGTCCGCGCCGTACTCGCCCACGAAATAGGCCATGTTGCCAATGGCGATATGATTACCCTGACATTAATCCAAGGTGTGGTGAATACCTTTGTCATGTTTTTTGCGCGAATCATCGGTCACACAGTTGACCGAGCGGTGTTTAAAACTGAGCGCGGTCATGGTATTGCGTTTTATGTCACCACCTTTATCGCAGAGATGGTTCTAGGCATATTGGCATCAACGATAGTGATGTGGTTTTCACGCTGGCGGGAATTCAGGGCCGACGCTGCCGGCGCGAGCCTTGCCAGTCGCGCGGACATGATCGCCGCCTTGCAGCGCCTGCAAGCCCAGCAGGGATTGCCTACTGATCTGCCCGGCGAGATGAGTGCCTTTGGTATTAGCAGCCAGACCAAATCTGATTTGGCCGCGCTATTTAGCTCGCACCCACCACTCGAAAAGCGCATCCAAGCACTGCGGAATGGTCAATAATGGCCTTCACGGTAGAACGCTCCCAGCTGGTTGCCGCCCTACATGGCATGAGCAATAGCAGCCTCAGTCCGGGCGCCAGCGGCAATGCCTCAGTGCGCACCACCGATGGCGGCATGTTAATCTCAGCCAGCGGCCAGTTGGCGGGCAATACCCGCCCCGGTGATCTCGTTTATATCGACAGTGACGGCGAAATTCCCAAGAACCAGCGCAAGCCTTCCAGCGAATGGCGAATGCACTGGCAGGTTTATCTCGACCACCCTGAAGCCGGCGGTATAATCCACTGCCACTCCCGCTACGCCACCGTGCTCGCCTGTCAGCGCCGCGCCATACCCGCGTTTCATTATATGGTTGCTATCGCCGGCGGCGACTCGATCCCCTGTGCGCAATACGCCGCATACGGCACCCAAGAGCTATCAGATTACGTCAGCGCCGCGCTGCAACAACGCCGCGCCTGCCTTATGTCTAATCATGGCCAAATAGCCTATGCCGCAGACCCTTTACGGGCTCTCGCCCTCGCGAAAGATATTGAAGAGTTGGCCGCGAATTATTATTTAAGCTTACAGGGTGGCGAGCCGGTGATTCTCAATGAAACCGAAATGGCAGAAGTATTAAGTCGCTACGCCGATTATGGCCAACAAAATCAAGCCTAAGCGTCGACCATCATTTTAACCAATACCGCCTTGGGTCAAATGAGATTACCCCCAAAATTTCAGCTCAGGCGGTTTTTTCTTCAAAAAAACCATGCTACTCTCGGCGCACCAATATTGATCAAAAATATAATATAGCTCTGTATTGGTGCATTATATGCACTTAAAAATGTCACACAACTATAAAAAGCTTGTCACTAGCCAAGATTACATTGGCTGACAACTATTCATAACGGGGATGTAGCAAATGAAAAAGACTTTATTAGCCAGTGCCATCGCAATTCTCGCAACCAGCCATGCGTATGCAGACTATCAATTTGAGCTCGGTGCGGTATACGCCCAAGGCGAAGCGGGTAATACCGACTACGACGGTTTCGGCATTGGTGGTGAATTCCATTTTGATAAAGTAGACACAAGCAAAGGCCCTCTGGCCGAAGCTAGCTTCCTCGACAAGTCCTCTTTCGTCAACTTCAGTTTCCTCAGCATTGAACCCGACGTGAAAAATGCTGACGAAATAGAAACCACCGATATTGGTGGCCGCTTTGTTACGGCAACAAACCTTATTATCGAAGCCAATTGGACAACTGCAGATGCCGGCAACTCAGACACTGATACCATCCGTGTCGGTGTAGGTACCTATTTAAGTGACAATACCGATGTCGTGGTGAGCTACACCACTGAAGATGACAACAACGCTGATGTCGATTACCTCGACGTTACCTTCCACGGTGTGAACCCACTGAGTCAAGGCGCTTCAGTTGCCTTTGATGTATCTGCAGGCTACATCGATACCGACACCGATAGCGGCTACCAGATTTCAGTTGGCGGTACCTATTACTTCAACAAGATGTTCGGCCTCGGCGTAAGCGCTGGAATCACAGACGTCGGTGACATCTCTAGCGATACCGTCAGTGTTGACGCTAGCTTCTTTCCCAGCGAGCAGTTTGAGCTAAGCGCATCAATTTTTGATTCAAGCACTGAATTTAATAATACCGACATTGACTCAGACGGAATTATGTTCGGCGCCGCTGTTCGCTTTTAATTTTAAATAGTTTAAAACACCTAAAACCGCCGCTAATCCGGCGGTTTTTTTATTTATGTCCCTTTTGGTTTAAGCCGCGCCGTGGGCAAGCTTTGTTGTGGGTTGTCTGGCCATGGGTGTTTGGGGTATCGCCCCTTCATATCTTTTTTAACATCATGATAACTACCCTGCCAAAAGCCTGCTAAATCTTGCGTCACTTGCAAGGGTCGTCGCGCTGGCGAAAGTAAATGCAGTAGCAGTGGCTGCCTACCATTACCCACCGCCGGGTTAACCGAACAGCCAAACATCTCTTGCAGTTTTACGGCTAGTACGGGCGGATTCTGAGTGTAATCAATTTTAATTTGAGAACCCGACGGCACTGTATAACGCTCAGGAAATAACGCATCTAGCGCTTGGCGCTGTGGCCAGTCGAGACACGCGGCCAGCATCTCACTCACATCGAGACGTTTAAAATCCTGCAGAGAATTAACACCAGTTAAATACGGCGCCAGCCAATCCTCAACATTTTCCAGCAAACTTTCGTCGCTCAATTCCGGCCAACCGCCTGGCTGGCAGTTCAATTTAGCGGCCAATATCATGCGAGCACGGTATTGCAAAGCGTGCTCAGACCAATTGAAAAGGTCTAAACCGCGGCGCTGAACAAAGGCCAGTAGAGCCACTGCTTTTTGCTCCGCAGTAACGGTGTTCAAAACCTCTCGCCGCCAAAGCAAACTACCTACTAGCTGACTTCGCTCCGCGATAAATCGGCCCTTGTCATCGTTCCAATCAGCCCGCTCAACTGTTTGCACACTGCTCGCTAGCAGCCCGCCAAAATGCCCTGAGTCTAGCGCTGCCGCAAGCTGAATAAAATCACTGCGGCCACCGGCAGTGCCGCCCAAGCTGGCCACCACCAACCAAGGCGAAGCATTCAAGGCATCGGCCTCGTTTAAGCTCGCGGCGCGGCCATTACTTAGCACGTAATCCCGACCGCGCTCCCGGCGCTGCTTAGCAATACGATCTGGGTAGGCAAAAGCTAGCAACACCGCCGCATCAACATTTGTCGGCTCAATCTTAGCACCCCCGCTCTTCGCCAAAACTCGCTCATATTGTTGTTGCTGTTTTTTTAAGCGGGCGACAATACCTTGCTGCTGACGATCAGATCGCTGTTCACCCAATAAGACAGCCAAGCGCGAATGTATATCTGCGCTGTTACGAGGACCAAAATCTCGCTCACTAAGCAATGCCGCAACAGCACAGGCTAACGGTGCCACCCCTAATTCTTGCCCCTTTAATAACATATGGGCCAGACGAGGGTGCACTGGCAAACCTGCCATCGCTTCACCATGAGATGTGATCTGTAAGCGTTCATCCCGCAACGACAAGGCGCCTAAGTCCAACAGCAAATCCAATGCCTGCTGAAAGGCAGCAAGCGGCGGTGGATCTAACCATGTCAATTGACAGGGGTCAGCAATCCCCCAGCGCATTAACTGAAGAGCAAAAGCACTTAAATCTGCCTGCAAAATTTCTGGCTCGTTATAAGCCACCAGTTCATTTTGTTGGGACTCACTCCACAGCCGGTAGCACACCCCCTCACTCAGGCGTCCGGCACGGCCTGCACGCTGCTGAGACGAGGCCTTCGACAATCGCTTTGTCGTGAGCCTAGTCATACCTGTGCGCGGATCAAATGCCGGAAGTCGCGCCAAGCCACTATCGACAACAACGCGAATTCCCTCAATTGTTAAACTGCTTTCCGCAATACTGGTGGCCAGCACTACTTTGCGTTGACCCGCTGGGGGAGCTGTAATCGCCAATCGTTGTTCAGCGAGACTTAAATCCCCGTATAAGGGTGCGACGATGACATCACTGTCAACGCTGTTTGCCAAATTGGCAGCGCAGCGGCGAATCTCGCCCTGCCCCGGCAAAAATACCAAGATACTACCCTCTTCATCCCGTAAGGCATCCTGAACAATTCTGCACACCCGGTCGACGGTATTTTGATCATGACGGTAGGCATCACCGTAGCGCAAACTCACCGGGTATTGGCGGCCCTCACTGCGCAATACCGACGCTGCAGCACGGTCTTCAGCCCTAAAGAGTTCGGCAATACGCTCACCATCTAAGGTGGCCGACATCAACAAAATTTTAAGGGGAACGTCACGCAGCTCAGCGAACAGGCTGCGTCCCTCAAGGCTTAGCGCCAAACCCAAATCAGCATCTAGGCTACGCTCGTGGAACTCATCAAAAATGACTAGGCCAATCCCCCCGAGGGACGGGTCGTCTTGCAACATGCGCGTTAACACTCCCTCAGTAACCACTTCAATTCGGGTTTGTTTACTCACCGCACTGTCCATACGCATACGGTAGCCCACGGTTTGACCTACTCGTTCGCCCAATACTTCAGCCATGCGCTCGGCTGCCGCCCGCGCTGCAATGCGGCGAGGCTCTAACATTAAAATTCGCTGGCCCACCAGCCACGACTCCGCCAATAAGGCCAAAGGAACCCGTGTAGTTTTACCGGCGCCGGGGGGCGCTTCTAATACCAGCTCATCGCTACTAGCCAAGGCTAGGCAAATGTCTGGTATCAAGGTTTCTATCGGTAAGTCAGCCATATGCAGCTTACACTCCAAGCTGGGATTGCAGAGTTTTCTAGGAGCGCAGTATAAAGCAATTTTCAGGACGTTTAATGGGAGACGGGGGGCGCAAAAACCAATCTAGCTCTCAGTTAAAGCAGCTACTTCACAAGTACTTAAATCTCGGTACTCGCCTGGCGCGAGCTTGGCGTCTAATTCAAGGCTGCCGATGCGATGGCGATGTAAGCTTAAGACCTCATTTTGGAAGCGGCCAAACATTCGCTTGATCTGATGATAGCGGCCTTCGCACAATGTCACTTCGGCTATATGCTCAGACACTATTTCCAGCTGCGCCGGGCGAGTAGTGATATTCTCGTATTCAAAATACATTCCGGCGGCAAAAGCGTCCACGTAAACAGCGCATAATGGCTCGGCCACTGTG
>NZ_JBFJWS010000030.1:0-23423 GCF_041623545.1 Zhongshania sp. | reverse complement strand
TGAGCAGCTATCGTCAAAGTGGAAAGTTAATGGCGTTATTTATTTTGCCAAGAAAGGAGCCTTGGCTGCGCCTAACCCCCTGGGGCCAGGGCAGACACTATCGACTTATATGTATCAAATTGCAGCGGGCGTTAGTTTTACATACAGTCTTGGTGAGTGACCTTATTTGAAGGGTTTTTGGGGTGTCTTTCAAATTTAGCATAGGGCGGTACGGCAATTCGTGCGCTACAGGGTATTGAGTGCCAGTGGGTAATTGCCGGTGATGTCATGGCATATCATGCTGTAAATGGGTGCTGGAGCCAGCATGGCGTATAAAAAATTGTATATTTCTCGTGGATAATAAAGGACGGAATAGAGTCGCTTGATTAGGTGGTTTTCTTGTTCAATTCTCAATGTTGTATTTTAACGTTAGGTTGGGGCGAACGGATTATTAAGTGATGTTTTTCTTGTCAATATATTCTCTTGGCGTCATGCCAAACCACCTTTTAAATGCGCGGTTAAATGAACTTTGTTCGCTGTAACCTAGTGCGCCGGTAATCTGGGACATGGGCATATCTTTGTTTTTAATTAATTTGGCTACTTCATCTTTTCGAACCTCGTCAACTAGAGAGTCAAAAGTATAGCCTTCCGACTGAAGTTTTCGATGAAGGGAGCGTCCATGTGTATTCATTTTTTTAGATACCAATTCCCTGGTAACTTGCCCAGTTGGTAGCAGTTTTTTTATTAAATGACGTGCTTGATGGCTTGCAAGCGCAGCTGGGTGGGATGCCGTGCCGGCCTCTATTTCGACCATAGATAAATAATTTGAAACCAGTTTGTGTAAGCCTGGATTTTTGGAGCTAAGATTAAGTTCTAGGCATCTTGTGTCGAGTTCAATGGCATCGTGACGTTGATTGAATAAAACTGGACAATTGAAAATATCCTGATACTGTTTTTCTTCTGATATCATTGAGTGGCGAAAGTTGACGGCGAGAGGTTTGAGAAGACCGCTAGTGAGTAATGATATGATGTTATAAGTGCAACCAACTGTATGCTCAACAATTTGTTCATAATCTGAGTTCTGTAGGCCGGTAAAATTTAGGCATGCGTAGGTCTGTTCGTCCTCTTTTAAGGAGAGTTTGATGGCTGACGTGTAGTGATGAAGAAATTGTCCGACACTGTTTATGATTTCGCGGACATCCGTCGACGCTAAGGCAAGAAAAGCGACCGGGCCAAGTATCTCTTGGTCTTGGTTGAGCGCCAAGCGCAAGCCGAAATTGTCACAGTTTAGTCTGCTTGCGCTAATGGTAAGCAGCTGTGCGAAATCATTAAAAGGAAAGAAATAATCTTCATCATTTAAGCGGTTACAATCGATTCCTGCTGCGGTTATCAGCAGTTTTGCGTCTCCGTTTAATTTTTCTGTTAGGGAGATGAAGCCTTTTAGGCAGCTACTCCTTATCCGTGCAGTCATTAATCATGCCATTTAATTGTTTTTTAGGTCTTATTTGATAATTAAAGTATTAGTCTAGTCTAGCCCTGAATACGCTATGATTATATAGCTATGTCAACTTATATACTATATTCGGATATATGTTGTTTTTTTGAGTAGGTTTAGATATGCGCCTGTTTCGGGTTGTTCTAGCATGGATATTCTGGTGGATATCGTGGACTTAAATCGATTTTTTGAAATTTTATATTGCAGGCGGGTTTAGTCAGAGTTTCTGTTAGGTGGTTTCGGTAATACTTTAATTTTTAAGGGGGCTAAGCTACACTGGCTGCATTATAAAAAATAGTTTGAGGCTATTTAAGTGTCCTTAGCCAATAATATATAAGGGTAATTTTCCTGTGAGTAATATTGCTCGTCTGGTCGGTCAATATCGATTGATCGAATCAAAACTGCGCCCGCCTTTTCTTCGATGTCAAACCTTATGTCGAGAAAATCTAACAACTTCAATAAAGCACGATTTCTCTAATTCTGGTGCCTTATCGGTTGTCGCGTCAGCAGGCTCAGGGAAAAGTACGCTAATGGCGTATCTTTATAATGAAAGTGTGGCGTCGGGTGAGCAATGTTTCTGGTTGAGTCTTGATTCCGAGGATAATGAGCCGGCCATATTTTCGAAGTATATTCTTGCGAGTTGCTATGAGGTTGACGAAGAATATGAAGAGGCTGAATTAGCATTTTTTGAAGCCAATCAAGCTCGAGATTATAGTACTTTCTTGGATTTTTTAGTGACCAGGTTGGTCAATGTTAAAGTTAAGTCGGTTATCTTTGTCGACGACTTTCAGTTCATTACAGACCCCATCATTGTTAGATTTTGGAATAGGTTAATTCAGTATTCGACACCGTTCGTTCGAATTGTTATCGGCAGTCGGAATCAGCTTCCACTTGATCTTGGAAGAAGGCAGATCTCTGGGATGTTGACCGAGATTACACAGCTAGATCTCAACCTAGATGCTCATGAGGTCGGCGCCTACTTACGTGAAGTGCATGAAATAGAGATTCCAGTACAAGCTGCTGAATTACTTCGATCACTCACAGAAGGCTGGATTGCGGGGGTTCAACTTGCAGCTTTAGCGATAGGTCGCGATAGGGTTAATGCGGTGAGTTACATAGAGGACTTCACCGGGAAAGACAAGGTCTTAACTGAATATCTTCTTCAATCTGTACTGAGCGGTCTTCCGGATGCAGTGCGTGAGTTTCTTCTTTGTACTTCTCCATTGTTGAGGTTTAATTCCGACCTTTGTGATCATGTGGGGCGGCGTAGCGATGGGGTGGAAATGCTTGAGCAGCTTAATCATAGTAATTTATTCATTGTTCCCGAGGATAAAATCGGTGTTTGGTACCGATATCATCACCTTTTTGTTGATTTTTTGCGGTGTGAAATAAAAAAAAGAGAGCCAGAAAAATACGGTGAAATTTGTATTAGAGCCGCAAGCTGGTGTGAAAATAACAATTTACTCACTGAGGCAGTTCAATATTGTTTGCTCGCGAAAGAATTTGAGAGAGCTGCTGAGCTAATCACTAAGCGGGGCCCTGATTTAGCTCAATTGTATGGAGATCATTATACGGTACTCGATTGGATGCGAAGACTTCCAGTCAAGTACCATACTTCAAGTCCCCAGTTACTCCTAGTTCACGCGTGGTCGAGCACTTTCTCTCGAGACCCAGCGTTTGCTGTTTCGCTCTGTGAGAAAGTATTTTTAGGTGTAAATGACTCGCAGCTCTATGGCTGGAAATTGGAGAAAGCGGCGGAGGCCGAAGTTTTTTGGCTCGCAAAAACAATCGTCGCAATTGCGGGTGTTGTCTCAGATGAATTGACAGAAAGTATTGTTTTGTGCAAATCCATAATTGAAAATGCGCCGCCGTCCCAAGTCTTCACTCTGTCAACTGCGTACTGTGTTATGGCTTATGCTTTATTGGGTCTGAGGGAGTACCAAGAGAGTATCAATTACGCGCTCGAAGGATACCGGTGTGCTGTTAAGGCGGGTTCTAAGTTTGCTGCAGTATGGGCGGATTTTATATCTGGCCTTGCCAATATTGAGTTGGGTCGGCTTAATAGTGCGATTATAGCCGCTAGTCGAGCTTCTGATAACGCTGGCAGCGAAGATGCCGATAATACCTATTTACGCGCGATGGCGGATTTCATTCATAATGAAGTTCATGTTCAGAAGTGTAATTTTGATGTGGTGCAGTACCGATTAAAATATGCGCGGACTTTCACTTCGCTTTACGGCCCTGCCGAGCCGCTACTTACTTCGATACGTGGCGATGCTAGGCATCTTTTTTGGGTTGGGGAGTTTGACGCGGCATGTAATGTTTTGCGCAACGGCCAAGAGATTGCTCTTAGTACCAATCAAGTACGTCTTTACTTTGGTCTACTTGCCGAGGAAGTGGAGCTTCAATTGCGATTTAATAGTGTTGGCGCCGCAAAGGAAACTATTAGGCGTGTAAATTTTTACTCCTTTGATCGTTTCGATCTCCCAGAAGAGTTTGTTCCCTGGGTTGAGGAAACTATTCAGGTGATAAAAATCCGCATGCTAATGGCTGATGGTCGAATAGATGAGGCACTCGATAAAATTAATGACCTTATCAAGTTGGTCGTTAAGCAGGGTGAGGGGCGCATAAGGTGTTTGCATAAACTACGTTCACTAAAAGCCATTGGCTTGTGGCGAAACGGCTCTGTTCGAGAAAGTGTTCGTGAGCTGGGGCAGGTAGTGGATGTTGCGGCATCGGAAGATCACGCATATGAAATTGTGATGGCCGGCAGCGATATTGGAGAAATTCTGCAGGAAATTCGGTCAAAAAGGGCCAGAATTATTGCCGACAAAGAATTAAAATTAAAGGATGACTTCATCGATAGGCTGATAATTGTTATAAATGGGGGTGTTGATGACATAGACCAAAAAACAGACCGTGTTCCAATTTGTCCAAATATATCGCTTACGGACAGGGAAATCGATATTTTAAAGCTTATTTGTGCCGGTCTTGATAACAACCAGATAGCTGGCGAGCTGAAGTTGTCAGTCGCGACAGTCAAGTGGCATATCCATAATATATTCCAAAAAATTGGAGTTCGCACTCGAACGGCCGCAGCTGCATATGGGCACAAGGCCAATTTAATTTAGACGCTAATCGTCCTGCGTAATAATTTTGGCCTCGTTTGCATTTCTATTGTAGGGTCTGTAATAGTTTAATATTAATTTTAAATCTAGATTGTGATGTATCGTAACGAGACTTCGGTCTTCCTTTGCGGAAAACCGAAGCTTTATGGTAGCGATCACTTGGTTTAACGCTTGAGCTTCGCCCCTTCTTTTAGTGACTCTTGTGCGTTAGATATAATGTATGCTCTTAGGGCATGTAGGTCTTGTTTGTTGATTACATTATTAAATGACGGCATACCTCTGGCGCTTAGCATACCTTTCAGTACAACCATTTCCATGGCCTCGTAACTGCCGAGATAGGGCGTCCAGCGCAGGTCTGGTACTAAGCCACTTGAGGCGGCGTGATCACCGTGGCAGACACCACAATTGTTGTCATAGATCTTATTGCCTTTTGCAATTGTTGCGGCGTCTGCTGTCGATTCCGGCGGCGTAGGTTTGCGCGACACAGAATCCGGCAGGGCGGGCAATTTCGATTTTCCGCCCAGTTTAAAAACCATTAAGCGACCTACGCCAGCCGTACTCTCTTGGGGAAGTAGGCCGCCGTAGAGTAGGGCGAAGGTGCCGCCCCAGCCGGATGCTACTGCGATATATTGTTCGTCATCGAGTTCATAGCTTATTGGTGGCGCGACGATCCCAGTCTGGGCGAAAAAATCCCATAAACGTTCGCCATTGTCAGCTCTATAGGCAACAAGTTTTGCGTCAGCATTGCCCTGAAACACGACGCCGCCCGCCGTAGCTAATACACCACCATTCCAGGGGCCATTGTGTTCAATCTTCCAGGCGGCTTGTTGTTTGACGGGATCCCACGCTAATAGGCGGCCCTTCAGCATGGCTTTAACAGCCTTGAATGTTGCTTTATCTGTAGGTAGCGAGGTCATGGTCATGTTGGCACCTGTATTCCAGCGCCCTTCTGTGTATTTAAACTGCTCGTCATTGGCGTAGACGAAAGGTGTTTCTAAGGCCGGAATATATACCAAGCCGGTATTGGGGCTGAATGCCATAGGATGCCAATTATGACCACCAAATGGTCCTGGAAACTGTGTGTGCGGTGCTTTGTTGCCCCAGCGCGCTTCCGGATTTTCCACGGGTCTTCCGGTAGCTAGGTCAATATGGCTAGCCCAGTTTACTGGCACGTAATTTTTGGCCGACAGTAATTCTCCGGTTGCGCGGTCAATTACATAGAAAAAGCCATTTTTCGGCGCCTGCATAATGACTTTGCGGGGCACCCCGTCGATATCCAGCTCGGCCAAGATCATGTGTTGGGTGGCGGTGTAGTCCCAGGATTCGCCAGGTGTTGTCTGGTAGTGCCAAACGTATTCACCGGTATCTGGACGCAGGGCAACGATAGAGGAGAGGTAGAGATTATCGCCGCCGCCGGGGCTGCGAATACTCTGGTTCCAGGGCGAACCATTGCCCACGCCAATATAAAGCAGATCCAGCTCAGGATCGTAGGCCATGGAATCCCAGGCGGTGCCGCCGCCACCGAATTTCCACCATTCACCGTTCCAGGTGGCGGCCGCTTTAGCCATGGAGGCGTTTTCGAAGCCATCAGCGGGATTGCCCGGCACAGTATAGAAGCGCCACAGCATAGATCCGTTGCTAATGTCATACGCTGAGACATAGCCGCGCACGCCGTATTCTGCGCCGCCGTTGCCAATAATTACTTTGTCGTTAACGATGCGTGGAGCACCGGTAATAGTATAGGGCTTGCTTTGGTCGATGGTAATCACGTCCCAAGCTTTGACACCGGTTTTTGCGTCGAGCGCGATTAAGCGGCCATCGATAGTGCCAATCACAATCTTGCCATCTGCATAAGCCACGCCACGGTTAACCGCGTCGCAACATAAATCTGCACCTTTACTTCGATCCACTTGTGGGTCGAACTGCCACTTTAGTGCGCCAGTCCGTGCATCTAACGCGAAGATTTTATTCCATGTGGCCGTGACGTAGATAATACCATCTACTACCAGCGGTGTTGATTCAATACCACGACTTACGCCTAGATCAAATGCCCATGCAAGGCCTAGATCGGTGACATTATCTGGGGTAATTTGTTTTAGGGGTGAAAAGCGTTGTTCGGAATCACCTCCGCCGTGTTTATTCCATTCAATAATTGGTTCTAGTTTCGTCGTAGTCTCTGAAAGCGGTGGATTTGAAC
The DNA here is from genome assembly GCF_041623545.1 of Zhongshania sp. Classification (GTDB taxonomy): domain Bacteria; phylum Pseudomonadota; class Gammaproteobacteria; order Pseudomonadales; family Spongiibacteraceae; genus Spongiibacter. The sequence continues at coordinate 16,624 of NZ_JBFJWS010000030.1, read as the reverse complement.
AGCCAAGAAACAGTAGCGAGGATAGGCTAAATATGATAGCTCCTCTAATTATTGGGGTGGCACGAAATTTCATTATTTTTAACTCCATGAGTTAAATGGCGAGGCATTTAGGTCGGTTTCAAACTCAGAATACGGTTTTCGGAATAATTAGTTTATTAGATAAATATTTATATAAGTTTTTGATGATTTTATTAGTTGGCATTAATTATGACATAACTTAAATAGCACCAAGATTATTGATTGCCTACAATTAGGTCCTCACCTGAGGTTTGGTTTAGAGGGTTTGTGGCAAATTAGTATAGGTAAAGAGCGCAGTAGAGCCCGCACTCTTTATCCTCGCAAAATACTTTAGCGAAGGGGGCTTAATTTCACGCCCATATAACTATAGCCTTTAGCAAAGTTTGACTTTATGCCGACAGGTCCATTTACAACTTCGATATTAGAAAAGCGATTTAGTACTTCTTCCCAGACAATACGCAATTGCATTTCTGCTAGCCGGTTACCCATGCAGCGGTGGATTCCATAACCGAACGAAAGATGGGCGCGGGCATTTTTCCGATCTATGATAAATGCGTCAGGATCTTCGAACACGCTTTCGTCTCGATTTCCAGACACATACCACATTACTACTTTGTCGCCAGCTCGAATTGTTTTGTCTCCGAGTACGACATCCTCGTTGGCGAGGCGACGCATGTGGGCTAGTGGCGTTTGCCAGCGTATTATTTCCGAAACCATATTGGGAATAAGGGCCGGATTGGCTTTAAGCTTTTCAAATTCATCGGGAAATTTATTCAATGCTAGAAGGCCGCCGGTTAAGCTATTTCTAGTTGTATCATTCCCTCCAACGATAAGGAGTACTAAATTGCCCAGCAATTCCATAGGACGATCCATCATGTCCTTGGTGTCATCGTTTGCCTGCATTAATGAAATCAAATCTAGGCCTACTTTTCCGTCCGGCTTTTCCTCTTCTAGGCGTTGCATCCACAATTGCTGAAAAGTTGCTAGGCAGTCTGCCAATCCCGCTGCGCGTTCGTCGGGGCAAACCTCACCGTCTGTCAGTATCGGAGTGCCGGCCGCCAAATCTGACCAATAGGTCAGTTTTCGGCGATCTTCGAATGGAAAATTAAATAGTGTTGCTAACATTTGGGAGGTCAGCTCAATCGACACTCTATCGACCCAATCAAATTCTTCGTCCAACGGCAAATCGTCGAGTATTGTGCACACGCGAGACCTGATTAATGATTCCATTGCGGCCAGATTTTTCGGCGCTACAACAGACTGCACGGCTAGGCGCTGCTGGTCGTGACGCGGAGGATCCATGCCAATAAACATTTCCAGCGGTATTTCATCATCGAAGTCACCAATAAGAATTCCCGGCTCCGAAGAAAACAGTTCGTGATGTTTGTCGACGTACATAATTTCTTCGTAGCGGGTAACTGACCAAAAGGGACCGAATGGGCTTTCAGCTTGATAATGTACCGGATCTTCATCTCGGAGCCGTTTAAAGTACGACTGCCAAATATCGGTTTCAAAGAGCCTTCCGTCACTAAAATTCAGTGAGTCTAAATCCACTGAGTAGGGGTCGGCCATGAGCGATTTATTGATGCTAATATTCATTCTTTGCTCCTCAAGGTCAATTTTACATTTGATGTTCAGGGACGTTAACAACAATTCCGTGTAGCTCTTTAGTGATCACTACTTGGCAGGCGAGCCTCGAGCTGTCTTGTAAGTCCGGAGTCATTTGAAGTAAAGATGATTCTTCGCTGCTGCGGGAATCCAGTCGGCTAGCCCAATCCGCATCAACGATGATGTGGCATGTTCCACAAGCGCAGTTCCCGCCGCAATCACCGTCAATGCCTGGAACTAAATTGTTTATTGCTGCGCACATTAGCGATTCGCCTTCAGTTCCGTCAACTTCGTGCGTGGTGCCGGCATGATCTATAAAATTGATTTTTATCATAGTAATCGTCCTGTAGTAAGCAGTAGTAAAGGTTAGATCGAGTATTGTGTGGTGAGCTCGCATCCTCTAGTTGTGATTTTTAAAGTGCATCGTATTCACAGGCGGTTCTCATCAGAAGATAATAGTTTCGCTTTTTGAAATAAGAATATCCGTTAAAAAATATTACTAGATTTAAATTGGCAATCTAAGAAATTGCTAATTTATAATGACGCCAATTTGATGCAGTGGTCTAGTAAATACTAAAAAATTGAATTCATATTACCTTTTAAGGACAAAATATTGTCATCTTGTTGCGGTTAACATAATAGTTTTCTGGTAGGTGATGTTGATTGTTTTTAGATTAAAATGTCAGTATTGAAATTTATATAGCCGATAAAAGTGAATTTCATCTCGCGCCAATCTTTAGATAGGAAAATCTATCCCTAAATTTTAGCAATACCCATCAAAAGGATTGGGCGCAAGTGAATTTGATATGCAATCATTTGGCCATTGTTATCTCGGCGCTATTTATTAGCCAAAAAGTCTTTCTGGATTCGCTTAGGTGGCATTTAGTGGGACTGCAATGAATTCGCCTTTAGAGTGGAACCGACTAAAAAGGTTTGCGTCACGAGGCCGTAGCATTAACTCGAATCGGTGATCGAGTTGGAATTTAGTAGTTATAAGAATAGTCAGGCTTTGAGCGGCGGCATTTTAACCCTGTGATTCCAATAAGAATGGGTTAATGGCCGTATTTCTAGCTTGATCTAAAAATACAATAAATGAGGGGTGGAAATGGATAATTATCGTTTTCGACTTGCTGCGCTTATTATGCGTAATAGGTTGGTGGTCGCACTATTATTTCTTGCAACAACCGTTTTTTTCGCTATCGGAATTAACGGCTTGACTATAAAGACAATATTTTCTGACTTACTCCCGAAAGATGATCCGTACGTCCAGGTATTTAAAGATCATCCAAACTTCGGAAATCCGCTAACCGTCACGGTTATGATAAAGCGCAAGGATGGGGATATATACAATACTGATACGCTCCAGAAAGTCTGGGATTTTACGAGAGCAATTGATTTGATTCCTGGTATAAATCATGACTCATTGATTTCCATCTCTACAGAGAAGGCTCGATACGCTGAGGCAACACCGTATGGTGTTGATATGCGACCGCTGATGGGCGACTCAGTCCCGGACAGCCAGCGTGAGTTAGATGCCTTTCGTAAAAAAGTTGAGCAAAGCCCGAATGTCAGGACTTTCTATGTTTCGAGTGATGAAACGGCAACATTAATTACTGCTGCGTTTTTAGAAGACCTTTTAGATTACGATGTCGTGTTTAAGGGTGTTCAAAAATTGGCAGCTGAATACCGAGACAGTAATCATGAGGTGTACGTCGTCGGGCAGCCAGTTCTGACTGGCTGGGTGTATAAATTACAAAGTCAGACTTATACGATTTTTGGCGTTACCTTGCTGCTTCTAATCATAGCCCTTGCCCTGTACATGCGGAATATAGCGGGTACGTTAACGCCGATCATCTGTAGCTCGGTCGCCGCAGTTTGGGGTTTCGGTATGGTCGGTTGGATATCGTCTCCTATCGAACCATTGTTAATGATTGTTCCACTTTTGCTAGTGGCTCGATCGTTTTCACACTGTGTACAATTTAGTGAGCGTTATTACGAGATATACTCGGTAATAAAAGACAAAAAGAAGGCCGCTGAAATCACGATGGGCGTGATGATGGCGCCATCCATTCTTGGTGTCGTTACAGATACAATGGGTATTGTGTTTATAGCACTGGCTCCTATTCCCGCGATGGAGCGCTTCGCGTTGTTTACCGGTTTTTGGGCTATATGCATAATTCCTACCGGCGTATTTCTTATATCTATTGTACTTTCGTATCTTCCGACGCCAAAGAATATAGATAAAATGGTCTCGCATGGTGAATCTGATCATGAAGGCCACGGTCTCCAGTTAAGGTTGTTGCACGCTATTGCGAAGGTTACTCACGGCAAGCGTGCTAAAGTTACAACTGCTGTCGTTGCAGTAGCAACTGCCGTATCAATTGGCGTTGCGATGCAAATTGAAATTGGTAATCCAGTTGAGGGCTCAAATATTCTTTGGGAGGATTCGGATTTCAATACGGCCATTCGGGCGGTAAATGACCACTTCCCTGGTGTTAATACGCTCGAAATTATTCTTGAAGCAAAAACTCGAGATTTGAATCATCGTGTAGTTCGAACTCCTGAGGCGGTGGCGGCCTCCTTGCAGATCCAGGCACTGGTAGAGTCCGATCCGGTATTGAGACCCCGTGCAACATTGTCTTTTGCAGATTATATGATGGAGGCCAACAGGCTGTTTTCCGGTGGCGATCCAAAATGGTTGCCTTTAGATCCTACAGATGCGGCTGTGAGAGCAGCGGGCACGGCAGTAGTTTTTGGTACCAACCCGATAAACTTTTCCCATGTATCCGATTTTGAATTCCAGAACTCAACAATTTCACTTTGGTATAAAGATAATAAGCAGTCTACTGTCGATGCGGCGCTGGCAAGTGCACAGCGCGCCGTGGACACGGTCGGGGTAGAGCATACCGACTTTACTGTCCGTATGGGCTCCGGAACTATAGCGCTACAGCAGGCTATGAATTCCGTGGTAAGTCGTTATCACTGGTTAATTCTTGCGCTTCTTAACGTAGCAATTTTCGCTGTTGTAGCTTATGCATATCGATCAGCTATGGCCTCGTTCATAATTCTCATTCCAGTAAATATCTCGAATTTTATGTTGTCAGCAACTATGCATGTGTTGGGTATTGGACTCGACATAAACTCAGTGATGGTCGCAGTTTTGGGCGTTGGTGTAGGTATAGATTATGGTATTTATCTGATGTCGAGAATCTGTGAAGAATATACTACGGATATTGGCTGGGCCGAGGCAATTACTAAATCGATCACGACTACAGGTAAGGCGATTATGTTCACCGCATCAATTATGTTGATCGGGATAATGCCCTGGTATTTGCTTTCAGACTTAAAGTTTATGGCTGATATGGGTCTATTGTTAGTGGCAATCATGCTTATAAATATGGTTCTTTCTCTGGTAGTTCTTCCTCTGCTGGTTTGGCTGATTAAACCTCATTTTGCAAGTAGGGACGACCTTATGATTGGCGAAGGTATTGATCTGAGTATCTTTACAGGTAATGAAGCCAGCAGTGGCGAAGATGCTGGTGATTCCAGCAGTGGCGAAGATGCTGGTGGTTCCAGCTACGAGAATGAGCGCTTTGAACTGGCGTCGAGCTAAAGCCTGTTATTTCAGGAGAAGTGAGAAGTGAGAAGTAAGACGAGTATTAAACTTTAATATTGGAGATAGAAAATATGATAATTAGAAAATATGACCATGATTACGGTCGCCGCCAGCTAATGAAAAATCTAGCAGCTGGTGCTGCAGCGGGCGTCTTGATGCCGCTGAACGACATATTTGCATCAGGTGGTGATCTTGCCAAAGTCTACCCAGACGAATTGATGTCAATAGATATGTACACGAAAGGGAAGATTAGTACTGGTGACTACCTGACCGCTGACAACGTTGATCATGTAAAAGAGCTTTTAGATCCAATTTGTTTTGATCAGATTAAAACTATGGGGCGACGCGTTAGAATTCGTCCAACTACTAAAGATTTCAGTGCCATGTTCCCGCGCGAGTTTTACGATCGCACGCTGTACAATATGAATAATGGCGTGAGTGCAGTTTTCGACAAAACCGGGAATGTAAAGACCAACAAGGGTGGCAATTGGGTCGGTGGCTTACCGTTCCCTAACCCACGTACAGGGCCTGAAATTCAGGCTAATTTGGCGATGAGCTGGGGCCGTGCTGACTATAATCAGTATGCAGTTCAGGATACCGTACTGAATCCTGATGGTACGCTAGCTTATGATTATGAATTTATTTGGGCTGAGCTTCAGATGGAAGCCCGTATGGACGGTAAAGCGTTCCGCGGCATGGATGACCTGATACGATTGCAGACGGTTTTCTTTACCTCTACTCAGGATGTTGCGGGCAGTTCATTCCTATCCAAATGGTACTACGATCAGCGCAAGTTCCCGGACCTTTACGGATACTTGCCGCAGTTCCGTCGCGTGCGTCAGTTCCCTACTAATCAACGATTTGAACCACTTATCCCGGGCGTAACTTGGTTCCTTACCGATCCATGGGCAGCCGGTGACCCAATGTTGACCTGGGGTGATTACAAAATTATTGAGCGAAAGCCTATGTTGGGAGGCTTTAACGCGAAGTGGAACGGTGATAAGGAAAATTGGAAGGCGGATACTCACGGTGGACCAAATGGCGATACCTTCTGGGATACTGACTTTGAGTTGGCGCCTGAGGTCGCAATATTAGAGTCTAAACCAACTGGGTATCCTCGTGCGCCAGTCGGGCGGAGGCTAGCATATATTGACGTTCGCAATAATATGTACTGCGGTAATATACGATTTGACCGGCAGGACAAGCCCTGGGTGAATTTCGAGACCAACTTTGGCCAGTATAAACTCGGTGACAAAATCGAAGTTGGTCCAGACGGTAAGAGCCCCGCGTGGTCGTGGACAAACATTCATTCTTTCGACGCGCAAACCGGACGAATGAGTCGTATTACGCACAATAAAGAAAATCCAGGCGGCCATAAATCAGACTTTGGTGCTGATCAAGATAAAGCGTATAGCAGGTTCTTTACGCAGCAGGCGTTGCAGCGTTTAGGGCAGGTTTAATTTTATCGCCGCAGGGTTTCCTGCGGCAATATTTTTATAGGTGATATCTTGATAATGAAATTATTCAGAATAGTTACATGCTATTTTATTTTTTATGGTTTCTCATTTTCAGCGATTGCTGGGTCAATTGATACAAGTCTCGTTAGAGGTGGTATAGCTCATGACGCATTGTTTGATGTTGATATGCGTGGGAAGGAGGGTTTTGCCGTTGGTACGGCTGGATTAATTTACCGTACTGAGGACGGCGGTGAAACGTGGATGCTTGAGAGTAACGATAATCGCCTTGCCTTGCTTAGTGTCAGCTTTAGCAAGTTTGGTGCTGTTGCCGTAGGTCAATATGGATTGATACTGGTTCGTAGCGCTAGTGGTGAATGGCAAAAAGTCGAAAGTGGAACAGAGGAGCGCCTTTTTGCCGTCGATATAAATAACAGCGGTTATGCAATTGTGGGTGGGTCTTTTGGAACAATTTTACGGTCAATGGATGGAGGACGTAGTTGGGACCCTGTTTCCCCAAGTTGGCAGGATATTTTCGATGATCCTGACAATCGGTTAGGGGGGTTATTTGATCCTAGCGTCTATGGGGTGAAAGTAAGCGAAACCGGCAGAGCCTGGATTGTGGGTGAGCTCTCCTTAATAATGAATTCCGATGATAAGGGAATGACGTGGACTATAAAAAACGCTGGCGGAAGTTCTGAGGATGGTGTTTCTCCGACACTGTCTGCTATTGATATCAGAAAGGATGGCGTTGCGTTCGCGGTTGGCCAAGAGGGAGCTATGCTGAAAAGCCGCGACTACGGCAATACGTGGGAAGCCCTGCGGCCCGTAACGCATCAGAATTTGTTAGGTGTGAAAGCAAAGCTAAGTGGATTGGTTGTTGTGCCCGGAATGAGAGACATCATCATGAGTGTTGACGATGGCGATACCTGGAAGTCTGTGGAAGGGCTTGATATACAAACAGGTTGGTATGGTTCTGTTGCGATTCCTGATTCAAAAAATGGAGCTATTGTTGTTGGTAATAACGGGAACATAATTAAAATAAAATAAAGAACTCTAATTGAAGTTATTAACTAAATTTCACGTTAATGCTCGTTGATATTGTAGAGGTAATATAAGTGAAGATACGAAACAAAATAATTAAGTCAATATCTTGTTACGTCGCATTGTGCGCCGTTATATCAAGCGGTAAGGTGCTAGCCTCGGATGAAAGTTGGTTTGAGGAAATTGATTTTTCATATAACGGATTTGTTCGGGCTGAATCGGCCGTCAGTACTAGTGGAGTAGAGAACCCTAATAATCAAGGTGGCAACACTTTTAATGATCAGACTATTTCGCGACAGGCATACCTACCTCCGGCGTTAAACCCTACTAGTGCGCCGTTAAACGGACTGCTTGGTAGCGGCGCTCCAGGCGCGTGGGGAACAACACCCTTGCCGTTTAGTGATACTATTCGACGTGGCGACTTTATTAAAGATACCGATAATGACTTTAACTACACGGTGTTGAGAGCAGAGGTTGAGTTTACTGCGGCGATTACTTATGAGTTACGGTTTATCGCGCGAATTAGAGCGATGTTTGACCCAGAAATATATGATTCATTTGATGCAAATGATGTGGCTAATTTTCAGGGCGGCATACAGGGCGGCCCAGGGGTAAGTGGAAAGCTTTATGAGGGAACTCCAAGCTACTTTGATTATGTTGCAGATCAGGGCGGTAACCCAAATCCGTTAGAATGGGCAGGTAGTAACTACCAGATTTATTTCCCAACTTTCTTATTTGAATATGCGTCGGGTGATTTGGCGTTACGTCTTGGTAATCAGCAAATTGCCTGGGGTCAGGCAATATTTTTCCGCGTATTTGATACGCCAAATGGCTTAGACTTGCGCAGACATTCACTTTTGGATCGCGGTTTAGAAGAGTTTTCTGATAAACGCGTGCCAATGCTTTCTTTGCGCGCTACTTACCAGGTGTCAAATAATGTCTTAGCTGATGGTTACATTGGACGATTCCAGCCAACCGTATTTGGAAATCCAAATACACCTTATAATATAATTCCTACGCAATTTAATATCGCGGATACCTACGAATCCGGTAATTATGATGAGAAGTTATCGGCAGGATTTCGCTTAAAGGGCGATTACGGACAGTGGGGATGGCAGGCGTCCTATGTTTCTAAGTACGGAACCGAAGGTACTTTTGCATGGAGAAAGTCCGGTATAAATAAGCCGCTCTCAGGCGATATTGGTAACCTGATCAATAATGCCTACGATAGTAAGGCAGAAAACTGTGCAGTATATGACCCTGCGGCTTGTCGACTCTATTCAGACTCTGGTGAAGCTCTGGCGAATTCGCCATTTTCCGCTAGTCCAGGCGGTGTTTACACCGCAGATGAGTGGTTTAAATACGCTGCGGAAGCTCGGTTAGATGCAATTGGCGGGCTGAATGCGGCAATTGAAGAGTTTGACGGCTCAACCGATATTTACGCTTCATCAAACGCGGACGTTGGCCAATCTGTAGCTCAATTAAATACATTTTTCATGGCAGCTGGTGGCAGCTTACGGGGAACACTAGAGCGTCGCTATCATCGTGAAGATGATTTCGCTGTCGGAGTGAGCTATGTCAATGAGAGTGAAAACAACTTTCTTAATCAATTGATTTTTAACGTTGAGGTTCAGTACACGCCAAATCGGAGTTATACGAGCCCGACACTTTCCCAGCAAGCTATTGAAGATGATGAATATACGGTTGCCTTAGTGGTTGATAAATGGCACCGATTCTTTAAAGAGTTGCCAGGTACTTATCTCGTCTTTCAAGCATTAACCAAAAATAAAAGCGATTTGGTTGGTCGGCATTTGAGTGGTTATGGTCGCGTTGGCCTTGAAGGGCTTTCGGATGGTGATACATCAACTGTAAAGAATGAAAAGAAAGGCAATGCCAATTATATTGTTTTTGGGTTTCTTCAGCCCACGGATAACAAAATATTCGAAATTGAACTGGCGACGTTAGTAGATCTTGATGGCGGTATTTTGTTTCAGCCCGGTATTCGTTGGAATCCAGGCAAGGGTTTGACAGTTGAGGCATTCTATAATCATATCGACGGCTCTCTGTGGGGCGATAATCCGAACTCAAATGTAATCTCGTCGCTCGATTTTGCGGATGAAGCGTCGCTTAGAGTGACCTATCAATTCTAATTTTGGGGTCTATGATGCGGAGTAAGAAATAATATGTACTTTTGGGCTGGGTGAAGTTAATTCCTGGCCCTTTTTTTGGGGATTTGAAATGCATTTGTTGAAATGGTCCTCTCGGATGGATCGTAGGCAGTTTCTACGCTACGGATCAGCATTATCGGGGGCTGGGGTTTTGGCACCGTTGTGGTCTACCATTGCGTCGGCTGGCGATGTATCAAAAGCTTACCCCGATGAACTTCTCTCAATAGAAATGTATACAAAGGGAAAGATAAAGGTAGGCGATTATATAACCGCAGATAATGTAAATCTTGTCAAAGACTTATTAGATCCAGCAAAGTACAAGCATGTCGCAGAGATGGGGCGCAAGCTAAAAATGGTTGCTACAACGACAGACTGGATGAAAATGGGGCCTTGGGAATATCAGGAGGCAACACTGTCAAATCAAGGTTTGGCAAAATTTGACAGCTCTGGGAATGTAGTTACACCGGACGGAAAGCCGTGGATAGGTGGCCACCCGTTTCCTCAAAGTGAAACTGCTTTGCAGCTCTTTGCAGGCTTGACCCTGTCCTGGGGGCGGCATGATGCTAATTTATTTGCGATGAAGGAATACGACCTTAATCCTGAAGGTGACATAGATTATCAGTATGACCTGGTGTGGGCGGAATTATCGCCGGTTGGACGTTTAGTGCTTGAGCCTAAGCCCTATTGGCCGGAACATATCGATAAACTGCGTTTCAATACCGTTGTATATACAGCGCCTGAAAGTCAGCGTGGCGCATCGTATCTTAATGTTTGGCATTACGATCAAAATAAATTGCCGGATTTATACGGCTATGTCCCTCATTTCAGAAGGGTTCGACAATTTCCGACGAATCAGCGATTCGAACCGCTGGTCCCTGGTTCTGCGCTATACCTTTCTGACGCTTGGGCTGCGGGGGATCCATTGCACACCTGGGGGAATTATAAGATTGTGGGTCGACAGCCTATGCTGGCTGGTGTCTCTGGTGGTTGGAATTCTAGTGATGATAATTGGGAGCATGGAGTACATGGTGGCCCAAAAGGTGATAGTTTTTTCGATAGTGTTGTGGAAATGGTGCCTGAGGTAATTGTATGCGAGGCGGAGCCGACTGGGTTTCCCCGGGCGCCGATAAGTAAAAAGCGCGTTTGGTTTGATGCTCGAAATCAAATGCCTCTTGCTATGGTCACTTACGATCGAGCGGGCTTGCCATTTCGCTCCTTTGACGGCTGTTATTGTCAGTTCGAAGATGGCGATAAAAAAGTAAGTAATGGAGCGCACCCTTATTGGTCTTGGGCTTACTTCCACGCATATGAATTTCAGAGTGGGCGGATGACCCGTGTTGAACATGTCAAGGAACTACGAGGTGGTCATAAAAGCTCGGTTAATGACGCGTCAATTTTTCAGCGTTATCTTACTCATGCGGCATTGTCGCGATTAGGCCGCGTTTGATTTTTTTGATTGAAGTTTTATGTGCGAATTAAATTTTTTTGAGACCTCAGCATAGCGTCACGAGCGAAGGGAAGACGGGGAAAAATCAGCGGGAAAGCGTAATTTTTTGCAGTAAATCAGCATTTTAAACTGATTTTACGCTGTATTGGCAATCGCAGTAGTTATGTTGAGCTCTCAGTCAAGGATATAGGAACTAAATTATGCCGGAATATAAAGCTCCCCTGCGTGATATGCAGTTTGTTCTACACGATGTTTTTCAAGCTGAAAAGCTTTGGGAAACTATGCCAGCAATGGTGGAGGTTAATCGTGAGTTGGCTGACGCCATTTTAGAAGAAAGCGCCAAAATTAACGAAAGCCTAATTGCACCTCTAAGTCAGCCTGGTCATGAAGAGGGTGTGACCTGGGCGGACGGTGTGGTTACTACGCCGAAAGGTTATCCCGAGGCGTTTAAGCAGCTGGCTGACGGTGGCTGGGGTAGCTTATCTGGTGCGCCGGAGTACGGCGGTCAAACCATGCCGAAAATGTTGGTGTTGTTGTTTGAAGAGATGCTGTATTCCTCAAACATTGCCATGGGCCTGTATTTGACCCTGACTTCCGGCGCGGCATTGGCGATAGCTAGTCACGCGTCTGAGGATTTGAAAACCAAGTATTTGCCCAATATGTACTCGGCCAAATGGGCCGGTGCAATGTGCTTAACAGAAAGTCATGCTGGTACTGACCTAGGTATGATTCGCAGCAAGGCGATTCCCCAGGCTGACGGCAGTTATAGCGTCAGTGGTACCAAGATATTTATTACCGGCGGCGACCACGATCTCACCGAGAACGTGATTCACCTAGTGCTGGCAAAATTGCCGGACGCGCCAGCCGGCTCCAAAGGTATTTCCTTATTTTTAGTACCGAAATTCAAAGTAAATGACGATGGCAGTTTGGGCGAAGCCAATGGCGTTACTTGCGGTAGTATTGAACACAAGATGGGCATAAATGCCTCTGCTACCTGTGTCATGAATTTCGACGGCGCGGAAGGCTATTTGATCGGCGAAGTTAATCGCGGTCTGCAGGGCATGTTCACCATGATGAACTATGAGCGGCTGTCGGTGGGTATCCAAGGCCTGAGTGCGGCCGAGGCGGCGTATCAGTGGTCCTCTGCCTACGCTCGCGAGCGTACGCAAAGCCGAGCGCCTTCTGGCCCGGTAAATAAGGACGGCGCTGCCGATCCGATTATTGTTCACCCTGATGTGCGCCGTATGCTGCTCACTCAAAAAGCGTATGTCGAAGCCGGGCGCGCCTTTGCGGTATACGTCGGCAAGCAATTGGATTTGTCCAAATTTGCCAGCGGCGAAGCACAGCAGCGCGGCGCTGCCATGGTTGAGTTACTTACGCCTGTCGCGAAAGCCTTCCTGACGGATAAGGGCTTGGAAGGTGCGGTACTTGGGCAGCAAATTTTTGGCGGCCACGGCTATGTCCGCGAGTGGGGCATGGAACAATTGGTTCGTGACGTGCGTATTAGTCAGATTTATGAAGGCACCAATGGTATTCAGGCGCTGGATTTAATGGGCCGTAAGATTGCCGCAAATGGCGGTGAAAACCTAGCCGTGCTCATAGCGGAAATACGGGAATTTTCCAGTGCCTCTGCCAATGTTCCGGCTATGGCAGAATTTTTGGTGCCACTCGCTGATGTGGTAAATCGATTAGAAGACCTAACTGAAATTGTCTTGTCGCAAGCGCAGAGTGGCGATGCGAATGCTATTGGCGCGGCATCTGTCGAATATTTACATGTTATGGGTTTTTGTTTGTACATGTATATGTGGGCGATGATGTGTGAGCGTGTCTTGACGGGTGAGTCGACTCAAAGCGAAGATTTCATTCAGGCTAAGCTGGATACGGCGCGATTTTATGTTCAGAGATTGTTGCCGTTAAGCAAGGGCTTGAGTGAGGTGGTGAGCAACGGCAGTGCAAGCCTTATGGCACCGAAGGAAGAAATTTTCATTGGGTGAGATCTCGGCATAACTACTGAGCTTGAAAAAACTGTTGTGAATACGCGTTATATTTATAGCAGTAATCGCCATTATGGGCTGATTTTCATCTCGTTTTGGCTTCGCTCCTTATCTTAAGCTGCGGTCTCTTCATTATATTTATATAACCTAATAAATGCATTAGGTTCGAATTATGGGGTTTTATAGTGATGGTAAATTTAGAAGTTAAAAATACGAATATGTCCTCTGGTATGCAGGCCTTTCCGATGAACCTGGCGTCTATTTTAGAGCACGCGGCTCGGTTTCATGGCGACCAAGAAATCGTTTCTAGACTTGCATCAGGCGGTGTTCATCGGTACACCTATAGCGATGCATTGACTCGTTCTAGACAGCTTGCGAATGCGCTTCAGTCATATGGTATTGAGGTAGGCGATAGAGTCGCTACGCTGGCGTGGAATGAGTATCGTCATTTAGAAGCATGGTATGGAATCGCTGGCCAAGGAGCGATTTGTCATACGGTAAATCCGCGCCTTTTCCCTGACCAAATCCGCTTTATTATTAATCACGCAAGTGACCGATTGATCTTCGTTGACCCCTCATTCATTGGGCTACTTGAAGAAATTCAGGATGAAATACCTAGCATTGAGTTGTTTGTGGTGCTTTCGGATAAAGCCCAATTTCCCGTTACAACTCTGAAAAATGCAATAGATTATGAAAGCTTTATTGCGGATCAATCTGATGTTTTTAGCTGGGCAGAGCTAGACGAGGAGTCACCCTCATCCCTTTGCTACACTTCAGGTACAACTGGCGATCCGAAGGGAGTGCTTTATTCTCATCGGTCAAATCTACTTATGGCCTATGCATCGAGTTCTGCGGATGCGTTTAATCTTTCGGCACTATCGACTGTATTAATGGTTGTGCCTATGTTTCACGCTAATTCATGGGGCTTGGTATATTCCGCGCCAATGACTGGTGCAAAATTAGTTCTTCCCGGGCCTCATCTGGATGGTGCGAGCGTATATGATTTAGTGTCTTCCGAAAATGTCACATTTTCAGCAGCCGTACCGACGGTATGGAGTATGTTGTTGGAGCATATGACGACTAATAATCTGAAATTGCCTGATTTGAAAGAGGTGGTGATTGGCGGTTCAGCTGTGCCGAAAGCTATGATAGTTCGATTCAAACAGGATTATGGTGTCGATGTGTTGCAAGCTTGGGGTATGACTGAACTTAGTCCCTTAGGTACGCTCAATCGACCCAAGCCTGCGACTCTTAAGCTGGATGCAGATGCCCAGCTGAAGGTGGCGGCTAAGCAGGGCCGGGCTATATTTGGCGTGCAAATGTGTATTAAAGACGATGACGGCCTGGAGTTGCCTTTTGATGGGAAAACGTCTGGCCGATTGATGGTGCGAGGCCCATGGGTAGTAAAGTCTTATTTTAGAAACGATTCAGTTATTCTGGATGGTGACGGATGGTTTGATACTGGGGATATAGCGACGATAGATTCTGATGGATTCATGCAAATTACTGATCGCGCGAAAGATATTATTAAGTCGGGTGGTGAGTGGATATCTTCCGTAGATCTTGAAAACGCTGCAATAGGTCATCCTGACGTTAGGCAGGCGGCAGTGATTGGTGTTCCGCATCCCAAGTGGGAGGAGCGGCCTCTGTTACTTGTCAAACTGAAAGATGGAGCCAGTCTTGACGCGCAATTGATTAAAGAATACTTGAGTGGCGAGGTGGCAAAATGGTGGATTCCTGAAGATATTAGGTTTGTTTCCGAGATTCCACTGACTGCCACTGGGAAAATTGATAAGAAAGTATTGCGTAGTCAGTTTATTACTAGCTCTGATGCGTAAATTTACTGTTTGAAAGCCAACTAACAAAAAGTACCTAAGTTGAAATTTCTAATACTTTATTTAGTCTATTTACGTGGCAGGTTATGAGTTCTTACACCTAAATTCTTTTGCGGTGGTTGGAACAGCATAGTGGCGTTGCTGTTCCTGCTTAAAGCGTCATTGTGGTAAATCGGCTAGTTTGGGTTTAAAAATGGGTAAGTCCTGCCAGTATTCTAAATATCGACCGTGTTGAGCTTTTTAGTAGGTTTGGGACCTTTGCCCCTTCGGGGGCTTTTTTCACTTATTCGCGGTTGCTTACTGATGCGGCTTAGAATTGCATTAGCAGACAAAGATCACTGTTAATGGTTTAGATTTTATTCCGGAGGATTCTCCAGTTGAGATTGGGGCGGCTGTGATTGAATGGATAACGGTGTTGTAGGTGTCGACGTGGTGGTAGTGGGTTTTTAATTATTTATTTAGTAATTAAAAATAATTATTACATTAACTATAAATAAATATATTAATGTTACCGAGTGAAGTACTGTGGATTTGGTGTGGCGAAGTAACCTATATCTGGGCGGGACAGCGTTGGGCTTATTTGGCAGTGGTGATAGATTTATATGCACGCAAGCCAATAGGCTGGGCGATGTCGTTATCACTAGATAGTGTGCTTACCGGCCAGGCGTTGAGTATGGTTTATGAAGCAAGGGGAAAGCCCAAAGGAGTTATGTTCCACTCGGATCAAGGTAGCCATTATTCCAGCCGGAAATTCCGTCAACATTTGTGGCGCTATCAAATAGAGCAAAGCATGAGTCGTCGAGGTAACTGCTGGGACAACGCGCCGATGGAGCGATTCTTTAGGAGCTTAAAAACTGAGTGGGTTCCAACGCTGGGTTATCGAAATTTTACCGATGCCCAGCAATCAATTACGGAATACGTTGTTGGTTATTACAGCAAAACACGACCGCATCAACATAACCGTGGTTTAAGTCCAAATGCAGCCGAGGGGCAGTATTGGATTAGCCACTAAACCGTGGCCAGTTTTACTTGACCACTACAACACGGGTGGGGAGGTAGGTCTGGAATGCCTTAAGAGTGGCTAGTAGATTCGGGCTGCTACTCGCCATGAATCCCATTGCACCATGAGTGGTAGGTGTTAAGCATTTACCAAGCCGCAAGCCAAACATCTGGTCGTTAGATAAGCATAGTGCATTTTTTAATATTTGAATTTGTTGTCTAGACGTGAGCAGGGTGTCTTCTCGCTTATCCAAAGTGCACAATCAAACGAAATTATAGAAGGAAATACGGCTAGCTCAAATGAGTCTGAGCTGGATGAGTACGTCGCGGCGCTTATCCAACTTGTTGATTTGCATCCAATACTGACCCATTAAGCCCCCATATTTGCATCGAATTTTGACCCACGTGTAACACTTGCCCGCAGGATGACTGCGGGGGATT
>NZ_JBFJWS010000029.1:0-25106 GCF_041623545.1 Zhongshania sp. | reverse complement strand
TCATCTCCCATCAAGCGTTCACCCAACCATATGAATGTACTCATTATTGGCAACGGCGGCCGCGAACATGCTCTGGCCTGGAAAGTTGCCCAGTCAGCACAGGTTGAAACAGTATTTGTTGCACCCGGCAACGCCGGTACGGCATTAGATAGCAATATTGAAAACGTGGCGATTGCCATAGACGACTTCGCAGCTTTGGCAGACTTTGCCGAGAACAATCAAGTCGGTCTCACCATTGTTGGCCCTGAAGCGCCACTTGTTGACGGTGTTGTCGACTTTTTCCAAGCCCGCAACTTACCGTGTTTTGGACCCACCAAGGGCGCCGCGCAGCTCGAAGGCTCCAAGGCGTTTACCAAAGACTTTCTCGCTCGCCACAATATCCCCACGGGTAGCTACCAAAACTTCACTGAAGTAGAGCCAGCACTTGCTTATTTACGTAAGCAAGGTGCGCCCATTGTAGTGAAGGCTGACGGCCTTGCCGCTGGCAAAGGTGTTATCGTTGCCGAAACACTTAGCCAGGCTGAAGACGCCGTACGCGATATGCTGTCTGGCAATGCCTTTGGTGACGCCGGCTGCCGCGTGGTCATTGAAGAGTTTTTGGAAGGTGAAGAAGCTAGCTTTATTGTCATGGTCGACGGCGAAAACATCCTCGCCATGGCCACTAGCCAAGATCACAAACGAGTTGGCGACGGTGATACCGGTCCCAATACCGGCGGCATGGGGGCTTATTCACCCGCCCCAGTAGTAACACCCGAAGTTCACGAGCGGGTAATGAATGAAGTTATTATTCCCACCGTGCGCGGTATGGCCAGCGAAGGCAACCGCTACACCGGTTTTTTATACGCGGGCTTAATGATTAACGCCAACGGTGAGCCTAAGGTTATCGAATACAATTGCCGCTTCGGCGACCCCGAAACCCAACCAATTATGCTACGCCTCAAATCTGACTTGGCCGAGCTTTGTTTAGCAGCTATTGCCGGCAAACTCGATACCGTTAGCGCCGACTGGGATCCCCGTCCTGCGGTGGGTGTTGTCTTGGCAGCGGGCGGCTACCCCGGCGACTACGCCAAGGGCGAAGCCATCAGCGGTATTCCTACTGAAACAGCCAGTGGCAAGGTTTTTCATGCGGGAACACGCTTATTAGACGGTAAGCTAGTCACTAACGGCGGGCGAGTACTCTGCGCCACCGCAATGGCCGACACCGTAGCGGAAGCGCAACAGCTTGCCTACGACATTGCTAAGCAGATAAAGTGGCGGGATGCCTTCTACCGTACCGACATTGCCTACCGCGCTATTAACCGTAAGTAATATTCGGTTATATCGCCGCTTGCGCTGCTTACTGGGGCTACTATTCCTATGCCTTAGCAGCCTCAGCCAAGCGGCGGCAGTGCTGGTCCTCGACTCAAGTCAGACCAATGTCAATCTCACCCAGTTTAGCGACATTCTCGTTGATCCCGACAAACGCCATCGCATCGACGATATTCAAACCCTAGATTTAAATACCCAATTCCGCCCCAGCGAAACCCGTGACTTTAAACTTTCTCCAGACACAGGGCGCCTATGGTTTCGCTTCACGCTACGCAATACCAGCAGCGAAACCCAGCAGCAATTACTTCAAGTCCAACCCAGTGGGAACACCGAACAAATTGCACTGTATTCCCAGACTCAAGCCATTGCCCCGTTTCCAACCGCAAAACTGATACGCACGGAGACGCTATTTGCCGTTCCGGTGGCAGCGAACAGTGATACGACCTACTACCTTCGCATCGAGTCACCCGTCGCCCGGCGCGTATCGCTAGAGCTACATAGCTACGCGAGTTTTATTGGCGAAATTAGTAAGCGAGAATTCATTAATGCGGTTTTTTGCGGCGTCTTAATATTACTAATGCTGTTTAACCTCGTAAGCGCTTTACTACACCAAGACCGCCTATTTTTCTACCAAGCCCTCAACTGTGGTTTAATCATTATCTGCCAAGTATTGGCTTGGGGTTATATTGGCGACGCGCAAGGACTACTTCCGCCCTGGCAGGGCGCCGAGTTAATAACGACCTTACTGGGAATATGTATCCTTGAATTGCTCTATGCTCAGGGCTTCCCTATATTCCCAATCAAGCGTCCCCGCCACTGGCAGCGACTCATCCGCATCACCATCGTCGTGAATATTATCGCTATCGCTATTAGCATAATAAGCGACGGACGTAGCGCCGGCGTCTTTGTTCACACATTGATCCCCGCAAATGTTTTACTGCTGTTTTTTATGTCACTTCATTGTTACTTAATCAGTTACAGCCGTTTAATTTTTTTCTACCTAATTACCAGAGCCATGGTAATCTTGCTCTACTCCCTCACACTACTCAGCTTCTTTCTCAATATCAGTGATATCCCGTTAATCAACACCGTCTTGATTGCAATGGCGACTGCGGCAGCGGTCAGTCAAACCTGCCTACTATTTGCAAGACACCATTTTCGGCAACGCAAACAAGTGCAGGACGAACAACATATTGCGATTCTAGGTGAGGTGAATCGCGCAAAAACTGACATATTAGCCCGCATCACTCATGATATTCGCACGCCTTTAAGCGCCATGATTGGCGTTACCGAATTACTCCAAGATACGCGCCTAACCGCGAGCCAAGAGGACTATATCAGTACCTTACAGCGCTCCAGCCACGAATTGCTACAACTGTTAGACGAGGCAAGTCAGGCCGCGCGATTTAGTGAAAGTGACGTTGAGCTAAGTAATCAACTCATCAATTTGCCGGAAATAATAGACGAGTCTCTCGCGGGCTTTCGCAATATCGCGGCAGAGCAGGCCATCGAGTTAATTTGTGATATTGACAGTAAAGTACGAGAGCAATTAATCGGCGACCCATCTCGAATTCGCCAATTACTCTCTCATGCAATGAATAGCGCCTTTGAACATTACGAGTCAGGTTATATTTTATTAAAAGTTTACCCCTCGGAAACCAAAGCCGGACTGACATTCTTTGACCTTAGTCATCGAGGTAAAGGTTTTAGTACTCAAGAAAAGCAGGCGCTTAGCCGCTCGATCAGTAACGACAACAGTATCATCAATGCCCGTTTTGCCATTGCTGCCCAGCTAATCAATTTAATGAACGGTCAGGTGAACGTCCGCACCTCCCCTAATGGCGACCATATTCTCAGTTTCTCGCTACTCCTCGGTGTCCCCAAAATTCGCGAACAAAGTCACGTTGCTGACACAGAATTGCTCCATGGCAAACGCCTGCTCGTCGTCGACGGCAATCAAACATTCTGCAAAGTCCTTAGTAAACAGTGCAGCAACTGGGGAATGCAGGTCCTCACGGCTAATAGCGACAACGCTGCTGTTGCAGTGGTACGCAATCAAATATTGCTGCAGTCACCAATCGACATTCTGCTCATTGATCAAGCCTTAGCCGGCGGCGGTTTAAAGTTAGCCCAGCGTATTCTCGAAGACAGTCAATCCGTCAAGCAGCAGCCCACCAGCCTCATGCTCGCCCACGCCAATATAAAATTTGACCGCGACGAGCTCCAAAGTGCAGGTATTCGCCGAGTGCTCAGCAAACCGCTAAGTAGTGTTGCCTTGCGCAGCGCGCTATTAGCAGAGTGTCATTTTGATGCCAGTATCAACCATCGGTCTCCCGATCAATACAGCACCGAAGCACTAAATCTCTCGTCCTTGCAGTGCCTCATTGCCGAAGACAACCCCACTAACGCCCAAGTACTGACACGGATGCTAAGCAGCTTAGGGATAGACGTACATCACGTTGTAAATGGCCAACAAGCGCTGACAGCATTTATGCGCGCCCGCTTCGACTTTGTAATAATGGACATCGAAATGCCGATAATGGACGGCGCGGAGGCCACGCGGCAAATTCGTCTTTATGAAGAAGAAGAGGGCCGAGAGCGCACCCCTATCTTTGGCTTAACCGCCAACTCCCTAGACGAGCAGCGCGACAGCTATCTGCGGGCTGGGATGGATTTGCACCTAGTCAAACCTATACGGCTATGGGAATTGGCTGAAGCCATCAAACGCTGGACTGGCTATCAGCACCAAAAACTAGCCTCAGGAAAACCGCCAGCGAAACCCGCAGAATAGCTGATATCGCGTATAATGGCCCTCGGAGGAACCATAATGACCCGCCAATATTCCCTGCTCGACCGCGCTGTAATGAGCGCCGATCGCAGCTTAAAAACACTAGTAAAAGGTAGTGCAAGCGCCAAACGCAGCAATCCTAGCCAAGCGTTGAACACTGACAATGGCGAAGACCAACAGCGACGCCATGCCGCAGGTTTAATGCGCATTAACCACACTGGCGAAGTCTGCGCCCAAGCCCTTTACCAAGGACAGGCACTCACCGCAAAAAACGCCGAAGTGAAAGTCGCCATGGAACAGGCGGCCAATGAAGAAATTGATCATCTAGCGTGGTGCGAAGAGCGCCTTCAAGAACTCGGCAGCCACACCAGTCACCTCAACCCGCTCTTTTATGTCGCCTCATTTGCTATTGGCGCTACCGCCGGCGCAATTAGCGACCGTATCAGCCTAGGCTTTGTAGCCGCGACCGAAGACCAAGTATGCGAACACCTGAGGGAACACTTAGAGACGCTACCCGAGGATGACGTCAAATCCCGCGCTATTATCAGCCAAATGCTTGAAGATGAGGCAGCCCACGCCACCATGGCGATTGCGGCGGGCGGACAAGTTTTTCCGAAGCCGATAAAAAAAGTAATGAGTTTAATGGCGAAGGTGATGACGGGGAGTACGTATTACGTTTAAGCGTGGAAGCAAGTCGGACGTCGGGTGTCTGACGTCCGACGAATGCGCTCATCGAATGTATAACGTCGGATGAGAGACACTTAACGTAGTATTAGTTGTTAGAGAAAAGCTTTAAGCACCTAGCCAACTTCGGGAGTAAAGCCTCCATAGCGTCCAACCTGCTTTTGACTTTTCATCTGACGTCAGACAACCGACATCAGACGGTCCTCGCACTTATCGGCGGATGATAAATCATCTGCACCAAATTGCCGTCGGGATCCAAACAGTAAAAACTCCGAGCGCCGTCGCGATGGGTGCGAGGTTCAGCTTTAATTGCCACGTCATTTTCGACTAGAAATGCATGCCAAGCGTCGACGTCGTCGATACTGTCGATAATAAAACCAAAATGATCCAAACGCTGTCCCGCCAGCGGCCGCTCACCGCCTTGATAGCGGTGTAAAGCAAGATTGTCGCAACCGGAGCACAGATAGATATTATCTGGGTCTGGCTGCCACTCGATCTTCATACCCAGTAGTTCGGTGTAAAAATATAGGGTCTCGTCAAACTTCGCGACAAACAAGGCGAGATGTCGCAGACCGGCGTGAGCTTTGGGACGACTTAACATAGTCTATACCTCACCAGCGATCTCATAGCTGTGGCTCACATCCACACCAGCCGCTTCCATCATAATAGATGCTGAGCAGTATTTTTCGGCGGAAAGCTCTACCGCCCGCTTTACATGCGCCTCCTTCAAGCCCTTACCGCTCACAACAAAATGCAGATGAATTTTGGTGAATACAGCAGGCACCGCATCAGCACGTTCAGCTTGTAGCTCGCAACGGCAATCAGCGACGTCTTGGCGCGATTTTTTCAGCATACTCATCACATCAAAGGAAGCACAGCCCCCCATACCCAATAACAGCATCTCCATTGGTCGCACACCCATATTACGACCACCGTGATCTTCTGGGCCATCCATCACCACCGAGTGACCACTGCCCGACTCCGCCAAAAACATGGCGCCATCTACCCACTTCACAGTTGCTTTCATTTCACCCTCTTAACAACACTAAATAATTGCTCTAAGCTTACCACAGGGTGCAGGGCTGGCGCCGCCCCAAACGTCAAGGCACTTGCACTCGGAACGCGACAATAACGACCTAGACACTACCACAGCTCACAGAATTCAGGCTCGCCATCAACCGCAAAGCAGGTCATACTTAGGCGAGTAACACACGCATTGGACATTCTGCTAGATTAAGAGACCCCACAACCGTGCTGAACCCGCTAAAACCAGAAATCGCAAACCTCGAAGGCTTTTTGGCGCATTGCCACCGACGCCGCTACCCCAGTAAAAGCACCCTGATTTACGCAGGCGATGACAGTGACGCGCTGTTTTATATTACGGAAGGTTCGGTCACCGTCATTATTGAAGACGATGAAGGCAAGGAGATGATTGTTGCCTATTTAAACAAGGGCGATTTTTTTGGTGAAATGGGCGTGTTTGACGAAGACAGCCCCAGTACGCGCAGTGCACTGGTTAAAAGCCGCACCGAATGTGAAATTGCTGAGATTAGCTACAGCAAGTTTCGCGAGCTCAGCGAGCAGTATCCCGACATTTTATTAGCCCTGGGCCGACAAATGGCCAAGCGCTTGCGCCTAACCACACGCAAGGTCGGCGATCTCGCCTTTTTAGACGTCACTGGTCGGGTCGCACGGACCTTGCTCGACCTCTGCAAACAGCCAGATGCCATGACTCACCCAGACGGTATGCAGATAAAAATTACCCGTCAAGAAATCGGCCGGATAGTGGGTTGTTCAAGAGAAATGGTTGGCCGTGTTTTGAAAACCCTAGAGGAACAAGGGCTGGTCAACGTGAAAGGCAAAACAATGGTGGTGTTTGGTACACGCTAGGTTTCGCCTAATGCTGGACGGGAGACGGGAGATGCAACAGCAAGTGCGGCTTTCCATCTTTCTCACGCGGAACAGGGTCGGCGGCAAAGCACCAATCTTAGTGTTTGCCGCCTCCCACCCAGCGTTCAGCGGCCTCTCAGGTAAATAACTCAGCCAATTTCTCGCCCGGCTCATCCGCACGCATAAACGCTTCGCCCACCAAAAAAGCATTCACGCCTTTCTCGCGCATAGCCGCAACATCGTCTGCCGTGTGAATACTACTCTCGGTTACCACCAGAAACTCATCACCGATATTAGGGAGTAAATCAAAGGTGGTTTGCAAGGTGGTCTCAAAATTATGTAGATTGCGATTATTAATACCAATGAGGCGATTACCCAGTGGCAGGGTTCGCGCCAACTCTTCAGCGTTATGCACCTCGATCAAAACATCGAGACCCAATTCTGTCGCGAGCGCATTCAAACTCGCCATATCTGCGTCGGTTAACGCTGCGGCGATGAGCAAGATACAATCAGCGCCAATCGCCCGGGCCTCATAAACTTGGTAAGGATCAACGATGAAATCCTTGCGGATTACCGGCAAAGTACAGGCCGCCCTTGCCTGCTGCAAATAAGCTTCGGAACCTTGAAAAAAATCCGCATCGGTAAGTACTGACAAACAGGCTGCGCCGCCGGACTCGTAGCTTGCAGCGATTTCAGCGGGGTGAAAATCCTCCCGAATCACCCCTTTAGAGGGCGAGGCCTTTTTAATCTCGGCGATCACCGCTGACTGGCCCGCCGCGAGTTTCGCTTCCATTGCGCGGACAAAGCCACGCGGTAGCGATGCCGTTTTAATTTGCTCTTTAAGCATGCTAAGCGGGACAGTAGCACTGCGCTCAGCAACTTCTTCACGCTTGCGATCAATAATTTTCTTTAAAATCGTTGGGGTATTTAATGGCGAGCTCATTTTTGCGACCCACCAATCAAGCCCTGACTGAAGGCGGCAAGCTCGCCCATTTTCTCTAAAGCCTGACCGCCATGTATTGTGTCCTCAGCAAGTGCCACGCCGTTCTTCAGTGTGCTGGTTACACCGGCCACATACAGTGCCGCGCCGGCATTTAAAGCGATCATATCGGCAGCTTTTTGAGCTGCCTCGGTACTGCGCTTACCTAAGGCATCGCGAATCAACGCTAAAGAACCAGCGCTATCGGTGACGTCCAGACCAACAAGGCTTTGGCTTTTGATTCCCAACTCCTCTGGCGTAAGCAAGTACTCCTTAATTTCGCCGCCCTTTAACTCAGCCACTTCGGTTGCGCAGGCCAAACTGATTTCGTCTAAACCGTCTTTGGCGTGCACCACCATCACATGCTCCGCACCTAGGCGCTGCAGCACTTCGGCCAAAGGCCGACAGAGCTCACCACTGAAAACACCGAGCACCAAACGGGTCACACCCGCCGGATTTGTCAGCGGACCCAAAATATTAAAAATCGTACGTTGAGCAATTTCCCGGCGCACACCAATCGCGTGCTTCATTGCGCTGTGGTGGTTGACTGCGAACATAAAACCGACACCGACCTCGCGAATACACCGGCCCACTTGCTCTGGGTTTAAATTGAGCTGGATACCGGCCGATTCTAAAAGATCAGCGCTGCCACTTTTAGAAGACACCGAGCGATTACCGTGCTTTGCCACATGCGCACCGGCCGCTGCCACTACAAAGCTGCTGGCCGAGGAGACATTAAACAAATTGGCACCGTCGCCCCCAGTACCAACAATATCAACCACATGATCTAAGCCGCTAATGTCCACTGGCAGGGCTAGTTCGCGCATCACCCGCGCCGCGCCCTCAATTTCATCGAGGCTTTCACTTTTCATACGCAGGGCGATAAGGAATGCGGCGATTTGGGCGTCGGTACACTTGCCCGTCATGATGTCGGTCATCACGGCCGCCATCTCGTCGGTGGTTAGGCTTAGGTTTTGCACCACTCGCCCAAGGGCAGCAGTAATCGTCATGGCTGTCATGCGCCGCGCTCCAAAAAGTTTTTAAACAATTCATGGCCTTGCTCAGACAAGATTGATTCGGGGTGGAACTGCACCCCTTCTACGTCGAGTGTCTTGTGGCGCACACCCATAATCTCATCGACACTGCCGTCTTCAAGCTGAGTCCAGGAAGTAATTTCTAAGCAGTCAGGCAGGCTCGCTTTTTCGATAACTAGCGAGTGATAACGAGTCGCCACCAATGGGTTGTTCAAACCGCTGAATACACCGCTATTGTGGTGGTGCATCGGTGAAGTTTTGCCATGCATCACCTGCCGTGCCCGCACAATTTTGCCACCGAACACTTGCCCGATGCTCTGATGACCAAGGCAAACACCCAGCACGGGAATCTTGCCCGCAAAGGCTTCGATCGCGGCCATAGAGATACCAGCTTCATTTGGTGTACAGGGGCCCGGCGAGATGACCAGATGGCTCGGGGCCAAGGCCTGTATCTCGGCAATACTGAGCTCATCATTGCGCACCACTTTGACATCAGCACCCAGCTCAGCAAAATACTGTACGACGTTATAGGTAAAGGAGTCGTAATTATCGATCATTAACAACATTATGACGCCTCCTTATTACTGGCCACACCGCTCTGCACCATCGACGCCGCTTTAAAAACTGCCCGCGCCTTATTCATGGTTTCTTTCCATTCCAATCTCGGTTGCGAATCGGCAACGATGCCCGCACCCGCTTGGATATGCAGCTGACCATCTTTAATGACCGCTGTACGGATTGCGATGGCGGTATCCATATTGCCATTCCAACTTAAATACCCGACTGCGCCACCGTAGACACCACGCTTGACTGGTTCAAGCTCGTCGATGATTTCCATGGCCCGCACCTTTGGCGCGCCGCTCAAAGTCCCAGCGGGCAAGGTCGCTCGCAGCACATCCATGGCGCTAATATCATCGCGCACTTGAGCTCGCACATTAGACACGATGTGCATCACGTGAGAGTAACGTTCAACCACCATTTTATCGCTGAGCTCCACTGTGCCGGTTTTTGCCACGCGGCCTGCGTCATTACGACCTAAATCGATGAGCATTAAGTGTTCGGCAATTTCTTTGGGGTCGGCGAGCAGCTCTTTTTCAAGCGCCAAGTCTTCCGCATCATTGTGACCACGACGGCGTGTTCCCGCTATTGGCCGCACGGTTACTTCGCCATCCTCTAAACGCGCCAATATTTCTGGTGACGAACCAACTATATGGAAATCCTCCAAGTTGAGGTAGTACATATAGGGCGAGGGGTTTAAGTGGCGTAGAGCACGATAAAAATTCAGCGGTGAGGCATCAAAAGGAATACTCAGGCGCTGAGACAACACCACCTGCATGGTGTCACCAGCAAGAACGTAGTCGCGCACTTTCTCGACCACTTCCTTAAATTTATCCTCACCGAAGCTCGACACAAAATCCGTTTCCGCGACGCCATCGGCGCTCAGATTCAACTCTGGCAACATCGGCGATAAGCCGCGCAACATCTGCGCATAGGAATCCAGGCGCGCTTGCGCTTTATCATAGGCACCAGGATCAGCAGGGTCCGCATGAGTAATAATCTTAACGACGCCAGAAAGATTATCAAAAACCAATAATTCCTCAGACACCATTAACAGTATATCCGGCGTACCAAGCACATCGGGTGGTGTTGTCGCCATCAATTTCGGTTCGATATAGCGCACACAGTCATAAGCAAAATAACCAACTAAACCACCGTAAAACGCAGGCAGCTCGTCTAAATCAGGCACCTGATAGCGCGCCTGAAAGGCCTCAACAAAAGCTAGCGGGTCGTCGCAGTCCAGGGACTCAGTTAGCTTTCCATCGCGGTGAACAGTGACTTTTAAACCGTCGGCCCGCAATACCGTGCGCGCGCCTAAGCCAATAATTGAGTAACGGCCCCATTTTTCGCCGCCGTGAACTGACTCAAACAGAAAGCTGTATGGTTCAGCCGCAAGTTTTAGGTAGGCACTGAGAGGGGTATCGAGGTCGGCCAGCACATCGCGGTAAACCGGAATACGGTTATAGCTCTGCTGCGCCAGTTCATTATATCGCTGGGCTTGCATGATAAATCCTTAAAAATGGTGGGTTGGTTTGCCAGTTTGCGTTTGCAATAGCTACCATCGCCATCGACGGCAATCACACGGCTGTGTTCTACAGGCCTTATGCACCATTTTCGTAAACTCATCACACCAAATTAGAATAGAAAACATTGTAACTGAGGCTGGCCTGCGGGGGAACCTCAAAAAAACAACCTCCCTTCTACCATTAATATCCATTTTTCCAGTCTTATGAGCAAGCTGATAGACTGGAGTTCTTTAACCAGAGAATATTGACCGTGCTTGAGATACTCGGCGCCATTAGCTTACCCGATGATGAAATTGAGCTCAGCGCCATTCGCGCTCAGGGCGCTGGGGGCCAGAACGTAAACAAGGTTTCGTCTGCCATTCACCTGCGTTTTGACATCAAGGCCTCATCCCTACCAGACTATTACAAGCAACGCCTGCTAAACAAAAATGATCAGCGCATCACCAAAGACGGCATTATTATCATCAAGGCCCAGCAATTTCGCACCCAGGAAAAGAATCGCGATGACGCCCTACAACGTCTGCGCGAGTTCATTATAGAGTCAACCAAAACCCTGCCGCCACGCCGCCCCACCAAACCCACCAAAGGTTCCCAGCGCCGGCGTATGGACAGTAAAACACAACGCGGCAAAATCAAATCCCTGCGCGGTCGTATTGAAGATTAATTCAGCATAGCAAAGCCACTGGCCACCAAGGTCATCACAAACAAAAACCACTTTAAGCTGCGCTGGCTCGCATTGAGCGCCAGACGAACGCCGATTTTTGCCCCCAGTATTGAACCAAGACCAAGAATAAGCCCAGGCAGCCAGGCAACGAGATCCTGCCATATAAACACTGCCAGCGCCGCGACAGTTAGCGCGGCAGTACACAGCATTTTCAAAGCATTCGTTTTTACGAGATCATAGCGCAAGGTGCCAGCCAGCGCGCCAATGAGCACAAAACCCACCCCCGCCTGGACAAAGCCCCCGTAAACCCCCGCAGCAAACAAACCCCAAAACGCTCGAGGGCAGCCCTTCACCTGCCTTACTGGTGTTCCCGGTGGCGGCGCTATCACTGCCGGCCTAACCAAAATAATAAGTGCCATCCCCACCATGGCGGATAACAAAATTGGCTTTAGATAGGCAACCGGAATGTAGGCCGCTGCAATTGCACCAAATACCGAGCCGATCAGCGTCGGTCGTAGCACTGACCAGAGATCTGCGCGAGGCAATTGACCGTGCTGATCAAAACCTCGCACCCCAGTTAACGATTGCAGCAAGACGCCGACGCGATTAGTCGCATTGGCAACGTCCGCGGGCAAGCCCATCACCATTAATGCGGGCAAAGTAAGGTTCGAACCGCCGCCCGCCAACGTATTAATCACACCGGCCGCCAAGCCAACAGCCAACAGTAGCAAGATAAACCATGGGCTAACTGCTGAAAAAAAATCAACTCCAAGCACTTAATTACGTCTCCTGCAAAATACCACACTCAATTTAGCCAAGTTCACAATGATCAACAGCAAACCAGACGACCAGGAACTTCGCTATTTCCTGTCGTAAACCACCACCAACTGCCCTATTTATATGCACTTTCAGTAATGTTCTAGGTACAAATTCGAATCGTATGAATTAGCAAGCGCTTTATACTAATTCACATTAGGCAAAAAACTATGTCTCGACACTAGGCGGGCAACACCATGGCAAACTCACACAACATTAACCTTAGCATCCCCCTAATCGGGAATATTGCGCTTGTCGTGGTAACTTGCGTTTCCGCGCAGATCAGCTTGGGGACGTTGCCAACAATCGCACTTTGTGTCGCGCTCATTCTTAGCGCTACCGCTTTAAGCCACTAACCTCCCAGTGTCATGGCTGACCTCTCGGTCAGCCACAAATACCAAGCCACATGGCCACAACCTCGGCCAACTTCAATTCGCGCACACTGAACAACAGGATCGTACACACCGCACAATTCTACCGAAATTCGCCGTTAGGATTCTGAAAAGCCGTGAATCCCCAGTCAAAATCGGGCATCATGCAGAGATTATCCGCTGCAAACCAAGGACGATATGATACTGGATCCTCAGCGTGTTCAGGACATCACCCAAAACAAAGCCAAACTAATCACCGCTTTAGCTCAACTGTTTCTTAGCGAACTTCCTGATATGATTGATAGTATTGAGCTTTCGTTTGCACAAGGTGATAAAAAAGCACTGTCTAATGCTGTACATCGCCTCAAAAGTGCTCTCGGCAATTTTGCCAATTCAAGCTATTATCAAGAGGTTGGCGCTTTAGAACAAAGCGCCTTAGTGCTTGACGCAGCACAGTGGCAAATGGACTGGCTCACTGCAAAAGAAAAGCTAGACACGCTAATCATAGAATTAAAGCAGATGGCAGGACTATAAATCTCGATGGATGTGCTGATAGTCGATGATGATGCAGTAACCCGGCTCGCCCTGAGCGCCGCACTAGAAGAGTGGGGCTTCGTGCCGATAGTTGCAGAAAATGGTGAGCAGGCTCTCAAGAAGCTTGAAATGGATAACGCCCCGCATTTGATGATCTTTGACTGGTCAATGCCCGGCATTAGTGGCCCTGAACTCTGTAAGACCATCCGTAAACGGGAAGACGGCCAATTTTTTTATATTTTAATGCTCACCGGCAAAGAAGGTAACGAAGCAATTATCGAAGCAATGGAGGCCGGTGCTGACGATTTTTTAAGTAAGCCCTTTGATCATCGGGTGCTCAAAGTTCGAATCGCAGCCGGCAGCCGCATAGTTCGCCTCGAACAAACCTTAAATCAGCTTGCCTCTAGAGATGCGCTCACCCAATGCTGGAATCGCAGAATGATCGACGAGCTATTTACCAATAGCATCGCCGAATCAGCTCGCAAACGTAGCGCTTTTTCAATTATGGTACTCGATATTGATCATTTTAAAGTGGTCAACGATACCTATGGCCACGCCGTGGGCGACGTTGCCTTAAAGCACGTCGTTAGTATTTTAAACACCAACTTGCGCGAATATGACCAAGTTGGCCGCTACGGTGGTGAAGAGTTCGTTATTTTACTCCCCGCAACGGACGAGAATGAAGCCTGGGGCGTCGCTGAGCGAGTGCGCTCAGCCATTCAGTTTCAGCCCACCATCATTGACGATGGCATTAAGGTAGACCTCACTGTCAGCATCGGCATCGCCGAATTTGACCGCAGCCGCGACATAAACCAAAACGCCTTCTTTGAGCGGGCCGACAAAGCCCTGTATATCGCAAAGCAATCGGGCCGAAACCGAATTATTAGTGCGGATTGAGCATTTCTGACGCAAATGGCGACTTCACTTTTTGATCGAGCACATTTAATGCAGTCATATCAAAAAAACACACCAAGCTCCCCCGCACTTCGCCACACCCTCAGCGATCTTCCCCGCGCCGCTATTGAAGGAAAGTCACTACTTCTATCTCTGCCCCTACTGCGAAATGCCGCCAGCGGCGACGGCCACCCGGTCTTAGTTGTCCCCGGCTTTGGCGGTGGCGACGGCAGTACTTTATTTCTAAGAAAATGGCTAACAACCCAAAATTTTAACGCCAAAGCTTGGGATTGCGGTCGAAATATCGCCGGCGAGCGCCTGGGTAGCATAGCCGATGCCCTCGCATTCCGTCAGCAAATGACAGCCAAATTACAGGCTAGAGTCGAGGAAATATACGCTGAACACGGGCGCAAGCTAAGCCTAGTCGGCTGGAGCCTCGGCGGCCTTTACGTCGCCCAAGTTGCGCAACAATCTCCAGAACTTATTCGGCAAGTGATAACACTTGGCACGCCGCACGGAGACCCCAGAGGTACCGCCGCATGGTCGCTACTGCAGCGCGTCTACCGCGGCAAAATGACCGACCCTGATCTCGAGCTCGGACTAGCCGCTTGGCGCACCGGTGACACTAGCCCCCGAGCAGTGCCCACGACCATCATCTACAGCGAATCAGACGGCTTAGTGCACCCTAGGGAAGCTCGTCTGCCGGAAGCCGCTGGTGCCAACCATATTCAAATTAGCGCTAGCCACTGTGGCCTGACGATAAACCCCCGTATTTACTGGCTAATCGCGAATCGCCTAGCACAAGCTGAAGACCAAGAGGATCCGCTCTGTAAAGCAACAAAACCTTGGTGGCTATAATAGTTTGAAGTAAAGACCGAAAAGTAACTCAGCAAGCACTAAGGCCTATGATATTAACAAACAATATTTACGCGAAACGGCATTACTAACCCAGAAATATTAATTTTATGCAGAATATATAGTGCCAAATATCACAGCAAGCAGTACTATTACATAAAATTAATAATTGGTATTCTAATAAAAATCATAAGAAACTCGACCATATAGCAGCACCTGCCTTTTCTGCTATTAAGACACAAAGCAACGCTGATTGTAATTTTGCGGTTAGTATGTTTTAACTTAGCAAGCTTGAATAACAATAATGATCCGACACGGAGCAACTACGTGAATAAATTTTCCCCTTATGCTGCAGGTCTATGTGCACTGACAACGGTTTTTAGCTGCAATAGCTTTGCAGAAGCTAAAAAATCCGGCTTTGCTCTAGAAGAAGTAATTGTAACGGCGCAAAAAAAAGCTGAATCCCTGCAAGACACGCCGATTTCCCTGACCGCTTTTGGCGAGGAGCGCCTAGAAATCGACGGCATCAGTAGTTTGGGGGATATCGGTTCAAAAGTGCCCAGCCTCACCATTGAGCCATTTCCGATCAATAATGCAACACTGCGAATTTTTATCCGCGGGGTCGGTATTTCCGATGTACAGGTAACCCAGGACCCCCCAGTGGGTATTTATGTCGACGGCGTCTACATTGCCCGCTCGACCGGCACCGCGCTTGACGTCGCTGAACTACAACGTATTGAAGTTCTCCGCGGCCCTCAGGGCACCCTATACGGTCGCAATACCACTGGCGGTGCAATTAATTTGATTACCAAGCGCCCCAGTGTTGACGCCTTTGAGTTAAAGCAGAAGTTTTCAGTAGGAAATCGCAATCTATTCACCGCCAAGACCTCTGCCAATATACCCCTTGGCGACACTCTTGCGGCCAAGGTCGCGTATTTAAATACCGGAATGGATGGTTTTATCGAGAACACGGGGCCCGGTGGCGACTTTGGCGATAAAAAAGTCGAGGGCTACCGCATTGATCTGCGCTGGGACATCAGCGAAACCCTCACCCTCGACTACGCCTACGACAGCTCAGACTACGAATATTACAACTATATGTACCAGTCAATCCGTCCTGGGGTGCAAAACAAAGGGCAGGCAGAACCGGTGCGGGAATACGCGGTTAGTCAGTCTAAGCACAGTGAAGATCGCTTTGACGACATGGCCACAGCGAGACCACTGGAAACCTCGGCTACCGAGATTGAAGGCCACTCGCTAATTATCACCAAAACCTTTGAAAATTCACAACTCAAATATATTGGCGCCTATAGAGAGCTTTACGATGCAGCTTACGCTGATCTCGGTGGTGGCCTCGGCTCAGAAAATTACCGTACCGACTCCCACGCCTACTGCGGCGTGTCGGTACGCGAGCAAACCGGCGAAGATTGCTTGCCACTTGTCGTCCCCAAAATTAACCAAGAGCAGTTTTCCCACGAGTTCCAATTTAGCGGCTCCCTACTTGATGGTGGCATCGACTACATAACGGGTGTGTACTACTTCGAGGAGGAAGCAACCGAAAATAACAGCCCCCTCCACCACCAGTTCAGCTCGGAAATCAGTGACGGCGTAATCCCCATTCCGGTATTAGGCGCCGCACTCGGCTCCGCACTACTTGACGGCGGCGACGTCCATCTGGTCAACATGCTGTCCCAGCGCTACGACATCAAAAACACCGCAATTGCGGCCTATGGTCAATTTACGTGGACACCAAGTATCCTCGATGAGCGTATGCACCTCACCTTTGGCGCCCGCTACTCGCAAGATGAGCGTGAAGCCCTCAAAAACCAAACAGACAAAACCTACATTGAAATCCGCGAGCTCGATCAGGCTTTCGACATGGAAGACTTGGGCACGCTAGCGCCTATTTTCGAGCAGGGTGGTTTTTTAATTCCCGGAGATCGAGCGTTTGATAATGTGCAGGCGCAAAAGGATTTTAAAGATTCATCATTCAGCTTTATTGCCGAATTTGATGTCACTGACGATATCAATGTTTACGGCAAATTTGTTCAGGCCTATAAATCCGGTGGCTTCAACACCCGCGACCCGCAGCGCGGCGCGACTGGCGAAGCACCTGGCACGCCAGGTAAAGGCGATGATACCGCTACCGCAGCGCCGGACGGCAATGTATATGGTTTCGGTTTTGCTGACGGTTTTGACGAAGAACACGTCGCGTCTATTGAATTGGGCATAAAAAGTGAATTACTCGACCGGCGGCTGCGGATCAATGCCAACGTGTTCACCAGTGAATACACAGAAATGCAGTTGAACTTCATCCTATCTGGGACGATTGCTGACACCAAAGTAACTAACGCCGGTGAAGCAACCATGCAAGGTTTAGAAGCGGACATCACCTACTTGCCCACTGAAAACCTCATGCTAATGTTCAACTACGCTTATCTCGATGCCGAGGTAACCAAAGCCTCAGACGAATTTGGCAACGACCTTTCCGATAGCTTTGTCTTTTACTCCGCGCCCAAAAACTCCTATACCGCGGCAGCTGATTGGACAATTGCCAGTATGAACTGGGGCACCCTTGCCATGAACGTGAGCTATAACTTCATGGATAACCGCAACGGCGGCTCCCGGGCCCATAATGCACCTAACACCTTCATTGGGGATTATGGTTTAGTGAACGGCCGATTAAGCTTAAGCGAAATACCCGTGGGCGATTACGGTAGATTCAATATTGGTGTTTGGGGTAAAAACCTTGCCGATGAAGAATTTGAAATCACTGCCATCGACAACCTTCCCCACAGTGACCGCACGGTAATATGGGGTGACCCGCGTAGTTACGGCATCGATCTTATCTATGAATATTGATCAACAAGCTACTTAACATATAAAAACGGCAGCCTAGGCTGCCGTTTTTATATGTTCATGATTTAAATCTACATGCCAACAAGAGGCTGGATTAAGCGCGCTAACCAACCGCGAAACGCGAGCGGCGCATCCATACCGGCGAGGCATATACAATCTTCATCACTATCGGCAACCGGCTGATGCTCTACACTGGCATCCAGATCAGCAACATCCCCAGCATTAAACTTGCCCAGATTATCGCTGTACCCGCCGCGCAGGATCAAGGTCAATTCGCTGCCATGGTGGCTGTGTACTGGCATTCGCTTACCAGCCGCTATCCGCAGCAAGCGCACGTCACCTTCGCCACAGTTAAGCACAATCTGCTTTAGCCCAGGTGCGATAGTTTTCTTCCATGGCAAGGCGTCAAAACTATCCTGCTGCAAAAACCGGTGTAATAGCCGAGGAATCGCCTCCGGATTTGGCGCATCAGGCTCACAGCCTTGTTGTTGCACAGCCACCGGACAAGCAATCATGCCTTCGCTTATATTATTATCCAGTTGTTCGAGAACACTTGCCCTGGCCCGCGCCGAAAGTGCCTTTGGCGCCAGTGTCACCATCAAGTCGGCACCCAGCGCTTCACCGGCATTCACGCTAACGCGGCACTCGGGGCAATATTGCAAGTGACAGCCAACCACCAGGGCCAATCCAGCCGGCAGGGCACCCGCAGCATAGCTAAGCAGGGTTTCTTCATTAGGGTGATGTTCGATACGGCTCATAGGCCACCTTCTCCAAAGTGCTGGCGAAATACCTTTATCGCCAGCCGCAAACTTGATTTAACGCTTCCTAGAGGCATTCCCGTCTCGGCGGCAATCTCACTGTGACTCTTGCCCTCGTAATAAGACTTGAAGACAACTTGTGCCTGGCTCTGCGGCAAGGTGTCTAACACCGCCTTCAAACGCTCGCCATCCGCATTCAACCGCGCCTCATCATCCACGGTCTCAGCCAAATTCTCGTCCGACTCATAAGCGATACCGCGCTGCTTACGTAAGCGATCGATCCACAGATTTCGAGCGACACGAAATAACCAGGTGCTGACCGCCGCCTTCTCTCGCGAGTATAAATGCGCCTTATTCCACAATGCGAGCAAGGCTTCTTGGCTTAAGTCTTCCGCCATGGCAGCATCCGCACCCTGCCCTAATAAATAGGCATTTACTCGCGGCGAAAAATAATCGAACAGCTGCATAAAACTGTGCTTATCCCGCTCTTGGGCAATACGTTCGACGCATTCGGCCCAAAATTCACCATTGCGGGCTTGCTCGACGGCAAGTTCTGCCATTTCTGAACCCCTTGTTATACGGTTATACGTCGCTACTGGGCGCCTGGATCAAGGTCTTTGACGAATCATTGGTCGACCACAAAATGGCGGCGATCAAAACAAACTGCAGAGGAATACGCAACCACAATAGTTCTGGCGCCACAGGCCCACCAAAAATCGGCACATCGCTGAGCGCCTGATAGATATTGGCAGGTAAGACCAGTAAACAATATAGCGCGGCGAGTTTACCCGCCGTACAACGTTGCGCAGGCCACAATATACCGATCACCAAGAGAAGTTCCACCAAACCCGTTAACCACACAATCAGCAAAGGCCACGGCAATATTGGCGGCACAATACCAGCAAAATCCTCAGCCAAGAGGAAATGCCCAATGCCGCCGAAAAAAAACACCAAACAGATCAGTAATCGCAAAATGCTTTTCAGCATACCGTCTCCTTTCCACTATTTCGTGACGCTAAGTATTGCCCATTAGCCTAGCATAACGCCATTTTATAATTAGCATTGCTGCGTTCGCCCCCCACCTATACCATTAGGGCAGGAAATAACGGAGTAAATCATGTCTTTGCCCACATTTAAGTCCATGCCTGATCTAATTGGCAACACCCCACTGATTCATCTCAAGCAGGTCTCAGAACTGACCGGCTGCACCATCTTAGGCAAAGCAGAATTCCTCAATCCCGGCGGCTCGGTTAAAGATCGCACCGCCTTAGGTATTATTCGCGACGCCGAGGCCAAGGGCACATTACGCCCTGGCGGCACGATCGTGGAAGGCACGGCAGGCAACACCGGAATCGGCCTCACCCTCATCGCCAATGCGCTTGGTTATCGCAGCGTGGTGGTAATGCCACAAAGCCAAAGCCGGGAAAAAATCGAATTACTGGATCTTTATGGCGCCGATTTGCGTTTGGTAAATGCAACCAGCTATAGCGACCCCAATCACTATATTCACACCGCTCGGCGACTGGCGGAAAGCTTAAATGAGACCGAAGCTAACGGCGCAATTTGGGCACGACAATTCGACAATACCGCCAATACCGATATCCACGAGCGCACCACAGGTCAAGAGATCTGGCAACAAACTGGCGGCGACATCGATGGTTTCATCTGCGCCGTAGGCACCGGCGGTACCCTAGCTGGGGTAAGCCGTGCCCTCAAAGCCCACAAACCGGAGATCACCATTGGCTTAGCCGACCCCAAAGGATCGTCGCTCTACAATTACTTTACCAATGGTGAATTACGTGGTGACGGTCGTTCTATTACCGAAGGTATCGGTATAAACCTGGTCACCGACAATTTACGACTTGCCAGTGTCGACCACGCATTCGAGATCAGCGATGCCGAGGCGCTCCCCTATATCTTTGCCATGCTTCGCAATGAAGGCCTTTGCCTAGGCGGGTCCTCAGCCATAAATATTGCTGGTGCTGTGCAATTAGCCCGCAAACTCGGCCCCGGTCACACCATAGTGACCATACTCTGTGATTATGGTGACCGCTATAAAAGCAAACTGTTTAACCCCGTGTTTTTGGAAAATATGGGCCTTCCAGCACCTGACTGGACACGCAACTGAGTTTACTGGCTAGCAACCGCCTATATCGCTAATAAACAATCAAATAACAAACTACGCGCGAGAAACTCACCATGTCGGAATGCCCCTTTGCCAATCTGCTAGACCCCGATACTTATGCGCAGGGTATGCCCTACGAAGCCTTGCGCCAACTCCGCCAAACAGGGCCTGTACTGAAGATGGATGACCCTTTGACCGGCGTGCCCTACTGGGCTGTGGTGGGGCATCCCGAGCTGGACTACGTTTCTAAGAACCCAGCGCTGTTTTCATCGGCACTGCGCAGCTCTTTCCCCATGGAACACCCCCAGGAAATGGTGGACCTCATATTCAGTCACACCATTATCAATATGGACCCACCTCGCCATCAAAAATTCAGACGCATTGTCCGCGAAGCCTTTGCCCCGAAGCGGGTCGACTCTTATGAACCGGCATTTCGCGCCCACGCCAAGCGCATTGTCGATAAAGTTGTAGCACGCGGTGAGTGTGAATTTGTTGAAGACGTTGCCGCCGAACTGCCGTTGATCGCAATACTTGAACTACTCGGGGTGCCACTTAGCGACCGCAAGCAATTTTTCGACTGGACCAACACCATGATCTTCGCCGATGACCCCGACATGGCCACCAGCGAATTAGACGGCCAAATTGCCGCTGGCGACTGCATTAACTACGCCTTAAAACTCGCCGAACAGCATCGCAATAGCCCCATGAACAATATTACTGGCGCCCTGCTCGACGGTGAGGTCGACGGTGTGGGCATTTCGGAAGAAGATTTTGCCTGGATGTTCATTCTCATCTTAGTTGGCGGCAACGAGTCAACGCGCACGGTCATTTCTCATGGCATGCGCTTGCTCATGAACCACCCAGAACAACTCCAGTATTTAGTCGACAATCCGAGTAAGATCGCCGCCGCTATTGACGAAATTCTGCGCTATAACACGGCGTTTACCCAAATGCGCCGCACCGCCACCCAAGATATTGAGCTTGGCGGCCAAGTCATCAAAGCTGGCGATAAAGTCATACTGCACTACCACGCGGTCAACCACGATGAGACCATCTTTGGCGACGACGCCATGCAATTTGACGTGCGCCGCGCTGAACGCATGCCCAAGCTTGGCCAGCAGTTGCGCTCATTTGGCATAGGTCAACATTTTTGCATTGGCTCCCATCTTGCACGTTTAGAACTACTTGTTATGTTTGAGGAAATCATTCCCCGACTACGCCAACCGCAAGTTAATGGTGAGCTGGAATATATCCGCTCCTATTTTGTGAATGGTATCAAAAAGATGCCCATTCGCTTCAACGCTGGCCACTAGGGCTAGCTAAGTTTGAATTTACTTATCGGAATACAAGCATGGAATTCGCACTAATTATTAGCCTCGCTATCGTCCTCTTTGGCATTTTCTATGTCGTAATGCTTTACAACGGGCTCGTCAGTTTAAAACACAGCGTCAGCAAGCATCTGGCAAATATCGACGTCCTGCTGAAACAGCGTCATGATGAGCTCCCCAAGCTCATCGAAACCTGCAAGCAGTATATGAAACATGAACAAGAAACCCTGAGCAAAGTCATTGCTGCACGTCAGCAGGTATCCACGGCACAAGCCAATCACGACATGATTGCCCTAGGTCAGGCCGAAACCAATTTGCGCGCATCGACAGGGCAATTATTCGCCTTGGCAGAGAATTATCCCGACTTAAAAGCGGACGGCAGTTTCGCCGCCTTGCAAAACCGTATTTCAGCCTTAGAGAGCTCTATTGCCGATCGCCGCGAAGTCTACAATGAAGCCGTCAACAATAATAATGTCCGCATTGAACAATTTCCCGACGTGATCATTGCCCGCTGGTTTCGCTTTACTGCTTTTGACTTACTTAAATTTTCGAAAGCCGAAACACAGGACATCGATGTAAAAACTTTGTTTAATTGATGGATTATTTAAGCCTAGGGGTTACCGGTGCAATTGCTTTAGCCTGTGCTTATGGCAGCTTCAGCTGTCTGCGCTCAGCTCGTATTATTGAAGATACCCCAACCTCCAAAATTCGCTCAGCCCACCAAGGCTACGTAGAACTCATCGGCTTTGCCAAGCCCGGCCCAGGTGAACCATTACTCAGCGGCCTCAGCCAAACCCCCTGCCTTTGGTACGGCTACAATATTGAGCGCTATAACTCGTCCAAAAACAGTGGCAGCTGGACTAGCGTTGAACGTAAAGTCAGCGACCGGCCTTTTATACTGAACGACGGCACCGGTGACTGCGTCGTCTATCCAGACCGCGCAAAAGTCAGCACTCAGCGTAAAAAAGTCTGGAAGGGTAGCGAACGTCACCCCATTGGCCAGCGCACCAGTAGTAGCTTATTCGGCAGTCGCTATCGCTATACCGAAGAAATACTTTGCGCCAATGACTTATTGTACATTCTTGGCCAATTCCAAACTCGTCACCCACCCAGCGCCGGTGAATTACAAGAAAAAGCCATGGCTGAAATTCTCAATGACTGGAAACGCGATTATGACCAACTAGTTGCCCGTTTCGACCGCAACGGCGACGGTGAAATCGATCTTCAAGAATGGGATTTAGTGCGAGCTGAGGCCATGCGCAAAGCACAACGTCAATACCGCAATCAGACGCCAGCAAGCCCCGTACACACCATCAGCTACTCGCCCAGCCGCCAACAA
Organism: Zhongshania sp.; assembly: GCF_041623545.1. GTDB lineage: Bacteria > Pseudomonadota > Gammaproteobacteria > Pseudomonadales > Spongiibacteraceae > Spongiibacter. Next base: position 1,796 of record NZ_JBFJWS010000029.1, on the reverse strand, counting down.
CCCTATATGATTGCAAATTCTGAGCCGGATGCGCTGAGCAAAAAGTACCGCTGGGGCGCGTTTGGGCTATTACTGGCCAGCCTAGGCATGACTTGCGCCTTAATATGGCTAATCGTCCAGTAGCAGGCAATAAATTAAAATGCAGAGGAATGACTAATACCATGGCTACCCGCCGCAATACCAAGGAGCGCATCCTTGATGTCGCTGAAAATCTGTTTGCCCAACAGGGTTTTGCAGCGACGTCAGTGAGCGAAATTGCCGCCCAAGTGGGCATCAGCAGCCCCGGTATTTATAAGCACTTTAGCAATAAATTCGCGATTTATGAGCACGTTTGTCAACGCCTATTCACCCCCTTAGCCGACGCCACTCGCGGTATGGCTGCCGACGCTGACTTCGCCGAAACCAGCCAACAAATCTACCAAGTGCTGTCGCTGCTTGCTACGTCACCCAATACAGCGCGTATTGTTCAGCACGCGACCTTAGCCCGGGATGAAACCCTCGATTTATTAAGTGACCGCTGGTACCGAAAATTCTTTTCTTCTATTAGCGACCCAGCAAAAAACCCAGACAAAGACTGGATTAACGTCCCCACTGCCATGGCCTTCCACTGCATGATATTGGGCTACGTCACCTTGGCACCCCTGCACCACTCCATCTTTGGTGTCGACCCGCTACAACCAGAGCAGCTCGAAGCGCAATTAAAATTCCAACAAAATATGGTCAGCGGATTACATCATCTAATGCAGCAAACAACCGCGAATTAGGCGCCCGCCTCGATTTAGACACCTTATCCAATAGTGCTCAATCGTTCGGCAGCGCGCTGCAGACTGTCGAGGTAGCGGGCCTCCAACAAGCCCATTTCCGCACTGTAACTCGCACGCTGCTCCGGGCTTAAGGCTTTCCAATCACCGTGGGTAGGAATATGCGCCAAGGCGGCAGCCATCTGGCAAAACACCGCAACATCCTCACTCAAGGTCGATTCAATAGCCGCTGTTTCAGATAGTACCGCCACCCGTAAGGCGCATTCACTGGCCCCCACTTGCCCAGCCAAGTAACTGCGCACAAGAATTGATATGCCCTGCCGCGCCGTTTGCCCTTGAAGCGCCGTCTCCTGCTGAAATTCAGCACGCTCACTTTGTTCACGTTGGCGCTGGCCACGCAGTTGCCACAATAAGCGCCCAGCGATCACCGCCAATACCATTATTATCAGGCCCGCTGCGATCAGCCACGCTCCATACTCAACCATTTATTACTCCACTGCACACTGGGGATAAAAGACCATTCTGACATCGACATGGCCAAACACCTAGGAGCAAGCTTATAATTGCCGCCCTGTAAAAACCGGAGGCCGCCAGTGACAAGCCCCAGCGCCATCAAATGGTCAGCAAATCAATTGCAATTGCTTGACCAACGTATTCTCCCCGCTCGCATTGAGTACCTAAACTACAGCGAGCCATTAGCGGTGGCCGAGGCCATTCGCAATATGGTGGTGCGTGGTGCCCCCGCGATTGGCATTACCGCTGCCTACGGCATGGTACTGGCTGCCCAGCAGCTGACCTCCAAACCCGCCAGCGTCGCTGCGTGGTGTGCGGCGCTTAGCGCTGCGCGCATCGCCTTGGCCAACTCCCGCCCCACCGCCGTTAACTTATTTTGGGCGCTGGAGCGCTGCGACCGCGTAATAGAACAGCAAGGCGATGGCGGTGATGTACTCGGCGCACTGACCAAGCTGGCAGAAAACATTCACGCTGAAGACATTAAGCTCAACCAGCGTATTGGCGATTTTGGCGCCAGCCTGA
>NZ_JBFJWS010000028.1:0-25577 GCF_041623545.1 Zhongshania sp. | reverse complement strand
TTCCAGCCTTGATAGCCACCGTAAATCCCGCTGCGGCCATTGGGGTTGAACTCGGCATCTTTGACGTGGAACATTTTGATGCGGTCATGGTAGTAATCGATGAATTGAACATAGTCCAGTTGCTGCAAGATGAAATGGCTGGGGTCGTAGAGAATATGGCAGCGCGGGTGATTACCGGTAGCTTCTAGGAACCGCTCAAAGGTCACGCCGTCGTGTAAATCTTCGCCGGGGTGAATTTCGTAGCACAGGTCTACACCGGCGGCGTCGAAGGCATTAAGAATCGGCAGCCAACGCTTGGCGAGCTCTTTAAAGCCAGTTTCAACCAGGCCTTCTGGGCGCTGTGGCCATGGGTACATGGTGTGCCACAGCAGCGCGCCTGAAAAAGTAGCATGGGCAGTTAAACCTAAGTTTTTACTGGCCTTGGCGGCGAGCATTAATTGCTCGACTGCCCACGCTTGGCGGGCCTTAGGCTTACCGTGCAAGTGGGCTGGGGCAAAACCGTCAAACTGTTCATCGTAGGCGGGGTGAACGGCGACCAATTGGCCTTGCAGGTGGGTTGATAGCTCGGTGATCTCGACGCCATTGGCGGCGCAGGTAGCGCGCAGCTCATCACAATACGCCACACTCTCTGCTGCCTTGGCGAGATCGATTAAGCCACTTTCCCATGTAGGAATTTGTACGCCTTTATAACCGAGATCGCCCGCCCACTTAGTAATGTTTGCAAGGGTGTTAAAAGGGGCTTCTGGACCGGCAAATTGCGCGAGAAAAATCGCGGGACCGTTCATTTTTGACATGCTGATATCCTCAATGCTTAAGGCGAATTAGTAGTTTGGCAAAGTGTGCCATTTCACGTCACTGGCGCTGGCCGCGACGGCGTTTTCAATAAAGTTCATGCCGCGCACCGCTTCTGTGATACCGGGGCAATCTGCGCTTCGTTCATCGAGCGCTACACCGTTTTCGAAAGCGCGAATCTGGCCGATAAATGCCATGTAGATATTGGCAAAGGCTTCCAAATAGCCCTCGGGGTGGCCGGTCGGCGTGCGGGTGTTAGCCGCGGCAAGGGGGCTTAAATAGCCGTTGGCGGTGCGCAGTATTTCAATGGGGCGATCGGCCCATTTCAATAGCAAAGTATTCGGTTCCTGCTGGCTCCACTCAAGGCCACCTTTCTCGCCATAGACGCGAATTTTTAAGGCGTTCTCTTCGCCAACACTGACTTGGCTGGCCATGAGTACACCCTTGGCGCCATTGTCAAAACGCAACAAGATCGAGCCGTCGTCGTCGAGCGCGCGGCCTTCAACAAAGGCAGTTAGGTCTGCGCAGATGGCACTGATATTCACGCCGCTAATGTATTCGGCTAAATTCGCGGCGTGTACGCCGATATCGCCGATGCAGCTGCTGATGCCAGCCTGGGCGGGGTCTAAACGCCATGCGGCTTGTTTGTTGTCGGCATCTTCTTGGCGGTCAGCCAACCAGCCCTGAGGGTATTCCACCACGACTTTGCGAATAGCGCCGAGCTCACCGGCAGCAACTCGCAGCCGCGCTTCTTTTACTAGCGGGTAGCCGGTGTAAGCGTGGCTGAGTCCATAGAGTAGTCCCGTCTCGCCGAGGATGTCTCGGAGTTGCAGGGCTTCTTGCAGATTGAAGGTTGCCGGCTTGTCTGACATAACGTGAAAGCCCGCGCGCAGTGCCGCTTCCGCAACGGGATAGTGCAGGTGATTCGGTGTAACAATCGCGACAAATTGCATGCGTTTTTCTGCGGGCAGTGCTGCTTCGGCGCTCATCATTGTCTTGTAGTCGGTATAGACACGCTCGCTTGGTAAATGCAGGGCTTCACCCGAGCGGCGGGCGCGTTCAGCATTGCGGCTAAAGGCCCCGCAGACCAGCTCGATTTCGCCGTCTAATGCGGCAGCCATGCGGTGTACTGCGCCGATAAAGGCGCCTTCGCCGCCGCCGACCATGCCCATTCTGATTTTTGCCATTGCAGTGCTCCTTCCTATTGGTCGTGCTTATTTGTGCACATAGCGATTAATTAGGTTTTCCAAAAATTCTTGGCGACCCGATACTGGCTGCGGGTCGATATTATTGTTCACTGCCCATTGGCTCGTTTCCGCTAGGCTGAGTTGACCGCTTAGAATTTTCTGGCCTAATTCTCCGTCCCAGCCGGCGTAGCGCTGGTTAATAAATGTTTGTAGTTCCCCAGATTCAAACAGCTCGGCGGCCACTGTGTACGCTAGGGCTAGGGTGTCCATACCGCCGATATGGCCGTGGAATAAATCTTCTGCACTTATCGATTCGCGGCGGACTTTGGTGTCGAAATTAAAGCCGCCAGTAGTGAGACCGCCGGCGCGAATAATTTCGTGTAAAGCGGGTACCAAGTCTGCAACATTATTGGGGAATTGATCAGTATCCCAGCCATTTTGCTGATCGCCGCGATTGGCGTCTATCGAGCCTAAAATACCCAGTGACGCGGCCGTGGCAACCTCATGTTCAAAGCTATGGCCAGCTAAGGTGGCGTGGTTCACTTCAATATTCACTTTAATTTCTTTTTCTAAACCAAAGCGCTGTAAAAAGCCAAATACCGTAGCCGTGTCGTAGTCATACTGATGCTTGGTTGGTTCTTGAGGTTTTGGCTCAATGAGAATAGTGCCCTTAAAACCAATTTTGTATTTGTGTTCCACCACCATTTGTAAAAAGCGGCCCATCTGTGCAGATTCGCGCTTAAGGTCAGTGTTTAATAGGGTTTGATAGCCTTCGCGGCCACCCCATAGTACATAATTTGCTCCACCGAGGCGGTGAGTGGCCTCCATGGCGTTTTGAACTTGCGAGGCCGCGTAGGCGAATACTTCTGGATTAGGATTGGTTGATGCACCGCACATGTAGCGCGGATTGGAAAAGGCGTTGGCGGTGCCCCATAGCAGCTGAATTCCGGTGTCAGATAGTTTCTGTTCGGCGTAGTCGACCATGGTAGCAAAGTTTTTACGGGATTCTTTAATCGTTGATGCTTCAGGCGCAATGTCGTAGTCGTGCCAGCACCAGTAGGGCACACCCAGTTTATTCATAAAGGCAAATGCCGCGTTCATTTTTTCTTTGGCAAGTACCATTGGTTCTGCGTTTGTCCGGTGCCATGGACGGTTGAAGCTACCTTGCCCAAGCCCGAATATATCTTTGCCATCCCAACAGAAATTGTGCCAGTGGCACACGGCAAAGCGCAGATGCTCTTCTAGGCGCTTGCCGAGCAGTATTTTATCTTTGTCGTAAAATCGAAAGGACAAAGGGTCCGCCGACGCTTTGCCTTTATATTGAATTGGTGCGATGTCGTTGCAAAATTCAGCGCTCACCCTGTGCTCCTCGCGAATACATTTAATTCATCAATTGTTTGGTTTGCTGGTATAGCTGGCGATAGGTGGCTAGCTTATCAGCGTAATATGTTTGTAAAGATTCATCCGGCTGGTGGGCTTCGAGCACCGGCGGCGGTGGACAAATCTCATGGATTTTTTGATTAAACTCGATGCGGGGGAGATGATAATGTTCGCTCAGTTGGGCGAGGCGAGCCGCACCCAGTGCCGGACCAACTTCACCGCCATCGCGAAATATCATGGGGCGTTGTAATACGTCGCTGAGCATTTGCCGCCAGCGCGGTGAGCGGGCGCCGCCCCCAATGAGACTGATGTCATGGATCGGGGTTTGCGCGGCAGAAAATGCTTGGTAGCCGTCAGCACAAGAAAAGGCAACGCCTTCAAGTACCGCGAGGGTCATCTGCGGACGTCCGGTTGAATTTTTTAAACCAAAGAATAAGCCGCTGGCATTAGGGTTGTTATGGGGCGTGCGCTCTCCCGAGAGGTAGGGAAGGAAGCTCACATCCGTTTCGCTAATGCCACTGTCGTCTAGTTCGCGCAATAGCGCGTCAATGGTTTGTCCGACAATGCCAGCAAACCACGCCAGCGAATTTGCGGCGGAAAGGCTAACACTCATTTGATGCCAGCGCTCCGGTAAGCAATGACAAAAAGCATGCAGGGTATTTTCTGGGCTGGCGCGGTGACCCTCGCTAACGGCAAATAGCACGCCTGAGGTGCCTAGGGAGAGAAAGGCTTGGCCTGGCTCGGTGACCCCGACGCCAATGGCACCGCAGGCATTGTCGCCGCCACCGATGACAACAGGTATTTGCGCGAGGCCGAGCGCTAGGGCGGCATTGTTGCTTAAAATACCGGCGATCTCGCAGCCTTCAAGTAGTTCTGGCATATAGCTGCGATCAAGGCCTGAGGCTGTCAGTAAAGCATCGTCCCAGTCGCGGAGTGCGGGGTTTAGCCATAAAGTACCTGCGGCATCCGACATATCGGAGCGGTATAAGCCGGTTAAACGGTAGGCGAGATAGTCTTTGGGTAATAATATTTTTGCTGTATTAGTGAATACTTCAGGCTCGTGTTTGGCGACCCACATTACTTTTGGTGCCGTGAAACCGGGCATGGCGAGGTTGCCGGAACGCTGCTGGAAGTCCTCAAGCCTCAGACTTAGTTCTTCGCACTCTAGGCCAGAGCGGCCATCATTCCAAAGAATACACGGGCGCAAGACTTGGCCGTGGGCGTCTAAGAAGGTCGCTCCATGCATTTGGCCCGATAGCCCAATGGCTTTAATGTTGTTTGTTTGCTCGCCAAGCTTAAGCTGGATACCCGCCATCGCGGTGACTAGTGCTCGCCACCAGTCTTCCGGCGTCTGCTCTGACCAAAGAGGCTTTGGGTTAGATACCGTCAATGGTGAACTATGCTCGGCTAGGATCTCACCGGCGTCATTAATGGCGATCACTTTAATGCCGGATGTGCCGAGATCTATACCTAAAAACATGATGTTTTCACTATATTATTAGTTTGCTTGCCTCGTTCGATGCTCGGGCGCAGGACGAGGTCGCTAAGCTTGATGACTTTATTTTATGTCTAAAACTAAATATACTCAATAGCACGCGAGAAAGTGGGTTTCTACGTGCTGGTGTTGGTCTTTTATTACATGTGATGTGCTATCGGTGATTTATTCTAGTTGCCTGATATTTATAAAGAATATTGTTAGGTAAGGCGATCTGGCGTGGCTGATTTAGTTTTCCAGCGTGATTTGTTCAGGTGATTTTGAGTCGTTGCCGTTATTTCTAGTTGATCTATGGTTTTAATAAATTTTACATATAAAAATATATAAGGTTTTTGCGGGCATTCACTGCCTCAAAAGTTGGGCGTTTAGTTTGAGTGCAACCGGGACCGCGGCGACAGGCAGGCTTTATGAAGAAAAATGATACTGAGCAAATACGAATCGCCAATCGAAAACTCATTATTAATTATGTGCGAATCAACGGCCCTGTGGCACGGGTGGACATTGGTCGGGCGCTGAACTTGAGCCCAGCCACGATAACTCAGATTACGGCTGAGCTGCAAAAGGATGGGCGTATCCTTGAGATATCGAGTGAACAAGAAAGTGGAGCCGCTCGTGGCCGACCTAGAATCTTGATCGATTTAGCACCTGACGCCAGCTCTGTATTGGTGGTGAAGCTCGCGATTAATGAACTGCGGATATTGCTGGGTGATCATAAAGGCAATGTTGTTACGGAAGCAGTTTACCCACTGCAAACGCGGGAGCTTAACGCCGAGCAATTAACGGGTACCTTGCTGACTGCCATTACCGGTTTTATTAAAAAGCTCGCTAGGCGACGGCGACCGAAGGCGGTCTGTGTTGTTGTGCAGGGCGCAGTGAACGGCGTTACGGGTGAAATTTTATGGAGCCCCGTGTTAAAAGAGCGGAATATCCCATTGCGCCAAGTAATTGAAGAGCAAATTAAGCTACCGACGACGGTTATCAATGACGCCAATTGCCTTGCCATCGGCATTCGCCAGCTACCGGCTTACCAGGATTTGAATGATCTCGTAGTGGTAATGCTCGGTCACGGCCTGGGTATGGGTTGCTTTATTAATGGTGTTCTATATCAAGGGCCAAGCGGCGGCGCTGGTGAGTTGGGGCATTTGAATTACATGCCAAATGGCGCCCAATGCTTGTGTGGTAAACGGGGTTGCGTTGAAGCCTATTTGGGCGACTACGCCCTGTTTCGCGATGCGCGAATGTTGCTGCCGTTTGCCGCTGAGGATGAGCTGCACCCTACCGAGCAGAGCATGCAGGCGCTTGTTGATTTGGCCGAGGCCGGTAATGGTGAGCTTGTTGATATGTTCCATCGGGCTGGCGTAGCGCTGGGGTACGCCTTGGCCGGGGTTATTGGCATCCTCAGACCGGCAAAAATCATAATTAGTGGTCCAGGTGTTCGTTCCTACAAATACCTTGAGCCGGGTGTTGATGCTGGTCTGACTTCGGCCTTGGTGCCGGTGTTGAGTGCCGGCACTGAAATTGAAAGTGTTGCCTTGGGTGGTGATCAATTAATCTTTGGAGCGATTAGCCTTGCGCTACAGGCGCTGGATTAAATCATAGTGATTTTTGGAAATGGCGGAAAAATTGTGCAAATTAAAAAAGCAGCGAAGGGCGTTCAACTTGTAGGGGATATTGGCGGAACCAATGCGCGTTTCGCCTATGTAGAAACTGGTGGCAATACTTTAAACCATATAGCGAAATTTCCCTGCGCTAATTTTCCGCATTTTATTGATGCCGTTCGTCACTATATTCACCTATGTGATGTAAAAACAATTGATGCAGTATGTTTTGCCGTTGCCGGTCCAGTCGAACAGGACTTAATTGACTTGCCGAATAATCACTGGGTGTTTAGTCGCCGAGAGATTGAAGCGCAATTAAGTGTACCGGTTAGGATTATTAATGATTTTAGTGCACAGGTTCTATGCATTGACGGTCTGAATGATACAGAGCTCAAATGGTTGGGTCGTGTGCGGCCGAATCCGGAGGCCGCGGTGAAAGCGGTGTTAGGGCCGGGGACCGGCTTGGGGGTGTCTGCGATGATGCCATCAGGTGAAATAGTCCCTTCTGAAGGTGGGCATATTGGCTTTGCGCCACAAAATAATCATGAAGTTGAATTGCTTCAGCAGCTTTGGTCGCGCTATGAAAGAGTCTCTGTAGAGCGGCTGTTGTCGGGCATGGGCTTGGCTAATCTGTATTGGGCTAATTGCCGATTGGCGGGTTTGGAGCGGGAGCTTGATGCGCCGGGTGTTACTGCAGGGGCACGGGCTGGTGATGAGTTCTGCCGGAAAGCAGTGTTCGATTTTTACGCGATACTGGCTTCGGTGGCGGGAGATCTAGCTTTATCAATGGGCGCGTTTGGTGGTGTGTATGTGTCGGGTGGAATCGTGCCGGCCATGCTCGATTTACTCGACGAAGAGGCGTTCAGGCAGCGGTTTAATGATAAGGGCCGGTTTAAAGCTATGTGTGAAAATGTGCCCCTAGCGATTATCTTGGCGGAGTACCCTGGATTACTTGGATGTGTTCAAGCCTTACATAAGCGGTAACTAGGCGTCGAGTTCAGTCATTATTTGGGTGTCTAGGCTGCAGGATTGGATGCCAAGATGTTAATAGCAGTAGGCGGATACTAAGGGGCGCGCTGTAATACTGCCTAGGCGAGTTTGACTAAATTGCCCCCGCATAACGTACAATACACCTTTTATTTGAAGCAAGGCGTATTACATGGCAATTCAGTGGTATCCGGGGCATATGCACAAGGCCCAGAAGGACATCCGGGAGCTGCTGCCCCAAGTCGATTTGTTGATCGAAGTATTGGATGCGCGCATCCCGTATTCCAGTGAAAATCCCGCTATCGAAAAAATTCGAGGGGATAAGCCCTGTATCAAAATACTGAGTAAATCGGACCTTGCGGACCCCCTAGTGACGGCGGCTTGGCAGGCCCATTTAGAGCTGCAGCGCGGGGTAAAAACCTTTGCGACAACTACCGACGAGCCAGCCAAAATAAAGCAGCTTTTAGAATTGTGTCGGCGTATGTTTCCGGCAAAAGATGCCGGCGTAAAAACAATTAATGCCATGATCGTTGGTATACCCAATGTCGGTAAGTCGACGATTATCAATACGCTTGCAGAGCGCGTTATTGCAAAGACGGGTAATGAGCCTGCGGTGACCAAAAGTCAGCAGCGCATTAATTTAGGCAGTGGTATTGTGCTCTTTGATACGCCCGGTATCTTGTGGCCAAAAATTGATAACCCTAATAGCAGTTACCGCCTAGCTGTGACCGGTGCGATTAAAAGTACGGCCATGGAATATGATGATGTCGGGTTTTACGCGGCGGATTATTTAATTAAAGCTTATCCTGATTTATTGAAAGAGCGTTTTCAGCTCGAGAGTATTCCTGATACCGAGTTGGCATTTTTAGAGGTCGCTGCACTGCGGCGCGGGGCTTTAAGCGCGGGCGGGCGAATTAATCTTCACAAAATTTGCGAATTGCTGATTAATGAATTGCGCGCGGGTACGGTAGGCCGAATTAGCTTGGAAACACCAGAAATGGTGGTGCAGGAAAAAATTGTTATCGCAGAGGCACAAGCGAAAAAAGAAGCGGATGCGGCGGAGCGCAAGCGCCGCTTCAAAGCGGGGTCGCGTAATCCCAGCGAGAGTGAGCTAGCGGCGCAGGAGGCGAATAACGCCAAGCGAGCGCCACGTGGGTCTCGGCCACCGAAAGCGACAAAGCCGCGCAAAGCGAAATAGCCGTGCATTTTGGGGCGGAAGCTGATGTAACGGGTTTGGCCGGTATTGGTCACTACACGCAGGTAGAGCTGCAGAGCCAGGTCTTAACACCGTATTTCTCATTCGGCGCGGCGCGTCATGAGTGATTTAGCATTACAAACGGGTCAGCAGCTTGTTTCGGGCGACGCATCAGCACTGCTAAAGTCGGATATTGAACGCGCAATTGATCTTGCTGCCGCGCGCTATTTTGACGAGTGTCGGGCGGCAGTGCCGGGTTTTATCGCACGTCATTTTCACTACCCTGGCGCCATTACTCTAAACCGAGTTGCACTGGGCTGGGATATGCTGCGGGCGCCGCTAAATTTATTCTGGGCCTCCCTGTACGGCGTCTTTGCCGTATTGAAATATGGATTGACTAAGACCAATAGTCTGCGTGGTGTATGCCGTGCACTCGATAAAATACCACCTGGGTTTAACACCCGAGTACAAATCCAAATTAGTGAATTGATTCAGCGTGAATTACTGAATCCTGGCGGTCAAGATCATGTGCTAGAGGCCTATATTTTGGCGGCCTTGCGCGATGTTTATCGAAAGCACAAGCAGATGCCGCTGGCTGAGGCGCAATTTTGTCAGTACATCGAGCCGCTGTTGGCCGACGCTCTCCAGCAATACCAATATACTCGTACGGCCTCTGCCGATATCACCAATAGCCTGTCTTGCACGGTGCTCGGCGCATTTGCGTTCCAAAAGTTCACTCCGGGTGGTATTGGCATTGCGGCCGTGCTTGCGTCCGCGGTCGCGAGGGAGTTGGCGAGCAAGCAATTCTTGCTCGGTGAGACGCTGGGTCGCTGGTATTTTCACCTATTTCCGCCGGAGCCGAGTTTGAGTTTGAATTTGGCAGTGTTCTCTGGGGTGCTGGCACTCTTGGCGTCTTTTGCTGCTTTGTCTGGGATCGTTACAGATCCCGTGCAGGCTTTTTTAGGGCTGCATCGCCGCCGCCTATTAAAAATGTTAAACCACTTACAGCAAGATTTTAATATGAACAGTCAGGGCAGCTTTCGACCAAAAGATCATTTTGTGGCGAGGATTCTGGACGGTTTCGATATGATTAGGTCTAGTGTGCTCTAAAATTGAGGTCACTACAGTTGCTTTATCGCTTCACAGCCTCTTGGTGGGGCAAGTATGGCATAATGGCCGGCGAGCTATAAGCTTAAGGTCTTTACCTTGTGCTAAAGCTTGCCGAAATATAGGCTTTGGGAATAAATAAGGCGATATGCCTTAGCGTTTAATTAATTGGGAAGTCAGCATGGATAATAATGATGTTCTGCGCCGCGTGCGCTACATCTTCGATTTTAATGACGCCAAAATGATTGCCATTTTTGGCTTGGCGGATCATTTGGTGAGCCGAGAGGAAGTAAGTGATTGGTTGAAGCGCGAAGGCGAGCCGACTTATCAGCCCCTCGGCGATCTGCATCTTGCGGCATTTCTCAATGGTTTAATTAGCGATAAGCGCGGTAAACGCGAAGGTCCCAAGCCTGAGAATGAAAAGCGCTTAAGCAATAATATGATATTTATGAAGCTGAAAATTGCTCTAAATCTCAAGGCCGAAGACGTTATGGCAATTTTGGCTTTAGCGGATGTGATTATCAGTAAGCATGAGTTGAGCGCTTTCTTCCGTAAAACCGATCATAAGCATTATCGTGAATGCAAAGATCAGATTCTGCGTAATTTTTTAAAGGGTTTGCAGCTTAAATATCGCAATAATGCGGAAATGGATGCCGAGTTTGATACCGAAGTAGAGTAGCAAAATGAGCGGGTGGGATACCCTTAACGGTTAAGGTATATGTGCTTGTAGCCAGCATTTTTGGCGAAAGAACGGTAGGGCCCTTGCTTTAGCGTTGAACCAGGCAATAAAAAAGGCGCATATAGCGCCTTTTTTATTGCCTTGAAGAATCTTAGGCCATTTGCACGCTAAGCATTTGCATGCGTTTGCGCTGCATTTTAAGGGCGTATTCTAGCTCCTTAAGGCGAGTGCGCAGTGTTGCATGTTCCCACGCATGATTTAAGTTCAGCTGTAATTGCTCTTTCTTGCCGACAAAGTTTTCTTGTAAGGCTTCTGTCTGAGCGCTAATGACCCCGCGTTTTGACTCCATCCAGCGCTGGCTTACCGCACTCCAGTCATTCAGGTATTCGCAGAATTGCTGGTATTCCTGCTCGAGGAAGGCACCAAATTGCTTTGCCTCCGCACCTTGACGCTGCCGCAAAGTCTGCTCGGCTTTTTTAAACTGCATGGTGAGTATGGCACGCTGAATTTTAAAGTCGGGTACTTTGCGCAAGTCCCACGTTAGGCCTAGCCAAGAGGCGGATTTAATAAGCCACTTGGTTGGGTCGTAATGCCACCAGCGAATACCATTACGGTAGTCATTTTGAAAAATATGGTGGTAATTGTGATAGCCCTCACCGTAGGTGAGCAGCGCCAAAAAGTCATTGTCGCGGGCCGTGTTCTCATCGGTATAGGGGCGGCGACCCCAGTAATGGGCCAGCGAATTAATAAAAAAGGTGGTGTGGTGGCTAACGACTAAGCGGAGCACGCCGGCAAGTAGTATATGCTCTAGCATATTGCCAGTGATAAAACCCAGAATAACGGCTGGTGCAATATTCATTGTGAGGACTAAGACGAGGTAATTGTTGTGCTGCCACATTACAATCTTGTCGCGCTGTAGGTCGCGGGCATTGCTAAAATCGTCGCTGCTCGCCTCATAGTTGCGCAGCATCCAGCCAATATGGGAGTACCATAGGCCTTTTTTAGCCGAATAGGGATCGTTGTCAATGTCGTCGACGTGGCGATGATGGCGACGGTGGCCGGAAGCCCAGATTAAAATGCTGTTCTGGGTTGCCGCCGCGCCAAATAAGGCAAACATTATCTTGAGTAAGGGGTGGGCTTTGTAACTATTATGGGCCCATAGGCGGTGATAACCCGCGGTTATTGACATACCGTTGGCGCCGAGGATAACGATAAAAGCTAGCCAGCCGCTCCAAGTAAAGCCCTGACTAAAACCGTACCATGGCACCCCAATTAAGGCGATGAGTAGGGTGCTAGAAAATAAAATGGTTTGCATCCATAGCAGGGGTGGTTTTTGTTCTGATTTGCCATTATTGACTTGTTGCACTTCAGACATTGGAGGAGAGGCCTCGTCGATAAGTAAATGTGTATATGTGCCTATTTTATAGAAAGCATTGTACCTTTGACAGTTACGACTTGATGACAATATGCTTTTGTGACCTAGACAGGCTTGTAAATCAGCAATAAGCGTAATTCAGAGCGTAATATCGTGCTATCGGGAATTGTCCGGATGTGTAAAAGGCTAGACTAAATGCGATCGTCCGGCCGCTCGCTTATGGTATTGTTGGCGGACCTTTACGGAAATACTGCCGTGTAGATTTTTCAAGGAGTGGATCGCGCAGAATGTTTACAGTGCCAAGGAATAAGGGCTGCACCCATAGTAGGCCGGCTATCGCTCACTGGGTGCAATCTCGCCAGCGTCGTTCATTGGCAATTTGCTTGGTGTCGATGTTTGTTAGCCATGCCAGTTTTGCGGAAAGCCAATTACGTCTTGAAGAGGTGCTGGTCAGTGCTAGGAAGAAAGTGGAGTCTCTGCAGGATATTCCCATTTCCTTGACCGTATTCAATGAAGATCGCTTGCAGGTTGAGGGTATCAGTGGTTTGGCAGATATTGCCAGCAAAGTGCCGGGGTTGACGATAGAGCCATTTCCAATCAATGGCGCGAGCCTGCGGATATACATTCGCGGTATCGGCTTGGGTGATATCCAAGTGACTCAAGATACGCCGGTGGCTTTGTATTTAGATGGTGTGTACATCGCGCGATCCAGTGGTACGGCCATGGATGTGGCAGAATTAGCTCGAATGGAAATCTTGCGTGGCCCACAAGGCACCCTCTATGGACGCAATACCACGGGCGGCGCGATTAATTTGCTAACGCGCCGCCCACACACCGAAAAATTAGAATTTAATCAGACCATTGGGCTGGGGAACCGGGCATTATTGCGCAGCAAATCCAGCGTCAATATTCCTTTGTCGGAGTCTTTGGCGATCAAACTAGCCTACTTAACTGAGCGTCGCGACGGCTTTATTGAGAATACCGGCCCCGGGGGGGATTTTGGTGACCGGGAGGTGCAGGGAGCACGTTTTGACTTGGGCTGGGATGTAAACGAGGATCTGCGTGTAGATTACAGCTACGACCGCTCAGATATGGAGTCGTATAACTATATGTTCCAGGCGATTAATCCGCCCGCCGAAAACGGTAATAAAGGTCAGGCCGACTCAATAAAGCGCAGCGCTCAGGCTCGCAGTAAGTTTGGCCAACATCGCTTTAGCAGCATGGCTAGCACCGCACCTCTGGAATCATCGAATAGTGAAATTGAAGGTCACGCCTTGATTGTAAGCGCGGCGACGCGTGTGGGCGAATTTAAATACATAGGTGCCTATCGCGAACTGTTTGATTCTGCCTACACAGATCTAGGTGGGGGGCTTGGTTCGCCTGATTACCGACTAGATACCCATCGCTACGATGGGCCTGCCGCTGATTCCGCAAACGGCGGGCCGACCCCCCTGGTAAAGCCCACTATCACGCAGCGTCAATCGTCTCACGAAGTTCAATTTAGCGGTGAATTTAAAGATATTGGTCTAGAGTATTTGCTCGGCGGTTATTATTTTTCGGAGACGGCGGTAGAGGATAATAGCCCAATGCACTTGCAGCTATATTCACTGGTCGACGGCGCAGAAGATGTTTATATCGTGAATTTTGTCAGCCAAAAATACAATGTAGAGAATGACGCGGCCGCGGTCTTTGGCCAGCTGCGTTGGACGCCGAAAATACTCGATGAGGCTTTGCATTTTACTTTAGGTGCGCGACATTCAAACGATCAGCGTTATGCCTTAAAAAATCAACGCGACGAGGTCTATTTTGAATATTCGCCTAGCGCTGGTAATCCGCAAGTATTCTCTTTAACTACTTTTGCTGAAAATGCCGTACTTGGACCACTGATTACCCCGATTTTAGACAGAGGCGGCCTGCCGGCTGACCGACGTTTTGACAATGTTTCGGGGCAGCGACGCTTTAAGGATGACTCCTTTAGCGCCATGGTGGAGTATGAGTTGAGTGACCGCGTGAATCTATACGCCAAGGGCGTAGAAGCATATAAAAGCGGCGGTTTTAACACCCGGGACCCCCAGTTGGACGGAGCTCAAGGGGCTGCCTCTGACGGTATCAATTACGGTGTGGGCTTTGCCGATGGCTTCGGCGAAGAAAAAGCCTTTAGTATGGAGCTAGGTATGAAGAGTGAGTGGCTAGATGGCCGCCTGCGCTTAAATGCGGATGTGTTCCAGACTGACTTTGACGATATGCAAATGAATTTTTTACTCAATGGAACGGTAGCGGACACCAAGGTATTGAATGCAGGGACAGCAAGTTTGCGGGGCTTTGAGTTTGACGTCAGCGCGCTATTGGCGGACACGCTCGTCGCGAGTATGGAGTATGCCTATCTCGATGCAGAGATAACCGAGGTCAGGGATAGCGCTGGTAACGATGTGAGTCATCGCTACGCGTTTTCCGCCGCGCCCGAAAACAGTTATACAGCGAGTATCGATTGGCACTTTTGGCAGGGCGCAAGCGCCCAAATGCATTTGAATGTGAACACCAGCTTTATGGATACCCGCTTGGGTGGGGGCGATGTACAAAATGCGCTCACCATTATGCCATCCTACCAATTGTGGAATGCACGCTTGAGTCTTCAGCAATTAAAATTTGCTCGTGGTGAATGTACGATTGGGCTGTGGGGTAAAAATCTGCTTGATAAGGAATATGAAATTTATGCTATAGATAATTTGCCCCAGGCCGACAGGGCCGTTGTGTGGGGTGAACCTAGAAGCTATGGACTAGAATTGAGCTACCATTACTAATAGCGATGGCACTTTATTGCTAATTAAAAAATTCACATTGGGCGGGAAGATGAGGCTTAAATGGCGTTGCGCATAGGTATAGTTGGGGCAGGGAGTATTGGCTGTTATATCGGCGCGGCATTGCAAATGGGTGGGGCGGAGGTCTGCTTTTTAGGGCGCCCGCGAATGGCTAAAGAGTTGGCTGAACACGGCCTACATATCAGTGATTTTCGTGGTCTCAAGTACTCTGTCGCGGCACCGCACGTGCGGTTTTATACTGAAATTAGCAATCTTCCAAAGCAAGATTTTATTATTGTTACCGTTAAATCTGGCGATACCGCGGCCATTGCAGAACAACTTGCGCCTTTTATCGGCGGGGATACTACCGTCATTAGTTTGCAAAATGGTGTCGCCAATGCAGTGATACTTCGTCAGGCCTTGCCGGAATCGCCGGTGCTGGCCGGCATGATCGCCTTCAATGTGTTGCAGCTAGGTAATGGCTGTTTTCATGCCGGCACGGATGGTGCTGTGATTGTGGAGGCGTCAGCGGCGGTAAGTGAGCTTGGTACAGTGTTAGCGCCGAGTGGCACGCCATTTGAAACTCAAACTGATATGCGCTCGGTACTGTGGTCAAAATTGCTGTTGAATTTAAATAATCCGATTAATGCGCTGTCGGGATTGCCATTAAAAACGGAATTGTCGCAACGCGCCTATCGACGTTGTCTTGGTTTATTACAGCGCGAAGCCTTAGCCGCTATCGCCGCGGCAGAAATACCGCTACAACGCTTAACGGCGGTACCGGCGTCGGTTTTGCCCTATATTCTTGCGCTGCCAGATTTTTTGTTTACACGGCTGGCGCAGCCAATGTTGGCGATTGACCCTACGGCGCGGTCGTCGATGTGGGAAGATTTGGAGCGTGGCCGAAAAACCGAAGTTGAATGGCTAAATGGCGAAGTGCTTAGCTTGGCAAAGGCGCACGGACTCACTGCGCCGGCAAATGCCCGTTTAAAAGCCTTGGTACACCGTGCTGAAGAGGGCGGCCGTCGCGATTACAGCGGCACGGAATTATTGGCGCTGATCAGCGAGCCCTAGCTATTCATTCTGCAAGGTTAGCTACTCGGCGCTTGCCGCTGGGGTAGCTCACTACCAAGCGTCCACCCATTAACCGGTAGTTGAACTGTAGCTGCCAGTCACTGTCGTTCGCTGCGGTATAGATTTTTCCGTCTACCGCTTTCCAGCGCTGGGATGAGGGCGTTGCGCAGGGGTTTTTGTGATTCTTTTGACTGCGAGTGTCGACGAGGTAGAGGGATTCGCAAACTTCCCCGCTAGCGGTAAAGCGAATGGCCCACTCTTCCCCAAGATAGGGATTGCTGGCGCTTGCACCTGGCTCAGCAACAGAATACCAAGTGCCGATAATCGCCGAGTCAATCGGGTTTTGGTGGCTGTCAGCATGCATAATCGTTTGGCTGATATTTTTGCCTGCGGTATTGATTAAACTTAGCTGCACGCGATTTTCATCTAATCTAAGAATTTCAAACTGCAACTCTTCGGATGATTGGGTGCTTCCAATGGGTTTCTGGCAGCTGCCCTTAATGCGCTTACCATCGACATTGCCTATTAATAAGTAGCGCGACTTGGTGTTCCCCATTTGCAGCTTTGCGGTAACTCGATGCTGAAATGTATGCCTGGAATCGATATGTAAGGCCCAGGTACTGCCGTCGACATCAGCGAAATAACGCTCTTGAAAGCCGTCTACGCTAGCAACGCCGCTTAGGGGAGTGGTAAAAACCCAGCAGCTTAAAACCCAAAAAAGGCATTGGCCGATTGTTGGTCGGATCATTATTATTCCCCTATTATTGACACCTTGGGGTGATTATTCCGTTTTCGTATCACATCATAATGTATTTTCTGCGCAATATCGAAGTTAGGCTGCGGGCGCTAAAGTGGGATGCGTCCCAATAAAAGATCTTTTGCCATAACCCAATCACCAATAAAACTGTATAGCGGGTTCTTGAAGGTCGCCGGTTTGTTTTTTTCAAAGAAAAAGTGGCCAACCCAAGCAAAGCCGTAACCAATTACCGGCAGTAACCACAGCAGTGACCAGTTTTGGGTAAAGACTGCGGTCCCTAACGTAGCCAGCACGAGCAGGCTGCCCACCAAATGCAGACGGCGACAAGTTTTGTCACTGTGCTCCGCTAAATAGTAGGGGTAAAACTCGGCGAAGCTGGTAAAGGATTTTAGTTCCTTGGTGTTAGCAGACATAAGTGCTTCCTCTCGTAACGATTAATCGGCGTAGCCTGGATTTTGGCGATCGAGTTTACGCAATAGCCCCGGCCAGGCGAGTCCACCAAACAAGCCACCAGTGACAATTTTGGCCGCTTCCTTAACACCATCGACAATGGCTGGATCAATAGGGATTAAGTCGCGATTACCTGCCAATGCTTTAACTTGAATCATGCAAGTGGCTTCAAAAATATACATCGAAAGAAACGCGTCAGCCGGATTGGCGCCAACGGTAAGTAAGCCATGATTGCGCAACATTAAAAAGGTATTGTCTGCGAGATTGGCAACCAATCTCGGTTTTTCCTCTTCGTTGAGGGCAATACCCTCGTAGTCATGGTAGCCAAGGCTTGCCAAAACCAAAGTCGCCTGTTGAGACAATGGCAAAATCCCTTCGCGCTGGGCAGATACTGCCACGCCATTTAGCGAGTGGGTGTGCATTACACAATGGGCGTCTTCACGGGCCTGGTGAACGGCGCTATGAATGGTGAAGCCGGCTGGGTTGACTGGATAGGGTGACTCTTCGACCTTATTGCCGTTAAGGTCAATTTTTACCAAGGATGAAGCGGTGATCTCTTCAAACATCATACCGTAGGGGTTAATTAAAAAGTGATGCTCAGGGCCGGGAATACGCGCTGAGATGTGAGTGAACACAAGGTCGTCCCAACCAAACATGGCCACGAGGCGATAGGCTGCGGCGAGATCGACCCGTAATTTCCATTCGGCTTCTGAAACCCGATCTTTTAATGATATTGTCATTCCTAATGGCCTCGTCTCGTTATTTGGCTTATTCAGTGTAGTCTTAAGATATAGTCTATATTGCGTCGATTTGAAGGTTAAAATCTGTCAACTAGATGACAGTGTTGATGCGGAGTGGGAGATATACGAATTTTTGTAAAGGAAGGCCCTGGTGATTGATAAGCGTCAAATACTTACCGCAAACCCATTGTTATCGGGTTTACCTGCTGATGTAGTCGAGCAGCTTATGGCAGTTAGTGCGGTGAGGGAGCTATGCGATGGCGAACGGCTTTATACGCAAGGGGACGAGGGTGATGGTTTATTTGGTGTTGTACAGGGGCGAGTCCGACTAAGTAATACCAGCAAGGACGGTAAGGAATTACTGGTGATGCTGGTTAAGCCCGGCGACTGGATCGGGGAAATTTCCCTGCTAGATGGATTGCCAAGGAGTCACGATGCTTTTGCCGTTGGTGAGTGCGCGGTACTTTTTTTGCCGAGAGAAAAGTTCGATTCCTTGCTTAAGGCGCGACCAGAGCTATATCAGCATTTTATTCCGATGTTGTGTCGTAAATTGCGTTTAGCATTAAGTTACGTTGAAGGAGCCGCTCTGTTTTCACTAACAGAGCGTTTGGCTCAGCGAATTATAGAGCTATTAACTTTTTATGGGGTGGATGACGGGGGCAAAGGCCAGTTAATTGATGTTCACCTTCCCCAAGAGGATTTGGCAAAAATGCTGGGTGTGTCGCGCCAAGCGATAAGTCGGGAGCTAAAGCGTTTGGAAACGGAGGGTGTTATTGAATTGGCGTATGGCAAACTGCGCGTACTCGATAAAGCGGCGCTTGAGGAGGAATTAGCGTAATTTGAATAGTCGGCACCAACTTGGCGCCGACTCGGTTTTGGGGACGCTTAGCGCGATTTAATAGTTATAGACCAAGGTAACTGCGGTTTCGCGATCCATGTGCACAGTGCCAGTGGGCACGGTTTCGTTGTAGGTTATGGTGTAGCTGAGTTTGAGGCCAAGCCCGCCGACGATTTTTGTTTTAAGCGAGGTTACGGATTTGGTGATGGTATTCTCATCGCCCGCCTCTGCACTAAGTTTTTGTACAAAGGTTGCCGTTTCCGAGACGGCGGCTTTAAACTCGGTGGACAGGTGTAAAATGGCTTCGGAAACTTGGCCGTCACCCGCAGCACTGCCATTTTCAAATTCACTTATCCTGAAACCAGGACCGATTTCTGCATCCCACGTCATTTTAGGGGTTTTTAATAGTCTTCTACCGTAACCGCCCGCGACAGTCGCCTGATACACATAGCCGCTAAAGCGGTCTTTATTAGCTGACGCATAGCCAAAACTATAATTAAACTCACTGAAGTCATAGGCCAGCCGGTTGCTCAGCGCATATTTTTCAGCCGAACGCACGCCAGCCGCTTCGCTATTTTGTGCCTCTGCTGCAATATCATAGGTCCACTGGCCGTTGACTCGCTTAGCGTCGGTCTTAGCGATAACGCTCGACTCTTCACTATTACCCTCGAGCTGGAAGTAACCAAACTCGACATCACCGTTCCAGAGGTCTGCTTGGTTTGTCTGGTTGGTCTGAGCATATGCTGTACTGGTGCATAGCAAGGCAGCCAATGCGGCCACCTTGCTTGTCTTTATATAGGTCATTGTTGTCCTTACTTGAAATGTAAAATTAAGATTCTTTATGGAAATGAACATCCATTTGTGGGTAGGGAATACCTATGCCGGCTGCATCAAAGGCCGTTTTGATATCCTCGGTCAGCTGCCAGCGTGTGGGCCAAAAATCTGCGGTGGCGACCCAGGGGCGGCAAACCAGGTTGACTGAAGAGTTACCTAGCTCCGCTACAGCAATTGTTGGCGCTGGGTCTTTGAGTATACGGGTATCCGCCTCAACCAGTTTTTGCAGTATTTCTTTTGCTTGACGCATATCGGCGTCATAGGAAATACCCACGATTAAATCAATGCGGCGGCGGGGCATCGCGCTGTAATTGGTGATCGCGTCAGACATAACTTTTGAATTAGGAATAACAATGCGCTTGTAGTCGCCTGTGAGTAAAATGGTAGAGAACAAGCTGATGCTTTCAACGGTGCCGGAGCAACCGCCAGCATCGACCCAATCACCTACCTTACAAGGTCTGAAGGCAATCAGTAGCACACCTGCAGCAAAGTTTGCCAGTGAGCCCTGTAGGGCTAAACCTACGGCAAGGCCGGCGGCACCTAGCGCGGCAATAACAGAGGCAGTTTGAATCCCCGCGTGGGCTAAGGCCGGAATGGCGCCCAAAGCAAACAGTATGGAGAAAACCAGCTTGCCAATAAAATTAGTGAGAGTTAAGTCAATGCCGCGCTTAGCCATCGCAGTTTTGATAATGCCGGATACAAATTTGGCGATCCAATAGCCAATGAGGATCATGGCGAGTGCGCCGGCTACCTGTAGCCCGATCGCGGCCGCTTCGGGCCCATATTCTTCAATAAGCAGCTGAATTTCTTTAGAGTCCATACATCTCCAGTTGATCTCTAGTGAATTTAACCCTAATTATAAACATGGACGGGAACCCTACCACAATGCTCATGCCGCGATTCAGGCTACGAATAGCGGCGTATAATGCGTCGTTTTAAATTTAAAATGGCCAGGTTGTTGACTCTGCGCCGCCGTCCACCTCAATTATTTTGCCGCTTACCCAACGTGCGGCCGGCGAGGCTAAGTACAACGCGGCTGCAGCAATATCCTGTGGCTGCCCCAAACTTTTCAGCGGCGTGAGGGCAGTCATTTTTTCTTGTATTTCGGTGTTAAGGAATTGACCTAGGGCTTCGGTAAGGATGGTGCCCGGGGCGACGGCATTTACGCGTATATTGGGTGCGAAATCGGCCGCCAGTAATTTTGTCATTTGCGTTAGTGCGGCCTTGGCCGTGCCATAGCTACTGAACCCCGCTTGGCAATAACGGGCTACAGCAGAGGTGATGTTGATAACATTGCCTTTGCTGGCCAACAGTGAAGGCTGGCAAAGCTGAGTAAGCGTAAACGCACTGGTTACATTAAAATTAAAATCGCGATTAAAGGTTTTGGCGTCCGTTTTTAATGGGTCGTTTGGGTAGGCGCCCCCCGCGTTATTGACCAAAATACTTATTTTTCCAAATTGCTCGAGGGTGGCGTCTACCAATTTCGCTAAATCAGCCTCATTGCTCACGTCGCAGCTAATAGCGATCGCCTCGGCACCCGTTTCGAGACATTTTGCGGCGGTATCATCGATATCCGCTTGGGTGCGCGCGGCGCACACCACGGATGCGCCCGCTTGGGCGAAGGCAATTGCAATAGCGCGACCGATACCGCGCCCAGCGCCAGTAATGATGGCGACATCACCTTGTAGAGAAAACAAATCCTGTATAGCCATATTCTTATCCTTGTGGTGCCAGAGTCGGTGAGCACTTCCCTTAAAGTCTATTGAGAAGTGCACTGGCGATAGCGTCGCTATTGGCTCCCAGTGGGTCAATGGTAATTGCGCTCAGATCGGTGGCGATTTTTAATCAGGGCTACTTTACAATCCTTTAAATGATAATGATTATCATTTATAATTTGCTGAAGTGGTCTATTGAATGGAGAGTAACGATGGCAATGCGATTTTTATGTGAGTCTCACCGTCAGCAACTTCTGCGCAGCCAAGCGGTAGCTGAGATGCGCTGGGGCGAGTGGATGGAGGCGGGTCGAGAGGCGTTTAGCAATAAAGAGTGGCTGGTGGCGCTGAAATATTTAGGCTCAAGTTATGAATTGAGTGAATTACTTCTTAAACTCGCGTGGACACCGCTTCTGCCTTGCTTAGATCGTTTAATGGTGTCGGGGCATTTTTTAGCGGAATGCCTGCGCCACTGTGGTGAAACTCAGTTGCAGAGGCATTGCCTACTGGAGGTACATCATCGTTTATTGACTACTATACGCAGCCCGCAAGGGGCTGAGTTACCTTTGCGTGCCAACATTGAGATTTCCCTGCAGATGTTGTCCCGTCATTACAGTGATACTGGCGAGGCCGATTTGCTTGTTGCATGTGAGCAGGAGACGCGGCGCTTGCTGCGCCGTAGCGTGCATTAAAATGCGCGTATACACGATGCTAATAGTTTAATAGGGTAATACTAATTACTTGCGCAAATAATAATAAAATCAGCTAGATATGTGTGATGTAGAGGCTGTAAAGTGGAACTTAGGCCTTGAGCGGGAATTTCCCCAAGGTTGTTTTAAACTGATTTGCATATTGCGAATTTTATTGCGATTGGGGTTTGGCGCTTTCGAATATACCTTGTGTGTATATTGGTTTGGGGTCTAAGGGTATTTTTGTAACCCTTTGAATTATAATAATTTTATTTTCATTTTCGCAGTTTGGGAATGATGGCGCGTTTTCTGCAATTACCTGAGTATCAAATTGAAGCTTGCTGGCATGACGTCGGTTCAGGCGATACAGGTAGAGAGCGATGAAAATAGTAGCGGTAGTATTTATAGGGCTAATTACTGGGTGTAGTGAGTTTCACACGGTTAACCACAGTGATATCTATCATAACTATGGACACAGTGCCGAGTACGCTGGCACGAACGCGTATCTGGATAGCGATGGCGATGGCGTATTAGATTTTGGCGATTTGTGCCCTAAAACGCGGAGAGGTAGCAGTGTAAGCACAGAAGGTTGCCCTACGGGTTACCAGATTAATGGTGAACTCGAATCGACAAGTAATTGTTCTGCTCAGGTTGTGGGTGTTAATTAAAATTTGGAATGTCGGTTCGTCCGCGCAATTTAAACTATAAATTGAGAGCGAGCATACGATCTCATTGGTTTTCACACCCTAGCAAAACAACAATGCTTTCAGGGTGATTTGGAGGATAAAGGAATGAAGTTTAAGTGGAATGCATTCGCAATTGCACTACTACTTGCGGTGACAGCGCCGGTGAACGCGCTGCCTGAAAATGGTCTGAAATTTGTAGAAACCGCTGATGGTCGTCAGTCTGCTCGCACCCGTGAACTGGTGCAATGGACCCACTCCCGGCTAGTATTCGAAAAGACCTTAAAACGCGTTGCGGTGGGCCAAGAGTCAACAATGCAAGTTGAAGTCTTGGGTGCCAACGAGGTGTTAGCCCTTGCTAAAAAGGTCGGTCGCACCAGTATCATGGTGTGGTATACCGACGGCAGCAGTGAAACCTTCCTATTTAGCGTGGTAGAAGACCTTTCCGTCTTGCGCCGCGCACTGAGTGACATCCACCCAAATATTCGTATTCAGCTGGCGCCAGATCGTGCCGCCTTGGTATTACGCGGTAAAGTGCCAACGGTCGATTACCGTATGGCGGCAGAAAGCGCAGCGCGAAATTATCTGGACGTGGGGCTAGGTGGCGGGCGCGGCAGCGTCGACGTGCTTATGCAGTCGGCAGATGTGGGCGCAATGGCACAAGATGCAAACTTTCGGGTACAGTCGTCGGCAAATAATTCACCACGTAGAAACACCGTGCGCGGCGGTGCTACCGTAATAAATTTAATACAAGTGGAAACCCTACCGTTAAATATCACTGAAAAGCTTAAAACCGCCATCTCTGGTATCGGTGGTGAAGATGTGACTATTCGCCGCATTCAGCGCGGCGACCTGCAAGATAATATGGAAGATACCTTAATCCTTGCGGGTTCCGTTGAAAACCAAGTTGTACTTACTCGCGTTTTAAATATTGCCTCGCGCCTATTTACTGGGCAAGACGCTGAAAGTGATATGCGCGCGATAACTAACGAATCTGGTGGTTTAACTGGCGGTAGAAGTAACGGCGGTGGAAATAGCTTTGGTAGTGGCGGCAGTAGCCTCGGTGGCGGCGGAGGTCTAGGCAATGACTTGAGCAAGAACATCGGTCGTTCAACATTGGTTTCAGTTGGCGGCGGCCGTATTTTGTCTATGATTGACGTTCGCGATTTGCCTCAGGTGCGTGTGTCAGTACAAATGCATGAAATCAGTCGTAGTCGCCTTAAGAGCTGGCGTCCGGATTTAACCGCAGTCAGCAACGGCTACGACAATAGTGCAGTATTTGGTTTAAGCGGGTCTTCGCAGAAAGCAAATGGCGCGTCGCAAGTTGAAACGGCGTTGCAGGTATTAGGTGGCACCTTACTTGGCAACATTCAGGTAGGTGGTAGTGATATGGCCTTCGACCTTTTATTCTCGCTCTTGGAAGAAGAGGGTATTTCACGCACTTTGTCACGCCCAACCTTGACTGTGCTTGCAGGTGAAACCGCGACTTTCCGCGCAGGTGGAGAAGTACCTGTACCCCGTGCATTTGCGCCGTCAGGTTTATCTGATGATGACAGTGTTGGCAGTAATGCAGCCGGTGTTTTTAGTGGTACCGATTTTAAATCCTTTGGTGTTGAGCTAGAAGTACGGGCCATGGTGGGTGAAAACGACAAGATTACCCTTGATTTGCGACCAACTATCTCTATGCCTGATACCAAATTGACACAGGATATTGCCGGCAGCACGGGCTCATCGCTTAACAGTACAGCCTTCAATGTGCGTACCATTAACACCTCTACGCGCTTGGTAGATGGTCAACCTCTGATTATTGGTGGCTTGGTAAGCCGTGACGTGTCCGACAATGAAAGTCACACGCCTGGGCTGAGCAGCGTACCGGTACTTGGCAATTTGGCCAAATCATCTAGCAAAAACGACAGTGATCGCGAACTAATTATCGTAGTAACCCCCACGATTGTTCGCGAACCAAAACATGAAATGGCCCTGTGGCAATTCCCGGCAAACAATGAATTGTTACTGCGTAGCCTTGTTGTGGCGCCGAAAGGTACGCGCAACTACAGCAATGGACGGGAGAAGTAAGATGAAATTAATTACCAATAGCGTGCGCACTATTCTGCTTGCTTCAGCCTTTATCATGAGCGGTTGCGTGTCAATGGATCAGCACCGCGACGCGCATCCCGACCCAGATACTCGCTTAAATCAAATGTTGGCGATGTACGAAAAGACAGATGACTTTGGTAATTCATGCAATGAGCTGTGGAACGCCTACAGTGCCACCACCGACTGTGAGCGGATTCAGCGCGAAGTCGAGCGTTTGGGTATTGAGTTCCCGAATCACCCCCGGATTATGATGGCCAATGCCACCATGCAATATCAGGCTGGGCGCCCAGACAAAGCACAATTTACCTTAGACCAGCTGCTGGCTGATCGAGGTCCACACCCCGAAGCGGCAATACTCCGGACTAAAATTGCGCTGGAGGAAGGTAATACAGCGCGAGCTAGAGCGGTGCTGCAAAAGCAGATCATTATTAGTCCATCAAACTTCGAATTGCGAGAAGCATTGGCGTCGACCTATTACATAGAAGGTAAATACGACGAGGCGGCTAAGGCGCTGAGTGCGGCGGGCAGATTAGGCGCGCCAGGCTGGCGTCTATCCTACCATCAGGGTTTGATTCGCGAGGCGCGAAAAGATTGGAAAGGCGCGTGTAGCTTGTACTTAATGTCTATAGAGCAACGTCCTGATTTTCAGGCACCATCGGCACGCTTGATTGGTCTGACAGAGCATGAAAGCTGTCGAGTGCTGGCTGATGGCCGAGGGTATAAAGTGGGCCGCTAAATTTTTTCCAACAGGAATACGTAAAGGGTCAAGCGCTAAGCTTGGCCCTTTTTTTGTCCTAAAAAAAGGGAGGCGAGCATTTCAGCCTAAGTTGCTTTGCATAATGCGATTCACCTTGCGGGTGGTTGCTTGCAAGGCCTGCGGTGTCGCGCCAAAACTCAATTTCAGCACTGTTTTATAATTTGTAACATGCTGTTTTTTAACAATAATAAATAATTTTCAGTCTTTGTGTAAGTCTGGCACGCGGCCTGCAATCTATTAAGTACAGATCAGGGAAAGCGTGGTACTTAGTTAAAACCTTAACGCTTTTCATGATCAACCCTCTTCCAAGTGGTTTGGGAGAATTGAAGTAAACGGTAGGGCAGCGACTTCGT
>NZ_JBFJWS010000027.1:0-25589 GCF_041623545.1 Zhongshania sp. | reverse complement strand
CTATTCCCTTTTTCTGCGCCGAGCTCTAGTTTGGCGTATTTTATCAGGGGCCGCATCGCGGGGGACAGGCCAAAATGCTGATAATAGCGCTGAACGAGCTGAATTAGCTGCCAATGGCTGTCGGCAAGCTCGATACCGGCGTTTGCGGCAAGCGCATCCGCGACGGCGGGGGACCAGTCTTTGAGGTCTTTCAGAAAGCCATCAGCGTCAGTGGCGATACGGCAGCCATTTACGGTTATGTAGGCCATCTCACCAGCTCAAGCAGTGATGGTGTTGGGCGCAGAGGGCAACAAAGCCTGAGTAGTCGATCGGCGTTACCGCTGAGACAGGACGTATTCCCCTGAGATCCAAATCGTCGCACAATGCGCAAATGCTAATGTCATGGTGCTGGAGTGTAATTTGAGTTGCGGCCAGCACTACGGCATCTTCGATAAGAATGATGGCATCACCATCGCTCAGGCTGAAAAGGCATCGACTTAGGCTGCTCGCGCTGTTTAGTATATGTAGGCTCACCTAAAAACTCTGTATTCGATCGGCGCTGCGCATTAAATCAGCTAGTTCTGTGGCTGAGAGGGCTTTGGCGTGGGGCACTAAGCTTGTTGGCGATATATTTCTACTACTGCAGTCGTCGCTGAGGTAATAAACGTGCTCGATTTCATATAGGGGCAGGGCATTGATTACTCCGATATGTGCCTTTTTTTCCGTGTTGCCGCTATTTTGTTTGTCGAGTAATTGATAGATCGCATCTTGGGCAAAAACTAAGCTGACCACTTGATCGAAGGCTGCTGTGGCTAAGGCCATATCGAGGGCTTCGCGGGCAATGCTGTGGCCATAGGGGGCTCGAGTAAATAAATAGAGGAACGTCACTGGGCACCGCCGCCAAAGCGAATAACGCGGTCGGCATTAACGCAGGCGTCGACCCATTGACCAAGTCCGCCTATGGAAAATCCGTCTGCTAGATTATGGCCGTCTAGCTCGTAGCGGCTAGCCTCTTTGGCATCGACGATGCCACGCCGTAGGGCGCTGGAAATACATACCACTAAATCTAAATTAAAACTTTTCTGTAATGACGCCCATTGCTTTGGCACCGCAATCTCATCTTGCGGAGGCGTAATATAGCGATTCGCGCAGTGCACGCCATCGTTAAAGAAGAAAACACGGTAAATCTGATGACCGTTATCGAGCGCGGCTTTGCAGAAGCGGAGTGCTGTTAAGCTGGATTGGTCGGTGCAGGGTTGCCCGCTGACGAGTAGGGCAAAACTGAGGCTCATAAAAGCCTCAGTTTTATTAGGCGTTCAGACGAAGAGTGGTGATCAATCATCGCTACCGAAAACACCAAGCAAATGCAGCAGGTGAACAAATAAATTGTAAATATCCAAGTAAAGCGCGACGGTTGCACGAATATAATTAGTTTCGCCACCGTGGATTATTCTGCTGGTATCAAACAAGATCAAACCAGACATAATAAATACTGCTGCGGCAGAAATAGCTAAGGACGCGGCAGGTACCTGGAAAAATAGATTAGCTACGCTGGCAACGACCATCACCAATAGGCCGATCATCAAAAATCCACCTAGAAAGGAGAAATCTTTGCGCGTAGTGAGGACGTAGGCAGAAAGGCCAAAGAACACCAGTGCGGTCCCGCCAAGCGCCTGCATTACCAACTCTCCGCCATTGGGCAGGGCGAGGTACATTTTTAGCATTGGGCCAAGTGCTGCGCCTAATAAACCGGTAAATACAAATATTGCAATAATACCTTTGCTTGAGTCCGCCGTTTTATTAACGACGAACAGCATAACAAAGCCCAGCACCATTAAGACTAAGCCCGTGATGTGACCAATATTCATGGCCATTGCCAAGCCCGCGCAGAGTGCGCTCGTCACTAGGGTCATGCCGAGCAGCATATAAGTATTGCGCAGTACCTTATTGGTTTCGAGAACGGGCTGAGTGTGCGCGCCTGTCTGAAAGACCGATTTGTCTTGCATGGGTGACTCCGTAGTAAAAGAAGGGTTAAACCTTCGCCAATCATACTGTGAGGGGTGTAATGACTGCAAGCTTGAGTAGCACACTTTAAATTAGCTTAATCCAGAAAGCATGAGCTGGTGACTGACCTCAGTAAACGCCTTGCTTTGAATCTCGGCAAGGTCACTTAAAGTTACCCCCTTAGGTAATGTACTGATTTGCGCCCAATTACCTTTGCTAATGATAATGGCGAGGTGGAGCATCTGCCCATAGCGACCTTCGTGATTGAGAAGGGCGTCCGTCATGGCTACTGATAATTCGAGTTTCTTGCAAACCTCGTCGAGGGGTAAATCGATAAAGGCATCTAGCAGTGAGAACATACCGGTAGTATACGCAGTGTGTTGATCGACGTCGGGTTGGCGCAGGGCAAGCATTTGACATAAATAAGCGCGTGAAAGGGCCTGTTCTAGCAAGGCGCGAGGCTTATTGTCTAGGCGGCCTAGCGCAAGCATATTGGCCCAGGACTTGATTCGGTTCACCCCGGCCATAGTCGTTGCGTGATGCACCGAGGTTATCTCCTTGACGGTAGCTACGCTGGCTGAGTTCATGAATTGTAGTATGCGATAGCTAAGCTGTGGGTCACTTTGAATCGCATTACTGATATCCAGCATGGTGTTTTCGCTGTTGTTCAGGGTTTTCAATAAGCGCATTACGGCAAATTGACTGTCATTATTGCGAGTGCCAAATAAAGGGGATGGGCGACTAAAGAAGAAGCCTTGGAATAGACTGTAACCTTCGCCTTTACAGCGTTCAAATTCGTCGATGGTCTCTACTTTTTCTGCTAACCAGACTAAATTGTCTCGTTTGTATTGCTGATAAAGCGAGGCAGAGCTGTGGCCGACCACCAAGTCGCTTATGTCGACTTTGACTATATCGACATACGGTAGCCATTTACTTTGTGCAGGGTCGCCAGTGTAATCGTCTAAGGCGACTTTAAAGCCCTGACCACGCAAATGCTGAACGGCCTCAATATTGGCTGGCGTGGCTGGTATGTATTCTAAGACTTCGCAGACGAGTTTATGGGCTTGAACGGCGGGAGGGTTGCTGAGCCAAGATTCGGTGAGATTAACAAACGCTGGTAGCCCGTTGGTGATGGTGTCGATGCCGAGATCATGGAAGGCGCCCATTAAGACCTCACCGGTGGCCATTGTACCGTTATCGCACTGTAATTTTAATGAGTCTACGTCGACTGAGCGGCAGAGTAGTTCATAGGCGACGGTTTTGCCGCGCCGATCTAAAATGGGCTGGCGCGCCATTAGGGGCGTGCTGGTGTCGGTCATTATTAATTCTCATACTCGCGATACAGCTTCTCAGCATTGCGCATTCACAGGTGGGGTAAAGAAAATGAAATCCCTACTAAACCCTTTGAATATAGCATAGTGCTTAATGTGAGCATTGCGAGCGAACACGGATAATTAACCGATAGAGCGTGCAGAGATAATTGGGGTGTGCTGAGAGGGTTTGATTCATGCAGGGTATAAAAGTGGCGGAGGGGCAGGGATTTGAACCCTGGGTTGGGATGAACCAACGCCGGTTTTCAAGACCGGTGCAATCGACCACTCTGCCACCCCTCCGCAGCAGTTGCGAATTATACATAGCTTGTTAGGCGAAACAAGCAGTATTAAGAAAAAGACTTATAAATCAGTTTGATGTACTTGGGTTTGCTCGAAATTTAGCCAAAAAAAAGCCCAGCACTTAGCCGGGCTTGTGATTTAATCGGCTTTACTTAGTTGCGCGGGTCGTTTGCAGCGCGCGGCATAGTGGGCCGATTAGGGCTCGGTTGGGCAATAATACTTGGGTCGAGCGCCGGTGCCATTGGCTGAGCCGTGACGATTTCTAGGTTTTGCACTGGTTTCGGTGCGATTCGTGGGTCATTCCCAGCACGGCCAATTGGTCTTGCTTTGCTTGCAACTACTTCGCTAGTCGGAGCCTTGGTAGCTGGTTTTGCCGCCGGCACAGGCACTTTTTCTGCCGCAGGCTTGATTGGCGCTGGGGCCGAAGTCGTCGCCGCAGGTGCTTCGGGACTTGCGGTCACTTCCACGGGGACTTCCGGAGTCGCGATTTCGGTAGCCACAGGTTGTACCGGTGCTGGCTCAGGAGCAGTCTCAGGAATATCCTTTGTCTCTGCGCTTGCTTCTACTGCTACCGGCGCTTTCGCAGCGGTCTCTGCGGCAGGTGTCTCCGCAATGACCTCTGGCGCTGTGTCTGCTTCAGTCTTGCTCGGTGCGGGATTCTCATCAGCGACGGTAGGGCTTGGAATGGGCTCTGCTATCGAGGGCTCGCTCGGTTCAGACGCAAAGCTGGCTGTGGTGGTTGGTGTAATTGGCGTAAATTCGCTTTCCTCGGCCGTCGGTTTTTTGGCTGCAGGGGCAGGGCTTGCCGCCTTGGTTTCTTGCGCTGCTTTCGCTGGGACTTTGTCTGCAGGTGCAGGCGTAGGCGCGATTGCGTCTGCAGTGCTACTACCGGCTTGTTTGTCAGTAACTACCGCCGAGTCATCGCTTGGCGCGGGCGTACGACGGCGTTCCTGCTGATTTCGTGGGCGGCGGTTGCCTGGTCTGCGCTTGGGCCGTGTTTGACCTTCATTCTCAGTGCTAGCCGCCGCTGCGACAGCCTCCACCGGCGCTTCTACTTTCGCTGTTTCGTTCTCGGACCGGTTACTCCGATTGTCAGTGACTCGGTTATCGTCTCGGGCTTGGCGCTGATCGGGATTGCGGCGATTGCGACCGCCACGATTGTTGCGATTTCCCTGGCGCTGATTGCTATTGCGATTACCTTCGTTACGGCGTTTTGGTGCTGGCGCTGGTTCGGGCTCCGGCTCCGGCTCTGCCGCTTTAAATAACCCGCTAAGGCTCTTGCCCAACTTGCTGAAAAAGCCTTCGGCTGTCACTGCTGCGGCCGCAGGAGTTTTGGCTTTGGCCGGGGCGGTTTCGGCAGCTGCGGGTGCCGGCGCCTTGGGGGCGAGGGTGCGAACGACTGCAGCAGCGGGTGCTGGGGTCGAGACAACTTCGTCAGAGATTTCTTTTTCGGCTTCTAGATCGGCTACGATTTTGTAGCTAATCTCCTGCTCGTCGCCGAGGTCGCTTTCGCGCAGGCGAACTACCTCAAAGTGAGGGGTATCTAGTGCAGGAGTGGGGATAACCATCACTCGCACACCGCTGCGCTGCTCTATATCGTATATTGCAGTGCGCTTTTCGTTAAGCAGGTAAGATGCGACGTTAACCGGAACAATGGCGCGAATTTCGGCGCTTTTCTCTTTATTAGCTTCCTCTTCAACTAAGCGAAGAATCGACAGTGCCAATGAATTGGTGTCGCGGATGGTGCCTTGGCCACTGCATCGCGGGCAAACTTTGGCGCTGGTTTCACCCAGTGATGGGCGCAGGCGCTGGCGTGACATTTCTAGTAAGCCGAAACGAGAGATTCGTCCAATCTGAATACGCGCGCGATCTGGCTCCATGGCGTCGCGAACGCGATTCTCAACTTCACGCTGATTTTTGGCAGCAAGCATGTCGATAAAGTCGACAACAATTAAGCCACCGATATCGCGCAGGCGCAGCTGGCGAGCAATTTCATCGGCTGCTTCTAAATTGGTTTGCAGGGCGGTTTCTTCAATGTCGCCGCCCTTGGTCGCGCGTGCCGAGTTAATGTCGATAGAAACCAATGCTTCTGTGGGATCGATAACAATCGAGCCACCGGAGGGCAGTTGTACTTCACGCTGGAAAGCCGATTCAATCTGGCTTTCAATTTGATAGCGGTTGAATAGGGGTACCTGATCTTTATAGAGACGAATTTTGCTCTTAAAGTGCGGCATGACCTGTTCAACGAAATGCATGGCTTCGTTATAGGATTCTTCCGAGTCGATTAAAACTTGATCGATATCGTCGCGAAGATAGTCGCGAATAGCGCGAATAATAACGTTGCTTTCTTGAAGAATCAGAATTGGCGCTTTGCGCTCTTCTGAGGCTTGTTTAATCGCTGACCACAAATGTAACAGGTAATCCAAGTCCCACTGCAATTCCTCTGAACTGCGGCCCACGCCTGCGGTGCGGACAATTACGCCCATCGCGTCTGGAATATTGATTGCATTTAAGGCGTCGCGTAATTCGCTGCGCTCATCGCCTTCGATGCGGCGCGAAATGCCGCCAGCTCTGGGGTTGTTAGGCATTAGGACCATGTAGCGGCCCGCGAGGCTGATAAAAGTGGTGAGGGCGGCGCCTTTGTTGCCGCGCTCTTCTTTTTCTACCTGAACAATGACCTGAGTGCCTTCCTTTACAAGATCTTTGATCTTGGCGCGACCGCCACTTGCGTCGGCAGGATTGCGATAGAAGTATTCTTTTGAAATTTCTTTGAGGGGTAAGAAGCCGTGACGCTCGGCACCGAAGTCAACAAAAGCGGCTTCAAGGCTGGGCTCTACGCGGGTAATGGTGCCTTTGTAGACGTTGGCTTTCTTTTGTACGCGGGTGCGGTTCTCAATATCCAGATCAAACAATCGTTGGCCATCGACGAGGGCAACGCGCAACTCTTCTGGCTGAGTCGCGTTAATAAGCATTCTTTTCATGAGCTAAAAATCCCAAAAGCCGGGATTTGTCGGGCCGCTCATGCGATTGAGCATCTTTAAGCGTTCTGATGTAGGCTATATTAGCTGGTGAGGCGGCTGATTTATTGTCGCGTGCACCTGTACATCAGTGGGGCCGGGTTGCCTGGCCGTTATATTCCAGTTCGCTTAGTCTGGCCCTGAGGCCGTCTGCGCTGGGCGTCTTTCATCTATTACTGTTGGGCGCTAATTTGAGCGCCAGTATTGGTAACGTTCTGTACGTCGCTTTCTCAGAGTTCTATCGCACTTGCGGTGCTAACAAATATCGGCAGCACTATTATTTAATGTACCGACACTACGGTAGAATGCCCGCCGGTACACTGCTATTCACTTATGTAAATAAGGCTATGCGAATGTGTCGCAATCTTTGCCCTAGTATTAGCCGGCGGTCTTCCCTCTCGTCACAGCCCTGCTGTGGTGGGAACCGGACCCGGTTGCTACCGGGCGACTATATCAGTATTCAATAACTAACTCAATGAGTTACAGGAGCGTACGTGGAATCAGAAAGTGTCATCAATCCAGCGGTTCGTTTGGTGGCGGTCGAGGCTGATTATGTCGGTCAGCGCATCGATAATTTCTTGATGAGAGAATTAAAAGGTGTGCCTAAGTCACGGATTTATAACCTTTTGCGTCGTGGTGAGGTGCGCGTAAATAAAGCTCGGGCGAAACCGGATTACAAGTTGCAGGCCGGGGACGTGGTACGGGTGCCACCGGTTCGGGTGGCGGTGCGAGCGGAGGCTGCTGTCTCTGTGGGTTTAGATGCTGGGCTGCGTTCAGCTATCCTTTACGAAGATGCGGGTTTAATTGTTATTAACAAGCCTTCCGGTTTAGCTGTTCATGGTGGCAGTGGCATTTCCTTAGGTTTAATTGAGGCATTGCGGCAAATGTATCCGGAGCAGCGCCATCTAGAGTTGGTGCATCGTCTTGACC
This sequence comes from Zhongshania sp., assembly GCF_041623545.1. Classification (GTDB taxonomy): domain Bacteria; phylum Pseudomonadota; class Gammaproteobacteria; order Pseudomonadales; family Spongiibacteraceae; genus Spongiibacter. Next base: position 18,046 of record NZ_JBFJWS010000027.1, on the reverse strand, counting down.
GGGATACCTCGGGTTGCGTGATGGTCGCCAAAAAGCGCAGCGTGCTAAAACAGTTGCATGAGCTATTAAAGGCCCGCAAAGGCGTCGATAAGCGCTATTTGGCTCTCGTTGGCGGTAAATGGCCAGCCCGTAAACAGCAAGTAAACGCGCCGCTGCAAAAAAATGTCCTGTCGTCAGGGGAGCGCATAGTGAGGGTGGAGCTGGAAGGAAAAAAGTCAGTCACCGAATATACTCTGCTGCGCCGTGTTGCTGGTGCAAGCCTTATAGAGGCGCGGCCAATTACCGGTCGGACTCACCAGATTCGGGTTCACTGTCAGTATGCCGGCTACCCAATTCTTGGGGACGACAAATACGGCGATGATGAGGCGGATGCGCATTTTCGTAAGCTGGGTTTGAAGCGCTTGTTTTTGCACGCCCACTCCTTGACGTTTACTTTAGATGGCAAGCGAATAGCGGTAGTGGCACCCCTCCCGCCTGAACTAGAAAAAATCTTAGAAAGCGCAGGTAACGAACTGTAATGCTTATTATATTTGATTGGGATGGCACCATTTTGGACTCCAGCGACAAAATCGTTGCCTGCATGCAGGCAGGGGCGCGTGAGTTCGGCGTAGAAGAGCGCGGTGCTGAAGATATTCGTAATATTATCGGTTTGGAACTAAGTATCGCGATTGCTTCTTTATATCCGGCTTTAAGTGCTGGTGAGATTGAGGATCTTCGCGCCGCCTATGTGCGCAGCTTTATACAGGCAGATCGCAAACCTTGTCAGATGTTTGCAGGCGTTGAAGAAAGCTTGCTTGCGCTAAAGGCCGCCGGGCACGACCTGTGCGTAGCGACGGGCAAAAGTCGTCGAGGCCTAGACCGAGTTTTTGCGGATCTAACGATAAGCCCATTATTTAGCGCCAGTCGATGTGCTGATGAAACAGCATCAAAGCCAGATCCTTTAATGCTAGCAGAGTTATGCGCAGAACGGGGCTACGCGCCGGACGCGGCATTGATGGTGGGGGATACTGAATATGATCTTGAGATGGCCAGTAGAATTGCTATGCCTAGCGTAGGCGTTTCGTATGGCGCGCACAGCGTGGACCGCCTAAAAAACTGGCAGCCTTTGGCCGTGATCGACAGGTTTGCCGAGCTGCTGCCGTTAGTTGCAAGTCTAGATTCCTAGTGGCGATCATAAAACCGGGTAGTTTTCTTTGCTTAAAAATTCAATAAGTCGAATCAGCGGCAGGCCAATCAGCGTGTTGGGGTCGTCGCTGCGGACGTGGCGAAATAGGCTGATACCTAGCCCTTCGACCTTAAAGCTGCCTGCGCAATCAAGGGCTGGCTCACGATTGGTGTAACGCTCAATCTCCTGTGTGCTTAATTTGCGGAAACCGGCTGTAACCCGCTCAATGGCGATATGTTGGTGACCAGTTTGGCTGTTAAGTAAACAAAGCCCGGTATGGAACACAACATCTCGACCAGAGCAATAAGCTAGTTGTTGTTTGGCTTTTTCGATTGTTCCGGGCTTGCCGAGTATCTGGCCGTCGAGTTCTGCGCTTTGGTCGCTGGCTATTATAAGTGCTGCCGGGAAGTGTTTGGCGACTGCCAGTGCTTTTGCGACACTGAGTCGCTTCGCCAATGTTGCGGCGTCTTCGCTGGGAAGCGCGGATTCGTCGATGTTGGGCGCTTGGCAGGTGGGGTGTAAGCCAATTGTCGTCAGCAATGTCCGCCGGTAGCTTGAGCTTGAGGCCAAAATAAGTGGTAGTGCGGTGGGTGTAAACTTAGGCATACCTGACGATTCACTCTTAGCTTGCGGGGAGGCAATATTAGCTTTTCGCGACCCGGCTCTCCAGCTTAGGGGTAAAAGTCCTTAATTAGCCCGTGTTTAGGGCTTGCAAACGATGTTTTTGCTTTGACAATACAGGGGGAAGTCCCTATTATTGCGCGCCTATGCAAAGACAGCCCCTACCTAAGTTCGTTGATGCTCGGAAATTTGTTGCCGGCGGCATGGAAATTCACGCCACCAAACAAGTTGCTGAACTCAGTCGGTTTACTGCCGGACTCGCTAATACTAGTGGTTCAGTAGATGTAGACTTGCGCTTTTTTCGAAGTGAGCAGGGGTTTAAGTGTATAGAAGGTACGGCGGTCAGTCAGGTTGAGGTTTTGTGTCAACGCTGTATGGAGCCAATGCCTATATGCATTGAGGCTGAATTTAATTTAGCCATTGTGTGGACAGAGGAGCAAGCCAAAGCGCTGCCGAAATCATTGGATCCTTTGATTTTAGGCGAAGACGAAGATTTGGTTTTAGCCGATTTGCTGCAGGATGAGCTAATCATAAATACTCCTTTCGTTAGCTATCACGATGATACTGTATGCAAAGTATTTGAGCTGGAATCAGAACCTGAGCCAGCTAAAGTTGAAAGCGATGTTGAGGAAGGCGATACGCCGTTTGCTATTTTGGGGCAGTTGAAGCCCCGCGATTAATCTCTATTATGAGGAATTTTTAGGCCATGGCTGTTCAAAAAAGTAAAGTGACACGTTCACGTCGGGGTCAGCGTCGTTCGCATGACGCATTGACTGGTCCAACTTTGTCTGTGGATCAGACCAGCGGTGAGAAGCATCTCCGTCACAATATCACTGCGGATGGTTTTTTCCGTGGTCGCAAAGTTGTTGCTGGTAAAGACGACTAAGTATTTGCGTGGCATCGCTGCGACTAGCCGTTGATGCAATGAGCGGAGACCACGGTCTTCGCTCTTCTATTCCTGCCACTGTATATGCGCTGAACCATAATTCAGCCCTTCACATCCTTCTGGTCGGCGACGAGCCCTCCATTCTACTGGCACTCGCCAGTGAAAAATATGATCCTCAGCGTCTAGCTATCCACCATGCCCCAGATATCGTGGCGATGGATGATCAGCCAAGTCGCACCCTGCGCAGCAAAAAAAAATCTTCTATGTATCAGGCCCTCGAATTGCTTCGCGACGGCGCCGTGTCTGCAGTGGTGAGTGCCGGTAATACTGGCGCGCTCGTTGCGATGAGTTGCGTTGTTCTGGAGCGGTTGCCGGGTATAAAGCGACCGGCCATTTGTGCGCCGGTTCCGGCACAGAATGGCCATACTTATGTGTTGGACCTAGGTGCCAATGTTGAGTGCAATGCGGAACAATTGCATCAGTTTGCGCAAATGGGCTCTGCCTTGTGTCGAGTGCTTGGCGGCAGTGAAATGCCTCGTATTGGCCTGTTGAATGTTGGCTCAGAGCTAACCAAAGGCACTACAGAAGTTCGCGACGCGGCTGAGCTTTTAGCGTCGGATACGGGCCTTAACTATATCGGTTTTGTGGAAGGTGGCGACATATTTTCTGCCGATGTAGACGTTGTAGTCTGCGACGGCTTTGCTGGTAACGTCGCCTTAAAAGTTTGCGAGGGCACGGCGAGCTTTATTGCCAATGAATTGCGGGCCCGCTTTAAAAAGACCTTCTACGGTATGCTGGTTGGCTTATTGGCGCGCCCGCTTATTAATGCATTTCAGCGCGATATTAACCCCGATCGGTACAATGGCGCGGCTCTCCTAGGACTTAATGGCGTAGTGGTCAAGAGTCACGGTAGTTCGGGTACTGCTGGCTTTCAATCGGCAATAAGGCAGGCGGCTAGGGCTGTGGATCATGATTTGCAGGCTCAAATTGAGAAACAATTAGAAATAACATCGTATAAACCCCACTGATTAAGGATTAATGGAATGAATACCCAGCAACTTGCCTTGGTTTTTCCCGGTCAGGGCTCCCAAAAAGTCGGTATGCTAGCCGAGCTTGGCGCGGCTTTTCCTACCGTAAAGGCGACTTTTGCCGAGGCTTCAGCGGCCTTAGGCTACGATATGTGGGACTTGGTCCAAAATGGCGATCAAGCCCAGCTGAATCTCACTGAAACCACGCAGCCGGTGTTGTTGACCGCCAGTGTAGCGGTGTGGCGCTTGTGGTGTGAGCAGGGTGGTTTGCAACCGGCGTTAATGGCTGGTCATAGCCTAGGCGAATTCTCGGCGCTGGTCTGTGCTGGATCGCTCGATTTTGCCGACGCGGTGAAATTAGTTCGGGCGCGCGGCCAATTTATGCAAACAGCAGTGCCGGTAGGTGAGGGCGCTATGGCGGCCGTGCTGGGTCTGGATGATGCGCAAATCATTGAAATTTGCCAGCAAGCTTCCGCAGCGGGTGTGGTTGAGGCAGTGAATTTTAATTCTCCGGGCCAGGTTGTGATTGCGGGGAAGGTTGCTGGTGTCGATAAAGCAATTGAGTTGCTAAAAGCGGCTGGTGCCAAGCGGGCACTGCCGCTTCCAGTAAGCGCACCTTTCCATACCTCTTTAATGCAGCCCGCTGGCGAGAAGTTGGCCGAGGCTTTAGCAGTACTGAGCTTGCAGTCGCCTACAATTCCCGTAGTGCACAACGTCCACGGCCAAACCGAGCGTGATCCTCTTGCTATAAAAGCGCTGTTGGTAGAACAGATTTACAGTGCAGTAAAGTGGGTGTCTTGTGTTGAAACAATGACTGCGGCGGGTATCACTGCGACGATTGAAGCAGGCCCAGGCAAGGTCTTGAGCGGCTTGAATAAGCGTATTGAAAAATCGCTAAGTTGTTTGAATATCGATTCACCAGAAACACTGGCGGCAGCATTGGAAGCTGTTGCTCAATAAATAAATTATATTTTGGAGTGGGAATATGACTACAAAAGTTGCATTAGTCACCGGTGCGAGCCGTGGCATAGGCCAGGCAATCGCAATTGCGATTGGCAAATTGGGTTATCAGGTTGTCGGTACGGCGACAACTGAAGGTGGTGCAGAGGCAATTACGGCTCATTTTCAGGAGAGTGGTATCAGCGGCGTTGGCATGATGATGAATGTGTCTAATACCGAGTCTGTTGATGCGACTTTAAAGGCGATTACCGAGCAATTTGGCGCACCAGCGGTGCTCGTAAACAATGCGGGTATTACCAAAGATAATTTAATGTTGCGTATGAAGGATGACGAGTGGTACGACGTTATCGATACCAATCTCAATTCGCTTTATCGCTTAAGCAAAGCCTGTTTGCGAGGCATGACCAAGGCTCGCTGGGGTCGCATTATTAATATCAGCTCCGTGGTTGGCGCCATGGGCAATGCCGGGCAAACCAATTACGCTGCGGCCAAAGCAGGTATGGATGGCTTCACTCGCGCTTTGGCGCGGGAAATTGGGTCACGAGGCATCACCGTAAATGGCGTGGCACCAGGATTTATCGATACCGATATGACGAAAAAGCTCGGCGATGATCAGCGCGAGGCATTGAAGTCTCAAATCCCCTTGCAGCGGCTCGGTAGTCCAGAAGAAATTGCCGGGGTAGTGGCTTTCTTGGTTAGTGATGTCGCAGGCTACGTAACTGGTGAAACTATCCATGTGAATGGCGGCATGTATATGGCGTAAACATATGTTCGAGAAGGATTTTTTTCTTCTGAACGTGAATTTTTCATATTTTGCTATGCACAAGCGGCATCAGTCGCGGTAGAATGAGCGCCGAAGTGCTGGCGATATGAAACACAGTTTCGGTGGTCATGCTTTCGGCTAGTAGCCAAGTTCATGGTTACTGGGAAGCAGGCCCAAAATTTTAATATCAATTAGGAGTCACCAACGACCATGAGTAGCATTGAAGAGCGCGTCAAGAAGATTGTTGCAGAGCAACTGGGTGTTAAAGAAGAAGATGTGTCAGAGTCTGCATCATTCGTAGAAGACCTCGGCGCAGATTCTCTGGACACGGTTGAGCTGGTAATGGCTCTGGAAGAGGAATTCGAAACAGAGATTCCTGATGAAGAAGCTGAGAAAATTACCACTGTTAGACTGGCTATCGATTACATCAAAGCCAATCTTCAGTAAGTAATATAACGGCCTGGCCGTTTAAAAAGCCGTCTCTATGTAATGTAGAACGGCTTTTTTTATGTCTGAACATATGAGGCATCCGCATCTAAAATAGAACGTATAAAGCGCGTGCTTGGAGTCGGGAGGTTATTATGGATAAGAGAAGAGTTGTCGTCACCGGGATGGGGATCATAAGCCCACTTGGAAATTCAGTTGCTGAAACATGGCGAAATATTCTCGCAGGGAAGAGTGGCATTGGCGCAATAGAGCGTTTTGATGTGAGTGAGTTTGCCACCAGAATAGGGGGCGCCATAAAAAATTTCGATATTAACGACTATATGTCGGCCAAAGAAGCCAAGCGCTTCGACCCTTTTATCCACTATGGTGTTGCGGCCGCTGAACAGGCTCTCCAAGATTCCGGTATCGAAGTAAATGAAAGCAACGCTCATCGTATTGGTACGGCCATAGGCTCGGGTATCGGTGGCATCGGCTTAATTGAAAATAGCCGACAAATTTTAAATAGCGGTGGGCCGCGTAAGATATCGCCGTTTACTGTACCTGGAGCGATTATTAATATGATCGCCGGTGTGCTTTCTATAAAGCACAATTTGCAAGGGCCGAGCATTGCCATCGCAACAGCTTGCACAACGGGCACTCACAATATTGGTATGGCGGCACGGATGATTGCCTATGGCGATGCCGATGCAATGCTTGCCGGCGGCGCTGAAATGGCTACCACCCCGGTAGGGCTTGGCGCTTTTGCCGCCGCACGGGCTATGTCCACGCGTAACGACGACCCTGAACATGCCAGTCGGCCTTGGGATAAAAATCGTGATGGTTTTGTGCTCGGCGATGGCGCCGGTATGCTGGTTCTCGAAGAGTATGAGTTTGCCAAGCGCAGGGGGGCGCACATACACGCCGAATTATTAGGTTTCGGCATGAGTTGCGATGCCTTCCACATGACCTCACCGCCAGATGATGGCCGCGGTGCGCGAGCAGCAATGCAAAACGCTTTAGATGATGCGGGCGTAAACGCTGATCAAATAGATTATATCAATGCCCACGGTACGTCTACTCCCGCCGGGGATATTGCAGAAAGTCGCGCAATTGAAGCCTTGCTAGGTTCATCTGCAGACAAAATTGCGGTGAGCTCAACAAAATCCATGGTCGGTCATTTGTTAGGTGCATCAGGTGCGGTTGAGGCAATATTTTCAATATTGGCGCTACGCGATCAAGTTGCGCCACCAACGATTAACCTCGACGAGGTAGGCGAGGGCTGCAATTTAAATTATGTGCCACATATTGCTCAGCAGAGGAGTATAAAAAAGGTCTTATCAAACTCCTTTGGGTTTGGTGGCACGAATGGCAGCTTATTATTTGGCCAAGTAAGCCATTGAACGCGGTTGTCGCGTCGCGAACCTTGGTTAATGGTCAGCGAGCCTGCAGCGTAGACATCGATAATCGCGGTTTAGCCTATGGTGATGGGCTGTTTGAAACGGTATTGGTGCGTGCTGGTGAGCCGCTTTGGTTAGCTGAGCACCTTCAGCGTTTAGCCTCAGGTGCGCGACGCCTGCAAATTCCCTGCGATATCGATTTATTAGCATTCGAGTGTTCGCGCCTTTTGCTTGGCGTGGGGCCAGAAAATGTTATTTTAAAGATCGTTGTCACTCGCGGGGCGGTCGCTCGTGGATACAGTCCGCTGGCGGCGAAATCGGTGCGAATAGTGAGTTTGTCCCCTGCGGGCACGTCAAACTCGGCAACGTATTGGCAGCAAGGCGTGGCTATCGGCGTATGTCAGACAAGGCTGGCCCGTCAAACTGCTCTGGCTGGCATAAAGCATCTTAATCGCTTAGAGCAGGTGCTGGCGGCCGGTGAGATGCAGCGTCGCGGCTTTATTGAAGGCTTAGTGCTAGATGATGCGGGGCGAATTATTGAAGCTACCCGTAGCAATGTATTTATTGTAACGGCGGGGTGTTTGCATACCCCGGCCTTGAATGATTGTGGCGTCAACGGCATTATGCGCCAGCAAATCCTTAATGTTGCGGCTAGATTAGGCTTAAAAACAAAAGTCGCGCCACTGGAAATGTCTGCACTACGCAGCGCCGACGAAGTGTTTATTTGCAATAGTGTTATCGGTATTTGGCCCGTAACCAAAATAGAATGCATGCATAAAGGCATTGGACCGGTGTCCGGGCAATTGCAACGGGAGTTTGAGTCACATTTCTATGCTTAAAATCGTTAGGGCCGCCTTGGCACTTATATTTCCGCTTATTCTTACGGTGTTGGCGGCCGCCTGGTACCTCAATGCTTACCTCAGTAAACCCTTACCCCTGCTTGAAAGTACCGAGGTATTTGTGCTGCCGCAGGGTACGGCGTATACAAGTATGGTCGACCTGTTGGCTGAGCGTGGCTGGATTGCAAAACCCTTTATTTTAAAAGTGTATGGCCGCCTAAATTCTCAGGTCACCGAGATCAAAGCTGGGGAGTACCGCTTCGAAGAGGGCATGACCCTTGCCGAAAGCTTGGCAATGATGCGTCTTGGCGATGTGGTTCGTCACCAATTGACACTTGTTGAGGGGTGGACTTTTGCGCAGTTGCTGCGTTATCTAGATACTCAGGACTTGTTAGAGAAAGAAGCACTCAGCCAAAATGCAGAGCTTTGGGAGCAACTGAACATTGAAGAGCCAATGGCCTTAGAGCCGGAGGGTTTATTTTTTCCCGACACTTACGACTACTATCGCGGAGATAAAGCGAGCCTTATTTTGATTCGCGCTTACCAGCGTATGCAGCGGGTGCTTGCCGATGAGTGGGAAGCTCGAGACGAAAACTTACCTTATGCCAATGCATATGAGGCGCTGATTATGGCCTCAATTATTGAGAAAGAAACAGGTGTCGCGGAGGAGCGCGCTGAAATAGCCGGGGTGTTTGTGCGCCGACTACAAACGGGAATGCGCCTGCAAACCGATCCCACTGTTATCTACGGTTTGGGGGAGAGCTATAAAGGTAATCTGCGTGGGTCTCATTTGCGTGATGACAGCAATACCTATAACACTTATCGTCAAAATGGTTTGCCACCAAGTCCGATTGCGCTAGCGGGCCGAGAGGCAATTCACGCAGCCCTGCACCCAGCGCCTGGCGATGCCGTGTTTTTTGTTGCGAAAGGCGATGGTACACATTATTTTTCGGTCACCTTAAAAGAGCATGAAGCCGCAGTGAAACGCTATCAAGTGCAAAAGCGCCGTGCGGATTATCGCTCGTCGCCACCGGTTCGGGAGAATTAAATGACCCAGCCTGCCAAAGGGCGATTTATTACAGTTGAAGGTACCGAAGGTGTCGGTAAGTCAACGAATATGGATTTTATTCGGCAACTCCTCGTGTCGGCGGGTATCCCGCATGTCGTGAGCCGGGAGCCCGGCGGTACACCGTTAGCGGAAGAAATCCGCAATGTCTTGGTTGTGCCTCGCGAAGAGCCAATGAGTGAGCTTACTGAATTATTATTGGTGTTTGCCGCGCGAGCACAACACATCAATCAATTAATTCAGCCCGCCCTGGCCCGCGGCGAGTGGGTGTTATGCGATCGCTTTACCGATGCCACCTTTGCTTACCAAGGTTTTGGTCGCGGTCTCTCAACTGAACTAATTGCGACTTTAGAGACGATGGTGCAGGGGGAATTACGGCCTGATTGCACTGTGCTATTGGACGCGCCTGTTGATATTGGCATGGCTAGAGCCGGTGCAAGAGGTGAGCTCGATCGTTTTGAGCAGGAAAAACACTCGTTTTTTGAAAAAGTAAGGGCGGGCTACTTGGCCCGTGTAGCTGCCGAGCCCGCTCGATTTAAACTTATTGATGCCAGCGCTGAGCTTGTAATGGTGCAGCGGGATATCGCGTCAGCAATGGCGCAACAAATTGCGGTGTATCAGGCGGCTGCAGATGTCTGAGCCGCAGCATGCCTATGCTTGGCAGATGACGCAGTGGCAAGACCTACAGCGCTTGATTAGTGCCGAACGTCTACCGCATGCCTTACTGCTTGCAGGGCCAAGTGCCATCGGTAAATTACGCTTTGCCAAAGCCTTGGTTTCTTATTTGCTTTGTGAATCGCCGGGTGATTTGGCGGCCTGCGGGCAGTGTCGTAGCTGCCATTTTCAAGGTGAAGCTGCGCACCCAGATTTTAAAGAAATTTGCCCAGAAGAAGGAAAACGTCAGATTGGCGTGGATCAAGTGCGCAGCTTGCAGCATTTCTCTGCCCAGCATGCGCATCGCAACGGGGGAAGGAAACTCGTGCTAATCCACCCTGCGGAAGCGATGAACGCGAATACGGCTAATGCTTTGTTAAAAACACTTGAGGAGCCGGCCAGTGGCACCTTATTGATATTGGTGAGCCACAGTAGCAGCCAATTGCTACCGACAATCCGCTCCCGCTGTCTGCAATTAAGTTTTGGTATTCCTCGGCCAGAAATGACAGAGTCGTGGCTTCGGGACTATGTTGGCGATCAGAGCACCGCGCAGCGACTGCTGGCAGAGACCGGCGGCCGACCCTTGGCGGCTCGGCAGGTATTTGAAGAGGATGGTCTAGCGAGTCGGGAGCGCTTTGATAAAGGCCTAATTGCCTTGGTAGACGGACAGCGCAGCCCTCTACAGTTTGCTGAAGAAATGCTTGATGCGGATATTTTACAGGTGTTGGATTGGTGGGTTGCGCGACTATTATCGCTGTCTCGCCACCAACTGGCCGATCAGGTCCTGACCGCGGAAAGCTGGCAGCGCTTTAAGGCGGTACCGTCGGTAAGTGTAATTCAGGGTTTAGAGCGCGCTTTAAAGCTTCGAGCCAGTTTTAGCCGAGGTGTGGCTTTAAATAAGCGGTTGATATTGGAGAGTTTGTTCTTAGAATGGACGCAATTGTGCCAAAATCGTGCGGTATCCTGAACATATTGCTATGATGCAATCATTGATGATCAGTAAGCTTCTTATCTGTGCGGTGGAGTTAGGTATATGAGTGGTGCGCAGGGTGCACGTAACGGTATTTTGTCACTGACGATTCGTGATAAGGCCGTTTTGTATGCGGCGTATATGCCATTTATTAGAGATGGTGGCCTTTTTGTGCCGACTACGAAACCTTATAAGGTCGGCGACGAGGTTTTTATGCTGCTGACCCTAATGGATGAACCAGAAAAACTACCGATAGCAGGCAAAGTGGTGTGGATTACGCCGCGTGGGGCGCAAAGCAACCGCGCTGCAGGTGTTGGTGTACAGTTTGTTGGCGGCGACGGTATTGCCAATAAAAAAATTGAGTCCTATCTCGCCGGCATTATGGAATCGGATAAGCCCACGCATACCATGTAAAGTCGGGCTTTGTGCCCGCATTGTCCAAACACGACATCTTATCAAAAAATCCAAACGAGAATTTCATGCTTGTAGACAGCCATTGTCATCTCGATCGTATCGACCTCACCCCTTATGAAGGAAGTCTCGATGCAGCCGTTGCGGCCGCGGTTGACCGCGGGGTTGAACGGATGTTGTGCATCGGTATCGACTTAAATAATGCGCCAGCTGTTGTCGCTATTGCGGATAAATTTCCCAATATATTCGCCTCAGTAGGCATTCATCCCCTCGACATTGCCGACGAGGTTTGTTCCAAGCAGACGTTGCTGGAGCTCGCTGAGCATCCGAAAGTTGTCGCTATTGGTGAGACAGGCTTGGATTATTATTACAGTGCTGAGCGTAAAGCAGATCAGCAGCAAAGCTTTGCTCAGCATCTGCAAGTTTCGGCAAGTTGCGGTAAACCCACTATTGTTCATACTCGGGAAGCCCGCGCCGATACCTTGAAGCTTATCGCGGAGCACGGCTCAGCAGACGTCGGTGGCGTTTTGCACTGTTTTACTGAATCTTGGGAAATGGCCGAAGCCGCATTGGATATGGGCTACTACATCTCATTCTCTGGCATTATCACCTTTAAAAATGCAGCGGAGTTGCGCGATGTTGTGCGCAGAGTGCCGATGTCGCGGCTGTTAGTTGAGACAGATTCGCCGTACCTAGCGCCGGTGCCGTACCGCGGTAAAAAAAATGAGCCCAAATACGTTGTCGAAGTTGCCAAGTGTGTTGCCGAATTAAAAGGCTTGTCGTATGACGAGGTTGCCCAGCAAACAACGGCAAACTTTGATCAACTGTTTTCCTTGGGCCGCCCGTAGCCCAGAATTATTTTACCGTATTATCTTTTGTAAGCTCGCGTGTTGGATTCATTCATTATGCGCGCTATATGATTCGCCCGGAGATGTGAATGACCGCTGAACAATTGAAAATCACCCCTTTGAATGCCCTTCACCGCGAGCTTGGTGCCAAAATGGTGCCTTTCGCAGGCTACGATATGCCAGTGCAATACCCACTTGGTGTCATGAAAGAGCACCTACAAGTTCGTAATGCTGCGGGTTTGTTTGATGTATCTCATATGGGGCAAATTCGCTTACGCGGCGAAAACATTGCTCAAGCTCTTGAAGCCCTGATGCCTCAAGATGTGGTGGGCTTAGCGGTTGATCGGCAACGCTATGGTTTGCTGACAAATGAGCAGGGCGGTATACGCGACGATTTGATGTTCGCCAATTGTGGTGACAGTTTTATGTTGGTGGTGAATGCGGCCTGTAAAGACCAAGATTACGCCTGGCTGCGGCAGAATTTACCGGAATCCATCAGCATGGAAATGTTGAGTGATCAGGGTTTGTTGGCGCTACAAGGGCCAGCGGCGCGGCAGGTAATGACCCGTTTAGCCCCAGAAGCAGCGAATATGGTGTTTATGGATACTCGGTCGTGCACAGTCGGCGGTATCGATTGCTGGCTGAGCTGCTCGGGCTACACCGGCGAAGACGGTTTTGAAATTTCCGTTGCCGGTGCTGATGCTGAGCAGCTAGCACGTTTAGTCTTGGCACAAGATGAGGTGGAATTTATCGGTCTAGGCGCGCGGGATTCGCTGCGCTTAGAGGCGGGTCTGTGTCTCTATGGGCACGATATGGATGAAAGTACTTCACCAGTTACCGCGAATCTCCTGTGGGCGATATCTAAAGTGCGTCGTCCTGGTCAGGTGCGAGCTGGGAATTACCCCGGGGCTGAAGTTATTACTCAGGAAATAGCGGCGGGCACCATCGAGAAGCGTGTGTTGCTGGACGTGGAAGGTCGAGCGCCGGTTAGGGAAGGGGTAGAAATTGTCAGTGCCCAGGGTGCGATGCTTGGCCGGGTGTGCAGCGGCGGTTTTGGCCCCAGCATTGGCCGGCCACTTGTTATGGCTTATGTTAGCACCGCGGCACTCGCCCAAGGTGATGCGCTGTTTGCTAGCGTTAGAGGCAAGCTTCTACCTTTGACCGTGCGAACGGCGCCCTTTGTTGAACAGCGTTATTACCGAGGATAAAGGCGTAGCGATGACATTTTCGCCAGGAATAATTGAAGGCTTTTATGGTCGGCAGTGGACTTGGCCTCAACGCTTTGCCTTGCCTGAATTACTTCGCCAATGGCGCTACAGCAGTTATATCTATGCGCCGAAGGCAGATGTTAGTTTACGTAGCCACTGGCAGCAGGATTTTAGCGCCAGTCACCGTGATAATCTTTTAAAGCTGGGTGAGCAGTGTCGTCGCGCCGGTATTTCGTGGGGGCTTGGCTTGTCGCCTGCCGGTTTGCAGGGAAGTTATAGCGCGGCAGACAAGGATAAATTGGCGCGTAAAGTCAGCGCAATTGCCGAGCTAAAACCTGATGTATTGTGGGTGCTCTTTGACGACCTTCCCGCCGGTAATCCTCATCTTGCCAAAAATCAATTGGCAGTCACCCGCGACATTCGGGCTTTACTGCCCCAAGTGAAACTTGCGGTCTGCCCAAGTTACTACAGTTTTGACCCTATTCTGGAGCAGCTTTTTGGTGCCTGTCCGGCTAATTATTTTGCCGACCTCAATTCCGGCTTAGATAGCGATATTGATTTGCTGTGGACAGGAAACCGAGTGATCAGTGAGGCCTATACTGAAGAGGACATGGCTCGCGCAACTGAGCTGCTCGGTCGCAAGCCTTTGTTATGGGACAACTATCCGGTAAATGATGGCCGAAAAACCAGCCGCTTCCTTCATTTAGCGCCGTTTACGGGGCGGCCCTGGGAATTGTCAGCGTGGTGCGCTGGGCATATGGTCAATCCCATGAATCAATATCATTTGTCGTCCTTGGTCTTGCCAAGCTTGTCTGAGGTCTATACTAGCAAGGCGGATTACTCGCCGGAGAGGACTCAGGCCGCAATACTGAGGGGGTTGCCCCTTGAGCTTAATCGTCTCATAGAGCGGGATCGGTTGTTATTTCAGTATACCGGTTTGGATGGAATGGCTGATGACCTAAAGCAGCGCTGTATTAACGACTACAGCAGCGTGTGCCATCCGGTAGCGAGCGAAGTTTGTGACTGGTTAAATGAAGCTTATCGTTTCGATCCTGCGTGTTTAACCGATTAAATACTGGCTGCTGCTTGCCAAGTTTTTGTGAATAAGGTAGTTTTAGCGCGCGATGTTTACATAGAAAACATGGGGTGTGTCATAAATGCCCCCGCACAAACTCAATTTGAGGAACAACGATGATATATCAAGGCAAGGCGTTAACTGCAAAATACCTAGAAGATGGGATTGCAGAGCTCTGTTTCGACCTTGAAGGCGATTCAGTGAATAAATTCAACCGTCTGACTTTAGAGGAGCTGGGCGAGGCCACTGTAGCGCTTGCTGCCGAAGCAGGCCTGAAAGGTGTATTAGTCACCAGTGGCAAGTCGGTTTTTATTGTTGGGGCTGACATCACTGAGTTTTCTGAATTGTTCAAGCTCCCAGACGCAGACCTGCGCGACTGGGCGTTAAAAGCGAATGAAATATTTAACGCATTCGAAGATCTGCCTGTGCCAACCGTCGTTGCCATTAACGGTGTTGCTTTGGGCGGCGGCTTTGAAATGTGTTTGGCCTGCGATTTCCGCGTTATGTCAACGACAGCAGTCGTTGGTTTGCCAGAAGTGAAGTTGGGTATAAACCCTGGTTTTGGTGGCACGGTACGTTTGCCTCGGGTCATTGGTTGTGACAATGCCATGTTATGGGTAGCAACAGGTAATCAGCAAAAGCCTGACGCCGCATTAAAGGATGGCGGTGTTGACGCGGTAGTGGCGCCTGAAGTGTTAAAAGACGCGTCGCTGGAGCTGCTTAAAAATACTATCGCTGGTGAGTTTGATTATAAGGCTCGCCGAGTAGAGAAGACCACGCCCGTCAAATTAAATGACATCGAGCGCATGATGTCTTTCACTACGGGTAAAGCCATGGTTGCTCAGCAGGCTGGTCGCCATATGCCAGCTCCGCTAACAGCAGCAAAATCAATGGAGCGCAATGCTGGTCTTAGCCGTGCAGAAGCGATTGACGTTGAGGTAGATCATTTCGTTAAGCTGGTACGCACGCCGCAGTCTGCCGCATTAATTGGCTTATTCTTGAGTGAGCAGGCCGTAAGTAAGGCTGCACGCGGCTTTGCCAAGTCTGGTGGCGACGTTAAGCAGGCAGCTGTTTTAGGTGCAGGTATTATGGGTGGTGGTATTGCCTACCAGTCGGCTTACAAAGGCACACCGATCCTGATGAAAGATATTGCCGAAGCCGGTATTGAGCTAGGCATGAAAGAAGCGGGTAAATTGCTGGCTAAGCGAGTGTCTCGTGGCCGTATGACCGCCGATAAAATGTCGGCTGTGTTAAACAGCATTCGTCCGTCTCTGAGCTACGACGGTTTTGACAAGGCAGATGTCATTGTCGAGGCGGTAGTTGAAAACCCGAAAGTTAAGCGCGCCGTTCTGGCAGAGACTGAGAAGCATATTCGCAATGATGCGGTTTTAGCATCGAATACTTCTACAATCTCCATTACACACCTCGCAGAAGCCCTTGAAAGACCAGAGAATTTCTGTGGTATGCACTTCTTTAATCCAGTACATGCAATGCCTTTGGTTGAAGTGATTCGCGGCGAAAAAACCAGCGAATCAACTATTGCTAAGGTGGTTAAATACGCACTGCAAATGGGTAAGACTCCTATCGTTGTTAATGATTGCCCTGGCTTTTATGTAAACCGCGTGCTGTTTCCATACTTTGCTGGCTTCGACATGCTGGTTCGCGACGGCGCCGATTTCCGCAAAGTTGACAAGGTGATGGAAGGTTTCGGCATGCCAATGGGGCCTGCCTACCTAATGGACGTGGTCGGTATCGATACTGGCTATCACGCCGCTGAAGTAATGGCGGACGGCTTCCCGGATCGCATGCGTCACGACTTTACGGGCATTTCCCAAATGATGTTTGAGGCTAAGCGATACGGCCAGAAAAACGGTCTTGGCTTCTATCGTTACGAAGAAGACAAGAAGGGCAAGCCTAAGAAGTGCGAAGACGACACTGCTTTAGAAATGGCGGCGAAAGCGAAGCAAGCCAGTACCGAGCTGAGCGATGATGATATCCAAGCGCGGATGATGATACCGATGTGTATCGAAACTGTACGCTGCATCGACGAGGGGATCTTGCGTGACCCAGCGGACGCTGACATGGGCCTAGTGATGGGTATTGGTTTCCCTGTTTTCCGCGGCGGTGCGCTGCGCTATATCGATCAGATGGGTGCCAAAGCTTTCTGTGAAATGGCTGACCGCTACGCGGATCTCGGTCCCTTGTACCAGCCAACTGCTAGCCTGCGGGCAATGGCAGCAAATGGCGAAACTTTCTTTAAATAATCGGGCGGAGAAACAGTAATGACTTTTAAAGCAAATGATGTGGTAATCGTCGATTGCGCCCGTACGCCAATGGCGCGCTCGAAAAACGGTGTATTTCGCAATGTACGTGCTGAAAATTTGTCAGCAGCCCTGATTGATGCGCTCTTGGCGCGCAATCCTGGCGTTGACCCAGCAAGTTTTGAAGATGTGATCTGGGGTTGTGTAAACCAGACTAATGAGCAAGGCTGGAATATAGCGCGAATGATCTCAGTGCTTACCAAGCTTCCTCATGAAGTTGCCGGGCAGACCGTGAGCCGCCTATGTGGTTCGTCAATGTCAGCGCTGCACACCGCGGCCACCTCAATAATGAGCGGCTGTGGTGACACCTTTATGGTAGGCGGCGTTGAGCACATGGGTCACTTAGCCATGAGTCACGGCGTTGACCCCAACCCTCAGGCCAGCAAGTATGTTGCGCGCGCAGCAGGTATGATGGGTATGACTGCTGAAGCGTTAGGTATGATGCACGGTATCACTCGCGAGCAGCAGGACGCTTTCGGCCTGCGCTCGCACCTGCGTGCCGCTGATGCCCAGGCTCACGGCCGTTTTGATGGCGAAATCATTGCGATGGAAGGTCATGGTGAAGATGGTCGCAAAATATTGGTCAAGGCCGACACCACGGTGCGCCCAGAAACTACGCTTGAGAGTTTGGCGCAGCTGCGTCCAGCATTCGACCCTCGCAACGGTACCGTAACTGCAGGTACTAGCTCCCAGATTGCCGATGGCGCCTCAGCGATGATCGTTATGTCTGGGCAGCGAGCAATGGACTTGGGCTTAACGCCCCGAGCCAAAATAACCGCCATGGCTGTCGCGGGTGTTGATCCGTCTATCATGGGCTACGGCCCAGTTCCGTCGACCCATAAAGCCTTGAAGCGTGCCGGCTTGACAATGGATGATATTCAGACCGTGGAGCTGAATGAGGCCTTTGCTGCGCAATCCTTGCCGGTACTCAAGGATTTAGGGTTACTGGATAAAATGGATGACAAGGTCAATCTCAATGGCGGTGCAATCGCTTTGGGTCACCCATTCGGCTGCTCAGGTACCCGGATTGTAACCACCTTGCTGAATGTTATGGAGCAGCGTGACACCTCAGTAGGTTTGGCTACGATGTGTATTGGTATGGGACAGGGTATTAGTACGATAATTGAGCGCGTTTAAGCTCTGTTCGAGAACATTCTAAGTCATAAAAAAGTGATTTATTAAGGATGTTCTGAAATTGTGCTGCAGCTTCGCTTGATCACGATCATGGGCTGTGGCACAATCTCGTTCCTCGCGGGACTGAGGTCCAGCGATTTTGTTTGTAAACCGAGATAATTCAATACCTTAAGTCGGTTTACGGGTGTGCGGATGTGGTGAAATTGGTATACACGCCAGATTTAGGTTCTGGTGCCGCAAGGCGTGAGAGTTCGAGTCTCTCCATCCGCACCAT
>NZ_JBFJWS010000026.1:0-25613 GCF_041623545.1 Zhongshania sp. | reverse complement strand
GCAGGAGCAGGGGCAATTAGATATTCTAGTGAACAATGCCTGCGCTTTACACGAGCAACTAACTGAACCCGGCGGTTTTTGGCAAAAACCACTGGAAATAGTCGATATGCTAAACGTCGGGCTGCGCAGCGCGTATGTCGCAAGTTACTACGCTGCGCCGTTGATGACAAAGCAGCGCAACGGCATGATTATTTTTACCTCCGCATCGGGTGCGGTGCACTATGTATACGGCCCAGTCTACGGAGCGCATAAATGCGGCGTTGATAAATTTGCCGCGGATATGGCTGTTGATTTACAGGATTATAACGTTGCAGCGCTTTCAATTTGGATGGGTGCATTACAGACCGAGCGACTGCAGTTATTAATTGAAAGTGATAGAGAAAAGTACGGTTACATAGAAAATATGACTGAAACAACCGAGTTTACCGGTCACCTCATTTGGGCGCTGTATACGGACAACAATATTATGGCCGTGAGCGGCCAAACTCTTATTGGCGCTGAGCTGGCTAAAAAATACGGGATCACAGACGAAGGTGGTCGGCAGCCAACCTCCTATCGCGAGACGCATAAGGTTGCGCCGCCACCGCGGTATTCAAATATTATCCGTTAGTATATTGACCGCCGCTATTAACGCAGAGCGTACGCGCGGCATAACGAGGAAGTGAAAATGACGGCAATTAACGAATTAGAACAATTAAAAAAAGACGTTAAGTATTTGATGGACCGGACGGCTATTATGGACTGCATTGCGCGCCATGCACGCGCCCACGACAGGTTTGATGTTGAAATGTTAACAGCGGCCTATCACCCGGATGGCGTCGACGAGCACGGTTATGTCCTAAATGATGGGCCAGCTTACGCAAAGTGGGCTAATGCCGTTCATGCGGCTGGCGCACAACTGCATACACACAACATAACGACGCACACCTGTGAGATTGATGGTGATACTGCACACTGCGAGAGTTATGTCATTGTCGCATTACTGAATAAGGATGGTGAAACAGCCCGCTTTATCAGTGGTCGCTATATTGATCGTCTGGAGTGTCGTAACGGCGAGTGGAAAATCGCGCTGCGTCGCTCAACGGTCGACGTCTTGCTAGCTGGTGATGCATCAATATTGAAAGCGCCGAGCTTTCGCGAGCAAGGTTATAGCAAAGGTTTGCGGGACAAGCGGGACGTGTCGTATCAAATACCATTGAGCCTTGACGAAACCCCTGCGCGTTGGTGAAACAGCGTTTGAATAGCATTGCTTGTGTAGGTTTCTGCTCGCATAAGTGCTCGATTGACGGCTTATGGTGGAGATGATGAAGATGAATAAAGTATTTGATAGCCTAGCGTTCCCATGTGGCCGAGTGATGAACAACCGTTTCATGCTGGCGCCGCTAACCAATACTCAAAGCAAGGTGGATGGACGGCTAAGCGAGGCTGAGATTCGTTGGCTAGAGATGCGCGCCGAGGGTGGCTTTGGCGTAACGATGACAGCGGCTGCTCATGTTAATTCATTGGGCCAAGGCTTTGCGGGTCAATTAGGTGTGTTTAGCGACGCCCACTTGCCGGGTTTGAGGGATTTGGCGCGCAGGATTAAAGCACATGCAAGTCTTGCCGTTGTGCAAATCCATCATGCTGGATTCCGAGCGCCCCGAGAGCTCATTGGTGATATGCCCGTTGCGCCGTCGCCGTCGGAGAAGTTTGGTGCGCGGGGCTTGGAGCACGACGAAGTGCAAAGTTTGATCGAAGACTTTATTAGCGGCGCCGTTCGCGCTAAACAAGCCGGCTTTGATGGCGTAGAAATTCACGCTGCGCACAACTATATTATTGGCCAGTTTTTAAGTGCCGAGTTTAATCGTCGCACTGATGAATACGGTGGCCCGCTGGCGAATCGCTGTAAAGTTTTATTCGATATCATTAAAGGTATTCGCGCGCGCTGCGGTGCCGATTTTTTACTGGGTGTGCGACTCTCGCCAGAGCGGCACGGCATTCTTCTAGAAGAAGCAGTGAGTACCGCCAAGGCTTTATTTGCGGCAAAAGAAATTGATTTTCTCGATGTGTCAGCGTGGAATATTTATAAAGAACCGATTGAAGAGAGGTTTCAAGGGCGCAGCCTATTGTCGTATTTTGTTGAATTAAATCGCGGCGAGATTCGTTTGGGCGCGGCGGGCAAGATATACAGCCCGGAGGATATTTGTCATTGCCTTGATCAAGGATTGGATTTTGTCCTGCTGGGACGGGCGGCAATGCCCCACCATAATTACCCACAATTATTGCGTGACGATGCCGCATTTAAGCCTAAGCATATTCCTGTTAGCCGGGCGTATTTACGCGATGAGGGTTTGAGCGAGAAATTTTTGGATTATATCGTCGGTATGTGGCCCGACTTTATTAGCTCGTAGTCGGGTGATGATCGCGGGTGAGAAATCGATCAATTTTCTTGATTTGGATCAATAATAATTTAATAAATTGTGTTCCATAAGTACTCATAAAAATGTTTAAAACACATTTTCTATACTTGGTAGCGCTGTGTAGTTAGTTAGACAGTGAATAAAAATTTTTCAAAGTGTCGCTAAGATGTTGTCTGTACTTGATATTACGCGCTCCTCAGGTTTTTTTTGAATGTCTGTTTTGGTAACACATTATTTTTACGAAATTTGCCTGAACCTAACAGTTGCCATTATTTGCGGAGCGCGCTGTGGAAATGCCATTTATTACAAACTAAGCTATGTGTGACCTAGTGAGAAAGGGCGCATCAATCAGTGTGGGTAGTATTGGTATCAGTTACTCTAGTTAGCTGGCTTTCATCGCCTGTAGTGAGGAGTGCGGCCAGGGAGGCGCGCATGAAAATGGTTGTCGTTGTTTTGTTGACGTGGGTTTTTATGGGCTACGTTTTAATGCCACAAGCCGCGCCTAATATTGTTCAAATAATGGCATTGCCCCTGCCATAGCTTTCGTGCGCACACCGCGATAGTTGTCGGTGATTACATGGAGTCTGTTCGCCGTGGTGCGCCCGCCTATACTTATTTCATATATAATTACTTGCGCCGCCTACTTACTTAATTGCTATATGTCAGCAACGTAGTGGCGCTTTTTTATCATTTTGAATAATTCCAGTAGGTGATTAAATGATCACCTATACAATGCACTCCGGTCACATTGAACTGTTTCTGGTGATGGGCTAGTCTGTGGATTGGCGTTCTTAAATCGGAGGAGAGCTGAGTTTGAAAAGCGCACTAAATTGGTGCCATTGCGACGATATAAAAATAATGCGAATGATAAGCTGTTTTGCACTCGGGAAAATTACATCATGAAAAAACTGTACATGATCGACGACTCATTTTTACGACTGGAAAGTCGTAGACAGCCCCTGCATATTGGTATGTTGATGTTGTTTGAGCCCCCAGAAGATGCCACAGAAAATTTTGCGAGCGATCTCGCTGAAAAACTAAGGCAGTCGGTGAAGACTGCTGCGCCCTTTAATCGCTTGCTGGTGCGTAAGCGCGGAATGCATTATTGGGAGGAGGATTCAGACTTTGATCTTGGGCATCATTTCGCGCATGTTTCGCTGCCTGAGCCTGGGCGGATTCGCGAATTACTGGCAATGGTCTCGCGATTACATTGTGGCCACCTAGATCGCAGCTATCCTATGTGGCGTATCTATTTAATTGAAGGAATTGAAGACGGTCGCATTGCGGTCTATATGAAAATTCATCACAGCATGGTTGATGGCATGACCGGCATAAAAATGATGATCAATTCCATGTCGCCAGATCGAGATGCCTCAAGAGACCTGCCACCATTCTGGGAGGTGGAGACAATCAAGTCGTCCGGCGGTCAAGTTTTACCTGTGCCAACGCCGATCGTAGAGAGTATTTTTGCAGCGCGTAAAATTACACGCGATAGCGCGAAATCAATGATGGGCGTCGCGCGCGAGTTACGTGATTCTTTTGTTGATTATTGGCGTGATAACCCAGATCTCGCGGTGGCCGGCACTGCACCACACACGGTTTTTAACCAAAAAGTCAGTGGCACCAGGCGCTTTTCGGCGCAGTCGTATTCAACACCGCGTATAAAAACCGTGGCTGCCGCTTTGGGTGGTAGCAGTAATGACGTTATTTTAGCTATGTGTGCTGGCGCATTATTGCGTTATCTTCAGGAACTGGGTGAAGCGCCGGAATTACCATTAAGCGCGGCGGTGCCGGTGTCAGTTCGAGATCGCAATAACGACACCAGCGATGTCGCCAACGAGGTCGCTTTTACAATCGCGAATCTTGCGACAAATGTGGCGGATCCTGTTGAGCGGCTCAAGGCGATTAAGAGCAGTATGGATTATAACAAGGAGCGGATTCGTCGCCTGACACCGAATCAGCTACAAGCCTACTCCGCAATGATGTTAATGCCCGGCGCAATGGCGATGCTATTGGGCAGGGGAAGTGAAAAGGCCTTAGCTAGTGTTGTTATATCCCATGTGCCTGGTCCACGGCAGGACTTGTATTGGCAGGGCGCTAAATTGAGTGGTTTGTATCCGGCGTCTTTAGTCATTGATCAAGGTGCGTTGAATATCACGATTATTAGTCGTCATGATACCGTGGATATCGGCTTAATTGCCTGCCGTAAAGCGGTGCCCCATATGCAGCGCTTATTGGACTACTTAGAAGACAGCTTGAGCGAGCTCGAAGCGGCAGTAGCTAAACTACCAAAGGTTGAATTGGCTACGTATGACTCAGTCAATCCAAAGGCGGTGAAGCCAAAGGCCGTGAAAGCTAATGCAGCCAGATCCTCTAAAGCGAAATCGGTCAGCGGAAAGTCCGCTACTGAAAGTGCCGTTACGTCGTCAAAAGTGTCTCGGAAAAAGAGTGCGGCAAGTGCGGGCTTAACTAAATAGCCTAAAGTTGCTTTTTGCGGGGCGTATTTACGCCCCGCACTTTCTCATGCTTTTAATATATCGCGATAAATAAAGCTGTATGTGGTATGTTGCCCCTCCTGTTGTTCTTTCTGCGTTTTTTAGCGTGGCATCAATCACGCGATTTCCATCACCGTCACCTCGATATTGGGCTCTGCGGTTCTCAAATTTTATGTTTTCCATCTACACCCTGTAACACGACATCCTATATTGCCCGTACGTTCTAGCAGTATGCCGGCAAATTATTCTATCTTCTTGATATCAGAAATGATCATCAAGCGCTATTTATTGGAGCTCCATGACTACAGGTAATGCGGAATTACACACGCGACAGCCAAGCATTCTTTCCTTTGTAAAGGATCTTCCTAATCTTTGTTCATTAGCGGGATTAGCCTGCACAATCTTGGCAATCTACTTTAGCATTTTAGGTGTTTTTTACGCGGCGATGATTGGCATGATCTGGGCTGTTGCCTTTGATTGGGCTGACGGTCTTGTTGCGCGAAGAATGAAGGGCCGCAGCGGTAATGATCGGGTTTTTGGTGGTCAGTTAGATTTGTTAATAGATATTGTGAGCTATGGTGTTACACCCGCCGTACTTTTACTTAGCTTTGGTGATTTTGCGCCGATCTTTCTTGTGGGCGCTTTTATCATGCTCGCTGCGAGTGCGATAAGGCTGAGCTACTTCAGTACATTCGGTCTCTCTGGTGCGGCTAAATACACTGGGCTGGCGCTCGACAACAACAGTATTGTTCTGGTTTTTATATTTTTATTTGAAAGTATTTTAAGTCAGGAAATTTTTACCGTCGTTCTTTATGTTAGTGGTGTAACGCTTGCGGTTTTGAACGTCTCGCAGATCAAAACGCCAAAGCTTTCTGGAAACCCAGTTAATGTTTATTTGCTGGCAATTTACACGCTTGCCATCAGCGGGATTTACGGCTGGAAGCTTTTGTAGCCGAATTGATGTTTTGAACTGCACACTAAAATATATATTAAATAAGGAGTCAAAGGCGTAATGGTTGTATATACCGTAGGCACATTCGATTTATTGCACGTAGGGCACCTTGCTTTACTCGAGTACTGTAAAACATTGGGGGATGTCGTGGCCGTAGGTGTCGCCTCCGATAAAGTGGTCAATTCCTATAAGCCGAATACTCCTGTTATTCCTCTCGATCAGCGGCTCGAAATGTTAAAGGCCCTAAGTTGCGTTGATATCGTTCAGCCCTACCATGAGCTTGAGTATGTTTCCGGTTGTAAGACCGTGAATGCAGATATTTTTGTGGTTGGCGAAGACTGGGGTAAAAAACGCCATAATATCGAAGTGGAAGCCTATTTAAAAAGCCAGGGCAAGCAAATTATTCAGGTGCTTTACAATCCACGGACATCATCGAGCAAAATAAAAAAGCACACAATTGCGCAAACACATAAGTCGAATTATGCTGAAAAACATGTTGCGTAGTTCAGTAGAAACTAATCCGTAGTCATTGCCGAGACCTTGCAGGCTAGGTCTGTCGGCGACAATTGTTCTGAAGAAGGCTTGCGCCTGTTACATAAACACACTGTCGTCAATAATCTCCCTTTCATGCAATTGCTTTAAAATCACGGTGCATTTTCGTTTAAACATATCTCTGAGTAGACGAACTGCTGGGGTAATGGATTGCCTGCTTGGGCAAATAAGCCACAGCTCGGTCGCCCTAGGCTTAAATGCTGGCATGATATTTACCACGCGATCCGCCAATAAGTCATTGGACATATCGAGGCAGGACTTTACCGCTAGGCCTTTGCCGGCAAGACACCAACGTCTGACCAAATCACCGTCGTTAGATGCGTGCCTACCGCTCATTTTAATTTTGTATTCTATTCCGCTGTGTGAGAACGTCCATGTGTCGTGAATAATGTCGTGAAGCTGGTAAAACAGGCCATTGTGCGACGCTAATTCATGAGGGTGTTGCGGGCTGCCATGTCGCGCCAGATACGCTGGCGTGGCGCAAAGAAGACTCGGAACATTGCAGATTTTAAAGCCGTAAAGACTTGCATCGGAAGGTGAGCCATAGCGCAGGGCAATGTCGACTGAGTCGCGATAAAAGTCGATATTACTGTCACTGATATTGGCTTTTAAGCTTACCTTCGGATGGGTGTCCATAAACTCATCAAGCCAGGGCTGGGCAAAATTTCGCCCGAGGTCAGACGACAACGCGATGCGCAGCTCGCCATCAACTGTGTCGAGGCCATCCTTCATATTGCGCTGGGCTTGCTCCAGCATTGTAAGGGCCTGCTCACACTGGGGAATATAGCGCTCGCCGGCATTGGATAATCGCAATTGGCGCGTGGTACGCACAAATAGCTCGGCGCCGAGCGCTTTTTCTGCGCGTTTAAGCGCTGCACTTGCGGTCGCCGTGCGCATATTCAAGCTCGTCGCAGCCGCGGTGATACTGCGGAATTCCGCGACCTTGAGTACGACTTGAAGATCTTCTAATAACATATTGTCTAATAATATTTGATAATGAATCTTTGATTATGCTGTTTATGGTAGATAACGCAAGCTCTACACTGCATGGCAATTACTGACCACAAGGACTGACCCCATGAAAGCAATTGGCTATAAAAAATCGCTACCCATTAACCTAGCGGAGTCACTGACTGATATCGAGTTGCCGCAGCCCACTGCTTCTGGGCGAGACGTGCTTGTGAAGGTCAATGCGATTGCAGTGAACCCCGTCGATTTCAAAATCCGGCAAAAGGCCATAAACGAGGACGGTAGCTACAAAGTAATCGGCTGGGATGCGGCCGGCGAAGTCGTTGCCGTAGGCGAAGCGGTGACAAACTTTAAGCCTGGTGATGTGGTTTACTACGCTGGTGACCTCACGCGCCAGGGTAGCAATGCCGAGTATCAGCTCGTTGATGAGCGCATTGTCGGCAGCAAGCCTAAGAGCTTATCTTTTGCTGAGGCCGCCGCACTTCCCTTGACGACAATAACCGCGTGGGAGCTGTTGTTTGAGCATTTGGCGGTAAGACAGCAGAGTGCAGATTCAACTGCGCAATCCGATGAGGTCATTTTGGTGGTGGGCGCTGCTGGTGGCGTCGGCTCTATTTTAATTCAGCTCGCCAAAGCGATTACCGGAGCCACTGTTATTGCCACGGCGTCGCGGGCAGACAGCCAGGCTTGGGTGAAGTCGCTCGGCGCTGACCATGTTGTCGATCACACTAAGCCACTGTTGGCGCAAATAGAGGCCTTAGGGATCAAACAGGTAAGTCATATTGCAAGTTTGAACGCTACCGGCAGTTACTTCGACGACTATCCAGCTGTGCTGGCGACCTTTGGCAAAATCGCCATGATTGACGACCCCGCGACGCCATTAGACGTTATGAAGCTTAAAACCAAAAGCCAGTCCCTGCATATCGAGTTTATGTTTGCCCGCTCTATGTACCAAGCGGCAGATATGGATGAGCAGAGCAAGCTGCTGACGCGAGTAGCCGACTTAGTTGATCAAGGCTATGTCAAAACCACCAGCGGTAAAAACCTTGGCCTTATCAATGCCGACAATCTGAAACGTGCCCATGCCGAACTAGAGTCAGGTACCGCTATTGGTAAAATTGTCTTGGAGGGCTTTTAGCATATAGGCGGATTGGCGCGGCATGCACTATTTGGCCGCGCTTAAATTTGGGGCGTTCGGTACCCACCTGAAATGATTGAATAGAGGCCAAGACCGCGGAGTCTTAGGTCTCTATAATTGAATCGATATTACCCAGCCTGAATCCCAATGAGCACTTTTCATGTCTGCCTTTATCCAGTCGCTGTCATTTTCGTTTTCGATAACGGGGCCTATTTTTGTCGTATTGGCCTTGGGCGCCTACCTTAATCGTATTCACCTGATTAATGACAACTTCGTCGAGGTTGGCACCAAGCTGGTGTTTAATATTACCCTGCCGGCTTTGCTGTTTTTAAGTATTAGTCAGACCAGTATCAGCCATTCGGCCAATGTGTCGCTGGTGGTCTTCGGTTTAATTGCGACGCTGTTGGTGTATTTCTTATTGGAGTTAATGGCGCGATTCCTAGTGGCTGCGCGGGAAGATCGCGGTGTGGTGGTGCAGGGTGGATTTCGCTCGAACCTGGCGATTATCGGGCTGGCCTATTGCGTGAATGCCTATGGTGACAATGGTTTGATCACGGCCTCTTTGTACTTGGGTTTGGTGACGATTTTATACAATATCTTGGCGGTCATTACCCTGAGTCGCTCCTTGAATCGCGACGGTGGCCTGACGGCGACGTTCCGGGGAATTGTGCGCAACCCGCTCATTGTTAGTATTGTTGCGGCCTTGCTGTTTGCCGCCTTAGATTGGCGTCTGCCGGCCTTGGTTCAGCACAGCGGTGAGTACTTTGCACAGCTGACTCTGCCATTGGCACTGCTGTGTACCGGCGCGAGCTTAAACTTTAAAGCTTTGCGGGCCGACTACCGGGGTGCGCTTATCAGCACCGTGTGTAAATTATTACTGGTGCCTATGCTGCTTATTACTGCCGGTATTGCGCTGGGTTTTCGGGGTGTCGAGCTGGGGGTGTTGGCCTTGATGTCGTCGGCGCCGACTGCGGCGGCTAGTTATGTGATGGTGCGGGCAATGGGTGGCAATGCGACTTTAGCGGCCAATATTATTGTATTGACGACGCTGGGCTCGCTGCTCACCACCAGCTTTATTATGTTCTTGTTACGGAGTTTCGGCTTGGTGTAACTAGGACGGGAGCAGGAATTAGAACGCGGGGTTAGGCGCGTTCTAATTCCTGCTCTACCCAGGCAAATACTTGGTCGTAGTTTTGCGGCAGCAAGGTGTGGAGTTCGCGCAAGGCGTTCTGTACAACACCTTTTTGCGGATGATTTAGATTGATATGGCCGAGCTTGCGGCCCGGGCGCACGTCTTTGCCGTACCAGTAACACTGGGTGGTTGGGATTTTTAGCCAGTCAATATTGCGCTCTACGCCAATCACATTAATCATCACGCTCTGGCCGCGGACATCTGGCGCCTTGAGCGGCAAACCACTCACCGCCCGTAAATGCATCTCAAATTGGCTGACGCAGGCGCCAGCTTGAGTCCAGTGGCCGCTGTTGTGAACCCGTGGTGCGAGTTCATTGACCATTAACGCGTTACCCACTCTAAAGCACTCCATGGCCATAACACCGACATAGTCGGTGCTGTCCATGATCTTGCCGAGCATCGCTTCTGCTTGCGGCTGCAGGTGAGTCACTCGACTTAAGGGCGAAATCGACGCCATTAAAATACCGTTTACGTGCAGATTCAGCGTGAGCGGATAAAAGACTTTGTTGCCGTCTTTGTCTCTGGCGCCAACAAGGGATAATTCTTCATCAAAGGGGATTTTTTGTTCGGCAATGCCGGTGCCCAGCCAGTCGGCGGGGATCGCGCCGCCTTCGGCTTGGTGCAGCCAGTGTTGGCCCTTGCCGTCGTACCCACCTTCGCGGCGCTTCAGCAGCACGTGGGGGCCTAGTTCAGTGTGCAAGTCTTGAGCTTGGCTGTCAGTATTGACTACTCGCCATGGGGCGGTGCTAATCGCCAAATCATCGAGCATGGTTTTTTGGTGAAAGCGATCCGCGATACGGCCAAAAATATCGGCGTTAATAAAGCCGGCTTGGCTGCTCAGGTGGCGAGTCACCGGAGTGTCTGGCCACTGCTCGCGCTCGACGGTAACGATGTCGCCGGCAGCGATGTTTGGTAAGTGCTCACTATCAGGCTCCACAGGCTCAACTTCGAGCGCTAGTGGATACGCAGCCTGTTTTAGCATGGCGCCCAATTGACCGGCGCCGAGTACCCATACCGTTGGCATTAGACCTCCCTTGGGTCCGGATTATCGAGTACATCCTGGGTCTGTTTGGCGCGGAAAGCCTCAAGCTTGGCAGCGAGGGTAGCGTCGGTCAGGGCCAGAATTTGGCAAGCCAATAGGCCAGCATTAAACGCGCCGGCACTGCCAATTGCCAGCGTGCCCACGGCAATGCCTTTTGGCATTTGCGCAATAGAGAGTAAGCTGTCTACGCCACTGAGTGCGCGGCTCTGAACTGGCACGCCGAGTACTGGTAGCCGAGTTTTGGCAGCAACCATACCGGGCAAGTGGGCCGCGCCGCCAGCGCCAGCGATAATAACCTCGAAGCCACGAGCAATTGCCTGATCAGCAAATTCCATCAGTTTATCGGGGGTGCGGTGGGCAGAAACCACTTCAACGTGGTGTTCAACGCCGAGTTCGCTCATGATCTCGGTGGCTGGGCGCATGGTCTCCCAGTCACTTTTTGACCCCATTATCAGGGCAACTTTTGCGGTCATTGCTTGGCTCTCTTCGCGTGAAAGCCGCGTATTATACGGGAATTATTGCCAGAGACCGAACTTCTGTGCAAATAGAAGCGAAAGTCGATTAGCAATATCGCCGTGGCCTTATTCCGATTTTAAACTGCAGTTCTAAGTTGTTGTAATTTATATATAAATAAGAAGCGTCGCGATATGCCATGAAGTGTGTCGGTGGCACACATAATCAGCCAAACTTTTGCACCTTCGTGGCAATATGGCTTATGGTCTGCTGTTCTCATTGCTACGTAGAGTGATCGCAGGGCAATTTTGTAACAAATGACCGTTAATCGAGCCTAATAAAACCCGTAGCCCAATACAGGACCACCATGCACGATACCTTGGCATTATTGGAAGTGACCGACTTCCCCGCAATATCCCGTAAACCCCTCGAGACCTTACAGGTGAATCTTGGTTATAAGTGCAACCAGCGTTGCTTGCACTGTCATGTGAACGCGGGGCCGACCCGCACCGAAATGATGTCGGCTGACGGCATTGCCATGATCCCCCAAGTATTAAAAGCGCGGCAAATTCAAACCCTCGACTTGACCGGTGGCGCGCCTGAGCTGCACGAGCAGTTTCGGGAGTTGGTCTCTGCGGCGACGGCGCTAGGGGTGAAGGTGATTGACCGCTGTAATCTCACTATATTATTTGAGCCGGGCCAAGAGGGCTTGGCCGAATTTTTGGCGGAAAATAAAGTCGAGGTGGTTGCCTCTCTGCCATGCTATTCACTAGAGAACGTGGATGCCCAGCGCGGCGAAGGTGTGTTCGACAAGAGCATTGCCGGCTTGCAGCTACTCAACTCATTAGGCTACGGCAAGGCCGGCTCTGGTTTAACACTGAACTTGGTTTACAACCCGCAGGGGCCAACGCTGCCGCCGAATCAGCAGGCGCTTGAAGCGGATTATCGCCGCGAGTTAATGGCGCACTTTGGTATAGAGTTTAATCACTTGTTTGCACTGGCCAATATGCCAATAAAGCGTTTTGGCTCTACCTTAGTTTCTAAAGGGCAGTTCGCACCCTATATGGAATTGCTGAAAAACAACTACAGCGCCGCTAATTTGGAATCCGTGATGTGTCGCAATTTAGTGAGTGTGGATTGGCTGGGGAATTTATATGACTGTGATTTTAATCAGCAATTAGCACTGGGCTTGCCCAATAAAACCGTAAGTCATTTGCGCGATTTATTGCAGAACAGTCTAGACGGCGATGAAATTGCGATAGCCGACCACTGTTTTGGCTGTACGGCTGGGCAGGGTAGTAGTTGCGGTGGTGCATTGTAGTCAGGCTATTGTGAGTTAGTTGTAAAAAACCTAGTTAACAATAAAAAGGAGCGAACATGGAATTGAAAACTAAAGTTTTAGTGGCGGTATATTTACTAACGGGCTTTGTGGCGCTACTGATGACCTGGGTCCATGTGCCCGCTTATTTAGGCAATGGCTTTGCCGATGCGAATATTCAGTTTTGGAAGGACGCACTCTTTAATGCGAACCCCGCCGGCAAGTTTTTAACGATAGATGTTTTGTTTTTAGCGTTTGCCTGCAATGTGTGGATGTTTATCGAAGCGCGGCGTATCGGTGTTAAATATGTTTATGTTTACCTTATTGCGGGGATTGTAATTGCGATTAGCGTTGCATTTCCTTTGTTTATGGCCGCGAGAGAATTGCGGGTGGCAGCGACGGACAAAGGCTTTACCGGCTATAAAATTAAGGTGGTTGATGTGATCACTTTACTCGCATTATTTTTGATCAGCCTATTCGCCGCGTTCGCGATACTCTAACGGCTTTGTTTGTTTAATTGGGAGACGTCATGCACGACCTCGTACAAGATTATTACGGCAAACAACTGCAAAGTTCCGCAGATTTAAAAACAACCGCCTGCTGTGATTTCACGGCGATGCCGGAGTGGCTAAAGCCACTGCTCGGCAATATTCACGACGAGGTCTTGTCGCGATACTATGGCTGCGGCTTGGTTTGTCCCCCGCTGTTAGAAGGCTGTCGCGTGCTGGATTTGGGCTGCGGCAGCGGTCGCGACGTCTATGCACTGGCGCAAATGGTCGGTGCAAGTGGTGAAGTCGTCGGGGTTGATATGACCGACGAACAGCTCGCGATTGCAGAGGAGTATAAAGACTACCATGCTGAGAAATTTGGTTTTCAAAATGTGCGCTTTTTAAAAGGCTTTATAGAAAAGCTAGATGAACTGGATTTGGATGCCGGTAGTTTTGACGTAGTGGTGTCTAATTGTGTTATCAATTTATCGCCAGACAAAGATGCGGTGCTGCGCAGCGTCAAGCGCTTACTCAAGCCCGGCGGTGAGTTTTACTTCTCAGATGTATACGCAGATAGGCGCATACCTGAAGCGGTCAAAAATGACCCGGTTTTGTATGGCGAGTGCTTGGGTGGGGCGCTGTACTGGAATGATTTTATCCAACTGGCTAAACGCCAAGGTTTTATAGACTCCCGTTTAGTGGAAGATCGCCCCTTGGAGATAACCGATCCGGTACTTGCCGAGCGCTGCGAAAACATAAAGTTTTTTTCCGCGACCTATCGCTTATTTAATTTAGATGCCTTAGAGAGTGATTGCGAAGACTACGGCCAAGCGGTTATTTACCGAGGCAGTATAGAAAATAGCCCCCACCGCTTTGTGTTGGATAAACACCACGATATTCAGTCTGGGAAAATATTCCCCGTCTGTGGTAATACCTGGCGTATGTTGCACGACACGCGCTTTGCCGAGCACTTTAATTTTATCGGTAATTTTAATCGGCACTTCGGTATTTTCGAGGGCTGCGGGGTGGGTTTGCCCTTTGATAGCACTCTGTTTGGCGCCGATGGTGCGCCCTGTTGTTAATTCGGTTGTTGGTAAGTTTTTTAATGGATGCGTGGAGGATACATGGAATATCGTGAATTAGGCCGTACCGGTATTAAGGTGAGTGAAATTTGTCTGGGCACAATGACGTGGGGTCAACAAAATACCCAGGATCAAGCCTTTGAACAAATGGATTACGCGGTATCGCAGGGTGTTAATTTTTTTGATACCGCAGAGATGTATCCTGTGCCGCCGATTCCTGAAACCCAGGGGCGCACCGAACAATACATTGGCGAATGGTTTCGGCAAACTGGCAAGCGCAAAGACATCATTCTGGCGAGCAAGGCTTCTGGCCCCGGTCATGCCCATATTCGCAATGCCAAGCCTCTGGATCGCGATGCAATACTGTCGGCCTTCGAGGGCAACCTCGCGCGCCTGCAAACAGACTATATCGACCTATACCAAATTCACTGGCCAAATCGCGACACCAATTTTTTTGGCAAATTGGGTTACGAGCACAGCAGCGACGGCGGCGATGACGAGATTCACGTTATTTTACAGGCCCTTGGCGAGTTAGTGGCCAGTGGTCAGGTGCGGGCCGTCGGCATTAGCAATGAAACGCCTTGGGGCGTAATGAGCTATTTACGCCTTGCTGAACAATATAATTTGCCGCGGATTGCCAGTATTCAGAACCCGTATAGTCTATTAAATAGAAGCTTTGAAGTTGGCTTGGCTGAAATGGCCATTCGCGAGCATGTCGGCCTGTTGGCATACTCGCCCCTTGCCTTTGGCATGTTGAGCGGTAAATATCGCCATGGTGCGCGCCCCGCAGATGGTCGCATCACCTTATTCGAGCGCTTTAAGCGCTACAGTAACCCCCAAGCGGAAGCGGCGACTGAAGCGTATTTGCAACTGGCGGAAGAAGCGGGCTTGGCGCCAGCGCAAATGGCCTTGGCATTTATAAACCAGCAGCGCTTTGTGACCAGTAATATTGTCGGTGCGACTACTTTGGCGCAACTTAAGGAAAATATCGCCAGCGCAGACATACAGTTAAGTGACGAGGTTGTATCGGGAATTGCGCAAATTCATCAGCGCTACTCAAATCCAGCGCCCTGAGTAATAGTGGTGAATTAGCGAAAATTTAAAATGGTTAGTTAGTTTTCGGTGCACTACACTAATAGCTCGTAGCGTTAGTATTGTGTCACGGAGGGCATAATATGCCATCCCCAGAGCTCAGTTCGCGATATTTTTTTACACTAGGCGTAAAAGGGCGAAGCCAGAATGTTTTGAGTCGTCATATCGCGTTGCTGGGCGGCAGCTTGCGCAAAACTGCCGAGACACACCCCTTTAAAGTGCTTGCTATGGTGGTGCTACCTGAACACTTGCACTGTATCATGGAGTTCCCCGAGGGCGATGATGATCACGCCCTGCGCTGGAAGTCGATTCAAAGCTTGTTTTCTAATGCGCTCGCTAAAAATGAATTTTTGAGTCGCAGCAGGTTACACCGTCGCGACCGCGGAATTTGGCAGCGCCAGTACAAATCTTACAAAATTCATACCGAAGTAGAGCTTCGCTACGGCATGGCCTATATCCATCGCGACCCGGTAAAGCATGGCCTAGTGAGCCATGAACAAGATTGGCCGTATTCCACCTATCAATCATTAGGGGCTAAGCCAAGACTTTCTGCAGTGCGCAATAAAAAATTCTGAGTGGCGTTAGGTGCTTTGTGGCGTGGTGGTTTAGGGCTATACAAGTGAGGGTTGTTGCTGGTAAAAGTCAGAAGGCTAAAAGTTCCTAAGTAGATTGAAATTGATAGGATCTTTTGCAATGTTTAGCGTAAGCGTGCAGAGCTTGGGGCGGTCGACTCGGAGCTGAATAATGTAAGTCTCAAATCGTAAGCGAGCATGTTTGCTCACTTACGATTTATTAGGTTTGCCAGTCTTACACCCGCGATATACGGCTCAGTACCGCTTTTAAATACCGCGTTTCTGGAATCGCGGCGTGCACGGGGTGATCTGGCCCTTGCATGCCTTCGGCGATAATTTGCGCATGACGGTCGATGTGGCGCGCGGAGGCCCGCACCAGATCCAGCAGTTCTTCTCTTGGCATGTGCATAGAGCATGATCCGGAAATTAAAAAGCCGCCGTCGTTAAGCAAGCGCATGGCCATTTCATTAATACGCCGATACGCCAGAATGCCTTCTTTCTGATCTTTTTTACGTTTTATAAAAGCCGGTGGGTCGACGATGATCACGTCAAAGCGCTCGTCGGCTTCTTTTAGTGATTTCAGGGTAGTGAAGGCATCGCCTTGCACGGTGCTGAGCTTGTCGGCCACGCCGTTGAGTTCGGCGTTTTTGTGCGCCATGTCCAGTGCGCTTTCTGAGATGTCTGCGCACCACACATCGTCGGCGCCAAACACCGCGGCCTGTATACCAAAGCTGCCAACATAGCTGAATACATCCAATACCCGCTTGCCCGGCACGATATTGCGCAGCCATTCGCGATTTGGGCGCTGGTCGTAGAACCAGCCGGTTTTTTGTCCTGCGGCGAGTGGTGCTAAAAAGCGCACGCCGTTTTCAATAAGCTCGACTTCGTCGGGCACTTCACCGTAGGCCGTCACGACTTCTAAAGGTAAGCCTTCGAGCTTGCGTACGCCGGCATCGTTGCGCAGCAATATTGAGGTGGGCTGTAACATTCGCACTAGGGCTTCGATAACGATGTCGCGCATCGCATCCATTCCGGCAGTGTTCAGCTGCACGCAAAGGTGGTCTCCAAAGCGGTCGACTACCAGGCCCGGCAGCAAATCGCTTTCGCCATAAATGAGTCGGTAGCAGGGCTGGTCAAATAATTGCTCGCGCAGCGCCAGCGCCGATTTAATGCGCTTTTTCAGGGTGTTTAAATCAACGGGGCGCTCGTCGTTGGTCATCATGCGCGCACAGATTAAGGACTGTGGATTGACGTAGGCGACACCGAGGGATTTCCCCTGCTGATTTTCGACAATAACCTGCTCCCCAGCGCTGAAGTTACGCAATGGTGTGGCTTGGGTGTCGACCTCATTGCTATAAATCCATAAATGGCCGCTGCGCAGGCGTTTATCTTCATTTTTAGCGAGGCGAAGGCGTTGGAGTGTCATGGCAATATCCTAGGGCAGGGCGCGGACTGAATGAATTGGCCGCATAAGTGGGCCGAAGACCGGCATTATCCTTGATAACGCCGCGCAGGTGAAATATTTCAGTCCGAACGCGGCAATTGGGCTTGGATGAGTAGATTGCGGGGACTTAACTCGGACCGGCAAAACGTCGCTAGGCTGCAACGATAACCCTGTTCTTCTAAAAATAGCACGCTGTCGAGCACACAGCGCATTTCTATAGCGCGGCGAAAGGCCATTCTGACAAGGTCTATGCGCTCGGCGCGGTGGAGGAGTGACCACCCAGCATTTTCAGCCGCGTCGAGATTCGACGGTAGCGCGAACGTAAGCTGCGTAAGTGTTACAAGCCGTTGGCAAAATGCCGCAAAGCCCGTTTTGCTCCAGTGCTGGGGCAGTGACGGTAGCGGGGTATGGCTTGCTAAACCCTGTTGGCGGAGTAATTCCCGAAAGCCCAGGTGCCATGCTTGCAAGGTTCTTCGCGCCTGGGTTTCCCCTTTGCGGGCGGTGTTGGTTTGGCGCACGGCGGTGCGCAGATCATCGCTCGTCAGATGCAGTGGCGATAATTTTAGCTGGGCGGATAAACTCGCATATTCGTCGATAAAGCGGTGATAACAGCAGGGCGCCAGACTGATTTGCTTGCAGTGCTGGGCGACCGCGAGGCTGAGCATACGTTGATGCAGCCCACCGCAGGCGTGTAGGGCAAGTACATGTTGCTCCTCCTCGATATGCTGGTAAACCGAATCTGAGAGCACATCGCAATCGATAATTTTAACTTCGGTGTGATGCTTGTATGCGAAGCAATTACCGGCCGCGACCAATTGCGGATCAATTTCTAAACCGACCGCAGGAAGTGAAAAGCGCTGACTTATCGCGGTACTGAGATAGCCCTTGCCTGAACACCATTCCACAGCTGGTCGGCTTATTGTTGTGTGACATTTTATGAATGCTGATATTTGCTGCCATTTTCTGCCCGGCACCCCCGGCGGTGGTTCATGAACTGGAATAACGGTTGGCGGCGAGTCCAGGGTAATTAGGCTGAGGATTGACGCTGCTGCAGGGAAGTGGGGCGCGATGCTGTTTAATAAACGCGAGTCGTCACCTTGCAGTGCTTGGACTTGTTCATCACTGAGGGCGAGTAAAAATCGCAGCAGCTCGGCATGCTTTGCTAAGTGCTGATAATGCGCGCCACGGTAAACGTTGAATCGCCAATAGGCTTGATGTGTCTGTAGCAGCTCATCGACGAGCGTGGCGCGTATTGCGAAGTTCATATAGCCATTCGGGGATTTGCGTTCACAGTTCGCCATGGTACAGCGATACATTTCTGCTGAACACTGCTGGCCGCCGAGTTCCGGTGAGCTTATTTGCTGTTAATGGTGAGCTGCAAGTACTGGCTGAAGCAGAGCTGAAGCGCTTGGCAGTCTTTGACGAAGACCGCTTGCAGCTTCTCAATTAGCAGGCTATTGCCGCTACTCGCCGCGCGCTCTAGCTCACCGGCACTTTGCTGTAGGCGACGGCCGTGGAGTTGAGCAGCGCTGCCTTTTACCGCGTGGGCAATATCGGCAATTTGGCCGATATCGTCATACTGCACTGCTTGTGCAAAATTGGCCAATTGCGTGTCTAGCTGGGCAGAAAACATCTCTAATAATTTGCGCAGGGTATCTTTGCGGCCCATGGCACTCTCTAGGGCTTTTGCTTCTACCCAGACTTCCTCGCTGTTGGAATCGGCGCTAATGACTGTATCGCTGATGGTATTTTGGGTGCGCAGCGGCAAGGATGTCTCTGCTGGCTTTGCATTGGTCGTTTCGTTGTTTGCGTC
This sequence comes from Zhongshania sp., assembly GCF_041623545.1. Classification (GTDB taxonomy): domain Bacteria; phylum Pseudomonadota; class Gammaproteobacteria; order Pseudomonadales; family Spongiibacteraceae; genus Spongiibacter. The sequence continues at coordinate 6,612 of NZ_JBFJWS010000026.1, read as the reverse complement.
TGTTAACCACTGCACCAGTTTTTTGCGAAGATCTGCAGGTTCAATCGGTTTGCTTAAATAGTCGTTCATACCCGCGTCCAAACATTTTTCTTTATCACCGCTCATGGCGTTGGCAGTTAAGGCGATAATCGGAATTTGACGATAGGTGTTGCCAGCGCCGCCGTTGCGTATCCGGCGACTCGCGACATAGCCATCCATAATGGGCATTTGGCAGTCCATTAATATTAGTGAATACGGTGTGCTGCTCGGGGTATTGCACAGGGTTTGCAATGCCGCAACGCCGTCGCTGGCGATGGTCGTGGCGATACCGAGTTCGTCGAGCATGCAGCGGCTGACCTCTTGATTAACAGGGTTGTCCTCAACTAATAGAATGCGTTGGCCACTAAAATGGGGCGTGATGTTGTCGGTATTTTTTGGCGCTGGCGGCAATGTATTTAATTGCGGCGTAGGCAGACCTTGACGAGTAAATGTGTTCGTTAATTTGTCGCTGCCACGCAGCTGCAAAGCCGCTATGAAGCTGCGAGTAGATAGAGGCTTTAAATAGGCCGCGTTAATATCGAGATCCGCTTCGATCACTTCACTGCCGTTGTACATGAGTACGATTGCGGTATTCTCTGACGCAGTAAGGCGACGTAGGCGATGTGCTACCCGTGATCTGCGTTGGCCGTCACTCGGCTCGGTAAAAATAATGAGATCAAAATGCGTGGCTATGGGCTTTTCAGCAAGTATCGCGAAAGCTTCCGTGCTGTCGTTTGCTACTTGCACGGCCGCACCCCAGGAGAGGAGTTGACGACGGCAGGCGTCTTGAAAATCTTCGTTGTTGTCGATAATCAATATATTCCGATCAATAAGCTGCGGTGCGATGGCTGTTGGCGTACTCGCCGCCTTTTTGAGTTTAATTTTAAAACTAAAAGTGCTTCCCAGATTAAGATTGCTGCGGACTTCGATGGCGCCACCCATGAGTTCACAGAGCTTGCTGCAAATCGATAAACCAAGCCCAGATCCGCCGTATTTGCGGGTCGTGCTGGTATCCATTTGCGAAAAGGGCGCAAATAATTTGCCGAGATCGGTCTCTGGAATACCGATACCACTATCGATAATGGCGCAATGCAATACGTAGCCATCCGATTCAGTATCCAATTGAGCGCGTAGTATTATGCTGCCGCGTTCGGTGAATTTAATAGCATTAGCCAGTAAATTGGTGACGATTTGGCGCAGTCGAACGGGGTCGCCATTGACCATGCAGAGCGGCACTTCGCTCAAGTCGACGACTAACTCTAGGCCTTTTTCGTGGGCGTTGTGGGTCAAACTTTCGGCGATGTCGTCTAGGGTTTGGCGCAGATCATAGTCGATGGCTTCCAGCTCCAATTTGCCAGCGTCTACTTTCGAGAAGTCTAAAATATCATCGATTAAACTGAGTAGTGATCGGGCGCTACTCTTGGCAATATGGACCTTGTGTTCTTGATTCTGATTAAGTGGGGTGCTTTCCAGCAAATTAAGCATACCGAGTACGCCGTTCATTGGCGTGCGGATCTCATGGCTCATCACCGCGAGGAATTCGCTCTTTGCTCGGACAGCCGCTTCCGCTTGCTCTTTAGCTGTGATTAATTCATCTCGCGCTTTGCGTCGACTGTCAATGTCCTGCACGGAGCCGTATAACCGAGTGCAGCGCTTATCTTTTAATTCGGCTTGGCCAGTGATATGAATCCAAATTTCTCTGCCGGTTGCGGTCTTAACTTTAATTTCATCGCTAAAGGGGATGCCTTGGGTCAATGCGCCTTTTACTGACTTATTAAAGCGCATGATGTCGTCATTGCCACTGCCAAATTGGCGAATATTATTTGCTTGGGGGAGGAAGTGGGAGTCCACTCGGAAAATCTTGCGGGTCATCTGCGACCAGTATAATTTGTCGATATCGACGAGGTACTCCCACGCGCCGACTCGCGCCTGCGCCCCCATTGAACGCATCAGTGACTCCTGACGCTGAACAATATCGCTGGCCTCTTTCTGCGCGGAGATGTCTTCGATTATTGACCAGATAAATGAATTGCCGCTGCTGTCCTGAATGAGTACGCCATTTAATAATACTGGAAATTCGCTGCCGTCTTTGCGTATGTAGTTGCGCTCATAGGGACCATAGCGGCCCGCTTTTTGTAGCGAACGTAATTGGTGAGGATCAAATTCCTCGCGACTTTGGGCCGAAATCTGCCAGTAGTTTAGGGCGAGGAAATCGTCAGTGGAATAACCTGTACTTGCGATTAAGGCTTTATTGACCTGCAAAAATTTACCGGTGTTAAATTCAACTAAGGCGATGCCAATTGGGGCTAGATCAAATAAGCTTTGCAGCAACACCGTTTGGCGTTGGCGACGGTTAATCAATCTGTAAACGGTAAAGAATAAGCCGTAAATAGAAATGCCAGCTAGACTGACTATCGCGCGCAATACCGTCGCGTTGTCCGCAGCACTTGGCCAGCCGAGTTTGGGGGTGCCAGCGAGCTCCCAAGTGTCATCCGAGGGCAATTTGATTTCTGTGGTGACCGGCGCGGCACCGGCAGTGAATGCACTCTGTTTACCAAAAAAGGGTGCAATCTCCTGATCGGACTGATGACTGCGCTTACGGATGGCAATGTCAATTGGCAAGCTGGCTTCGTTTAGGCCACTTGCGGCATAAAGTTGGTCTAGATTAATGACGGCGGCAATCGTACCCCAGAGTTTTTTTGGCTCGGTCGGCAGGCTTTTTTCGAAAACGGGTATACGCGCGATAAAGCCTTGTCCGCCCTGAATTAATGTAAATGGGCCAGACAAAATCATTTTGCCGCTCGTCCGGGCGCGCAGTACATCTTCGAGTTGATCAGGGCGATCACGATAGTCAAAGTTTAACACCGCTTCGTTTCCCGCTAGCGGATAGACATACTTGATTTTTAGGTCTTGGGCAGCGGTGATGTTCCTAAGCTGCACAGTACCGTCAAATAGGGGGGCCGCGTATGAGTCAAAGCCGGTGGCGTCAATATTGGGGTTGGCCTGAAGGGCGGGTACAAGGCTCTTAGCGGTTTGTAAGTTCGCGAGAATGAGCCCCTCGAGTTTAATCGCATGCAAATTCAACTGATTCTGCATGGTGTCGCGATACAACAATTTGTAGTTTTTATTGTTTAAATAGTCGATATAAAACCCGCTAGCCAAAATGATGGCAGCGGCACTGGTCAAGATAATATATTGTAGCCACTTCAGTCTATTAAAGTCCTGACGATGAAAGTGATCTACTTCTGGCAGCGTCGTAAATTGCCCGTTGGATAAAGGCGGTGGGCTTTGCATTCAGCGGCTCTCTTGATCGCAGTGTATTGCGATTTACAACTAATTAACGGCGCTTTTCTTGAATATCTGCGCTCTAGCTAGGAGTGTTCATCGGTAAGCTTAAAATAGTCTGTCGCATATCAATATTCGTATTTCCCGCTACTGGATTGTTTCGCCCTATTACTAGGCGCTATGGCACACACTCCTTTGATGTTATTTCGGCGGAAATACCCTGATAATGAGTTTGTGGGGAGGCTTTCTTCAGGTGTTTTGGGAGTTATTATGACAATATGGGTAGACGCCGATGCCTGTCCGGTGGTGGTGCGGGATATCTTATTCAAAGCAGCGGAGCGTACCGGGGTAGTCCTGACCCTGATCGCGAATCAGCGCCTGCGGGTGCCCCCAGCGGCGAATATAAGCTCTGTACAGGTGAGTAGTGGCTTTGACGTGGCAGACAACGAGATTGTGCGCAGGGCCGAGGCGGGAGATTTGGTGATTACCAGCGATATTCCTCTCGCTGCAGAGGTAATCGAAAAAGGCGCGCTTGCGCTTAGCCCGCGCGGAGAGCTTTTTAGCGCCGACAATATTCGCGCCATACTGAATATGCGAGACTTTATGGACACCATGCGCTCATCTGGCGTTCACAGCGCAGGTTCGGCGCCCTTTGGCCAGCAAGATAAGCAGGCTTTTGCAAATCAGTTAGATCGCTATTTAAGTCGGTTGCGAAGCTAATATGCGATTCTTGCGACTGAGCTTGTGCGTTTTCTTTCTGGCAAGGTGTGTGGTGGTGCAGGCCGAGACTGTGCGCGTCGCTGTAGCGTCGAACTTTTTAGGGCCAATGCGGGAGATTGCCACCTTATTTGAACGAGAAAGCGGGCATCGCGTGGAAATGGTCGTGTCGTCCTCGGGTAAGATTTATGCTCAGATCACCCATGGTGCGCCATTTGATGTGTTCCTGTCCGCAGATCAGACGAAACCCGCGGCCTTGGTGGCAGATGGTTTGGCGGTCGCCGCATCGCAGTTTAGTTACGCCCTGGGCCGCCTCGTGCTGTGGTCGAGCTATCCGGACTTAATCGACAATAGTCCTGATATTCTCTGTCGCAGCGATTTTCGGATACTGGCGATAGCCAACCCCCTTCTGGCCCCCTATGGCGAGGCGGCAATGGAGGTCTTGCAAGCACTTGGCTGCTATGACGCGCTCAGCGCAAAGCTTGTCCGTGGCGAAAATATTGCCCAGACGTTTCAGTTTGTCCAAACCGGCAGCGCCGATTTGGGCTTTATAGCGCTCTCTCAGCAGCGGGACTCTGGTTTAGCGACAACGGGCTCACAGTGGCTCGTGCCCGCAACTATGCATAATCCTATTCGCCAAGACGCGGTATTGCTGAAAAGCGCGTTGGAGAAACCGGCGGCATTGGCGCTGCTGGTTTTTATGCGTAGTGAACAAGTCCGCAATTTGATACAGGCTTCAGGCTATTTACTCCCAGATTAAAATGCGAGTTTAGCTGCGTAGCGGATCAATAAAGCAGCCAAACTCCTTGTCTAATTCCACACTAAAGCGATAGCGATCGTCTAGGGCTTTAACAATAAAGCGTTGGAACTGGGGTTGCGCGGCAATGGCGCTAATTTCCTGCTTACTGCTTAGGGGAATACTTAAGTAAGTGTCTAGTAGTGAATTGTATTTACTGATCTTGATCTTCCCGGCGCTCAGGGCTTCGGCAAAGCAGTTTAAGGCGTGAATAAAATCTGTGGCGGTGCCATCGTTGGAGGCGGAGATAACTTGGTCTTGGTATTTTAGTCGTCGTCCTTCCGTGCTGCGGCATTGTAGGGCACTTGCATCTTGTGGGGCAGGGGTGCAACTCACGACGCGATAGTACTGGAAGTGCTCGTCTTCTTCGTGGCTCGCCAAGGCCAATCGCCATAGTGCGCCGGGACCTGTAGTGCATTTTTCTACCGGTTGTTTGACGGCCTCGGCACCGTAGGTGCTGAGCAAGTGCTCTATGGCGCTACTCAGTAGGGTCTCGTTATAAATTTCGCTGTCTTCGCAGGACGACGCCAAGGCAAGGGTGGGCAGGTTCAATAACACCAGTACAATAAATAGTGCGCGCATAGTTGGCTCAGGGCATGTGATCTCTGTCAGGGACAGAATGGACTCGTAAAGAATAACGGCGAAACAGCACTAATATTATCAAGAATAGGCAGCTAAGCCCAACGGCGGCAGGAAATAGTAAGGTGGCCAGCGAGTAATGTGCCAAGGCTAAAATAACGAGGCCATTGCGCAGCGCAAACAAGCTGAAAAACGTCAGGCTTTCGGTATAGGGGTGGTGGTAGGCTTTGCGCAGGGTCGGCCCAAAGCCAAGTAAATCGACTGTTGTTAATACGATAACGGCAAAAACCGGATCAGCGCTGAAGTACCAAATCGGTAGCGACGAAAGGGCCGCATAAAAAAACAGCCAGTCGCTGCTGGCAATTTTAAGCGTTCTCTTGCGCTGATATGCCAGCAACGCAATATACAGGGTAACGGCGCCAGATACGCCAAGAGGCCAGGCACCGCTGCCCCCTTTGGCATCGAGCTGGGCAAAAAATACAATGACCGTGGTAATACCCCAAATGATCCACGAAAATGCGTGAGCTTGGGTAGTGCCGCGATGAATGTCGCGGATATACGGTGCAAAGCCGATAAACGTCAGGGCGATAGCGGCAAGGCTGATATAGTCTTTTATATTCATGATGATAACTAGGGCTAAGATTCCGTTCACACTGACTAGCCTTAAGCCAGTCAGTGGCACCTAGAAAACAGGACTTACAGTTATCGCACTAGCGATCCGGCAGCACAATATTGAGCTCTAATACTGAGCAATTGCCATTATTGTCGAGCTGCACTTCTACCTGATCCTGATCTACGTCAACGTATTTGCGAATCACGTCGAGTAATTCCTGCTGCAATTTTGGCAGGTAGTCGGGTTGGCTGCGTTGATTGCGCTCGTGGGCAACAATAATTTGCAGGCGCTCTTTGGCGATCGACGCCGTGGCTTTCTTACTGTTGCGGAAGTAGTCGAATATGCTCATGCGCTCCTCCGGAACAGTCGTTGAAACAGACCTTTTTGTTCAACGCTCATAAAGCGGTGCTCCACTTCTTCGCCCAAGATGCGGGCTACCGCGTCAGAGTAAGCTTGACCTGCAGGGCTCTCAGTATCATGAATCACTGGTATACCTTGGTTAGAGGCTTTGAGTACGGTTTCCGACTCGGGAATAACCCCCAGTAATTTGGTGGCCAGAATTTCTTCTACGTCTTTAACGCCTAGCATCTCACCTTTTTCAACG